>CALEJD010000032.1 GCA_937898195.1 uncultured Clostridia bacterium | reverse complement strand
GTGAAGTTATAAACAACAACGAAAATGTCAAAAATAAATTAAAAGAGCGTTTTGGTGATGACGTAATCAATGATGATGGCACAACAAATCGTCCGTTACTTGCTACCCGTGCATTTGCTGATGAGCAGAGCACAAACGATTTAAACAACATCACTCACCCTGCTGTAACTGAAGAAATCCAATCCATTATCAAGGATATGGAAGAAGTTGGCTATCGTGGTATAATTATTGATGCTATCGCGCTTTTTGAAAGTGGTGAAGATGCACTTTGTGACTTTACTGTTGCAGTTGTTGCGCCAAAAGAAATTCGTCTTGAACGAATAATGAAAAGGGATGACATCACCGAAGAAAAGGCGCTTGAAAGAATTAACGCACAAAAAGACGAGAGCTTTTTCACAAGTCGTGCTGATTTTGTTTTATGGAATTACCCACCATACGACTTAAATGTAGAAATAAAACCAATTATTTTACAATTAGATTTGTAACCGAAAGGAGAAAATATTATGGACTTAAATGAAATGAAAAAGGAACTTTTCTATGAGCCAAAGCATGCTATGGAAACAGTAAGCGACGAAACAGTTAAACTTGCCGATGATTTTTGTGAGGGTTATAAAGATTATTTGGACTTTGCAAAAATCGAGCGTGAATCTGTTGATTTTTTCATAAAAGAAGCAGAAAGCAAAGGCTACACAGAATTTGATAACACAAAAAAATATAATGCTGGTGACAAAGTTTATTTCAACAACAGAAACAAGGCAATTATTCTTTGTGTATTCGGTAAAAAGAGCATCACAGATGGTGTTAAAATCTCTGCCGCACATATTGACTCACCTCGTCTTGACCTTAAACCTAACCCACTTTATGAAGATTCTTCTCTTGCATATTTCAAGACTCACTACTACGGCGGAATCAAGAAATACCAATGGACTGCTATTCCACTTGCACTCCACGGTGTTGTTGTTAAGGCAAACGGCGAAAGTGTAAAAGTTACAATCGGTGAAGACGAAAACGACCCACAATTCTGCGTTACTGACCTTCTTCCACACTTGGCACAGGACCAGATGAAGCAGACAATGAGCGAAGGTATCAAGGGTGAACAGTTAAATATTCTTATCGGTTCTCGTCCATTCTCAAAAGATGAGGGCGCTGACAAGGTTAAACTCAACATCATTAAAATTCTTAACGAAAAATATGGAATTACTGAGGGTGATTTCCTTAGTGCGGAACTTGAACTTGTCCCTGCATTCAAGGCTCGTGACATTGGTTTTGACAGAAGCTTAATTGGTGCTTATGGTCACGATGATAAGGTTTGTGCTTACCCTGCTGCTCAGGCAATTTTTGATGTTGAAAATCCTGAATACACTTGTCTTACAGTTCTTACTGATAAAGAAGAAATCGGTTCTGACGGTAACACAGGTCTTAACTCATCATATATGAAATACTTTATCCACGACCTTGCAGTTATGGGTGGGGTTGAGCCTTGGAGAGTAATGTCAAAGTCAGAATGCCTTTCTGCTGATGTTAACGCTGCATTTGACCCAACATTCCCTGAAGTGAGTGAAAGAAAGAACTGCTCATTTGTAAACAATGGTGTTGTTATTACAAAATACACAGGTTCACGCGGTAAGAGTGGCACAAGCGATGCTTCCGCTGAATATATGGGTAAAATCCGTAGAATGCTCAATGCAAATGATGTTGTGTGGCAAATTGGTGAGCTTGGCAAGGTTGATGCAGGTGGCGGCGGTACAGTTGCTATGTATGTTGCTAATCTCGACATCGACACAATCGACCTTGGTGTGCCTGTTCTTTCAATGCACGCACCACTTGAAGTTGTTTCAAAGCTTGATGTTTATATGGCATATCGTGCATTCAAGGTTTTCTTTGAACAGAAATAAATAGAGTGCATAATACAAAACCCAGAACTCAGAGTTAAAGGCAGAGAAAATCTCTGCCTTTTTTATTTTTGTCGTTCTGCACTCTACACTTTGCGTTCTGCACTTATAAGAGTATCGGTTGTGGTTGAGTTTTAGTTTCGAGCACTTCTTTCACCGTGTCAGGAATATAATTAAAATCCGCTACGATTGAATTAGGTTTATTTATATGGTCATCTTGTCGCATCGGCACAAAGTAAATATGTTTACTATTCATTAAAGTTCCGATATTTCGGGCACTTGTGCCGAGAGCATCGTTTGTTGAAACGGCAATTATGACAGGGCGCTGATTTCTTAAATGTGCTTTTGTTGCGAGAGTTACAGATGTATCACTTATTCCGTTAGAGAGTTTACCAAGGGTGTTGCCTGTGCAAGGTGCAATAACTAACATATCAAGCAATTCTTTTGGTCCAATGGGCTCTGCGCCACTTATTGTATATATGATTTTCTCATTGCATATTTCTTCGATTTCTTTATTAAAATCTTCGGCTTTGCCGAAACGAGTATCAGTCGAATATGCCGTGGGTGACATAATAGGAATTACTTTATACCCTTCGTCAACCAACTTTTTCATTTGTGGGATTACTTTTTTAAATGTGCAAAAGGAACCACACAAGGCAAACCCCACAGTTTCTTTGCTCATTTTTACTCCTCCTTTTGCAAATATTCTTCGATTTTTTTGCCTATAATCTCCCCTGCTGTTTTCGGTGTGTATTTACCGGGTAATCCAAATGCTTTGATTACATCAACACCATATTTTCTCGCTAAATCAAAATCCAAACCATAAGGCGCAGAAGCAAGTTCGATTATTTTTGTGTTTTTATTTATGTTTTTAAGAGTATCTTCAAAAATTATATTCTGTGGCACAGTGTTGATTATCACATCAAAATTGTTAGCACAAGTTGAAAGGTTGGCAATATTCAAAGCCTTACAACCTTTAATTATTACATCTTCTCTTTGTGATGGATTGCGGGCAAAGACGGTTATATCGCAAGAAAGAGCCTTTAAAAGTGCGACCGTTTCTCTTGAAACCCTGCCGTATCCCGTTATAGCATATTTACCCAAAGGAAGTGCAAAATCAATGTGTTCAAGCAAAATTTTAAGTGTGCCAAAAGCCGTTAAAACTGCGTTTTTCTCTATAAAAGAGTCGTCATAATAATCAACAAAGGGGATTTCTGTTTCTCGAAGACGCGAGAGCAATTCGCCTTTGATTATCCCACCAAAAACAAGATTTTCCCGACCTAAAAAGGAAATCAGTCGGTCGATTGACATTTCCCGTTTTGAAAATGGCATAATAATCGTCTGGTCGTTTCGTGTTGCAGGAAGTGGAAGCACCACCAAAGAATCTTCTCGAAGCACACTTTTGAGTTTATCCGTATCGTCATCCCAATCAAAAAGTCCATAAGACGAAACATCAAATCCTTGCGCCACTAAATATTCTTTAAGGTATTTTTGTCTTTTATCTCCACCAACTATTACGATATTTCTCATAAATAATCCCCCTTGCCTACTACTATGTTATGTTTTTTCAAAATTTTGGTGATTAGGGGTTTAATTTTTTATAAAAATACAATATAATAATGGGTGGTGATAAAAATGAACGACATTTCAAAGGCTTTAAAAACTGTAAAAACAATACATTTTATCGGAATCGGTGGTAGTGGTATGTGTCCACTTGCCGAGATTCTTCATAGCAAGGGTTACACTTTGCAAGGCTCTGACAATAACGAAAGCTCAATCGTTGAACGTATTCGCAAAATGGGTATTAAAGTTATGATGGGCCAGCGTGCTGAAAACATTGAAGGCGCTGAAATGGTGGTTTATTCTGCAGCTATTTCAAAAGAAAACCCAGAGCTTAAGGCTGCACTTGAAAGTGGAATCCCAACTTTCCAAAGAGCAGAGTTGTTAGGCGAAGTTTCTCGTCAGTTCACAAATTGTATTGGCATTTGTGGTACTCACGGCAAAACTACTGTTACTTCACTCACTGTGCAAACAATGATTGAAGCAGGTCTTGACCCATCTGCAGTTATTGGTGGCAAATTGCCACTTACTAACTCTTATGGTCGTGTGGGACAGACTGAAACTATCGTTATGGAATCTTGTGAATATCAAGATACATTTCTTAAAATGAGTCCTGATGTTGCAGTTATTCTCAACATTGATGAAGACCACCTTGAATATTTCAAGACAATGGAAAATCTTATTTTAAGTTTTACAAAATTTGCGTCATCTGCTACAAAAGCAATTATTTATAACGGTGATGATGAAAACACCCTTAAAGCCATAAAGGACATTAAGGGTAAAGAAATGATTTCATTCGGTTTTGACAAGAAAAATGACTACTATGCAGAGAATATTGAAGAATACAAGGGTGCATTCACAAAGTTTGATGTAATGTATAAAGGCGAAAAACTCGGTAGTGTTGAACTTTCAATCCCAGGTATTCACAATGTACTCAACGCTCTTGCTGCTATAGCTTCTGCAATTTATTCAGGTGCAAAATTTGAAGATTGCATTAAAGGATTGCAAGAATTCAAAGGTGCAGGTCGTCGCTTTGAAGATTTGGGAACATATAACGGCATTGATTTTATTGATGACTATGCCCACCACCCTGCTGAACTCAAAGTTACACTTGAAGCAGCTATGAAACTGGGCTATAACACAGTTTGGGCAGTTTTTCAACCATTCACATATTCAAGAACTGCTATGCATTTTGACGAGTTTGTCGATGTGCTTAAAATCCCAGACAGATGTGTTATGACAGAGATTATGGGCTCACGCGAAGTGAATACTTATGATATTTACACTTCCCAGTTAGCAGAGAAAATTCCAAACTCTGTTTGGTTTAACACACAAGAAGAAGTTGCAGACTATGTTGTGAAAAATGCAAAGAAAGGTGACCTAGTGCTTACAATGGGTTGTGGTGATATTTATAAATCTGCATTTATGATGATTGAGAGATTAAAAAATGGTACAGTTTAATAATAGTTGGGATATTCTTTTAAAAGACGAATTCAAAAAACCATATTATCTCAATTTGAGAAAATTTTTAGTGCAGGAATATAAGACACAAACCATATATCCCAATATGAATGACATATTCAATGCACTTAAATACACCGACTACAAAGATGTTAAAGTTGTGATGCTTGGGCAAGACCCATATCATCAACCTAATCAGGCACATGGACTTTGCTTTTCAGTAAAAAAAGGTGTTAAAGCACCACCGTCTTTACAGAATATGTATAAAGAAATTTATGCAGAATATGGCTACCCTATCCCCGACCACGGTGAGCTTACATATTGGGCAGAGCAAGGCGTATTAATGCTAAACACGGTTTTAACGGTAAGAGAAAGTCAACCAAACTCACACAAAGGAATGGGTTGGGAAGTTTTCACAGACAACATTATTTCTCTCTTAAACCAAAGACCAGAGCCAAAGGTATTTTTACTTTGGGGTGCAAACGCAAGAGCAAAGAAAAAAATCATTACTAACCCAAATCACCTTGTGTTAGAATCAGCACACCCTAGTCCCCTTTCTGCTTATAACGGTTTTTTCGGCAATAATCATTTCAAAAAAGCAAATGAATTTTTAAAATCAAAGGGACGCCCTGAAATTGACTGGCAAATAAAATAACAACAATAAAAAGGTCGGTATAAATACCGACCTTTTACTATAGAATAATCAGTTGAAAAATATGCCTTCGTCTTACATTTTACAAGGATTTTCTTAAATATTTTTGTCATTCATCAAAAAGAACTGATTATTCTATGAAATCATTATAGGTCAATTTAACCCTAATGTCAATAGGTCAATCTGCCATAATATATTTAGGTGATATTATGAGCAGATTGAAAGATTTACGAATTGAACGCGGATACACACAAATTAAAATGCAAATGCTTACTGGCATTGACCAAAGCGATTATTCAAAAATTGAACGCGGTGTGAGATATTACACTTTTGAGCAATGTGTAAAAATTGCAAAAGCCTTGAACACTAGTATGGATTATCTTGCAGGGTTAACAGACCAAAAAGAGCCATATCCACCATCAAAAAATTAAAAATGATAAAGGACTTATTCGCTTTGAATAAGTCCTTTTCTTTATACATTATAATATTTCTTCATTTTTGCTTTTTTGATTATGTTGGCAATGATAATAATCACAATCAGAATAATCACAGAGAAAAATCCTGCATATAAACCCTGTGTATTGTTTTCACCCTTGACTTTCATCCAGAGATTATTCATATATTGCAATGTATCTGTTGGCAAATTATGAAATGCCTGACTATTCTCAACAGTTTCAGGATAAACTGCTTCACTGTCAATGAGTGAATAGTCTTCATTTTCTAAAACAGCTTTGTTAGGTGTTGCATAATAAATATATTCTGCATTTGCAAGTGCGATTTCAGGCTCTAACATAAAGTTTATAAATGCTTCTGCGCCCTTTTTATTCTGTGATGCGCTTGGAATACACATTGCATCATAGAATGTGTTAACACCTTCTTCGGGGAATGCAAAACCTAAATCAGGGTTGTTTTCAACCATCAACTCGTAATCCCCTGCATAATAAGTAGCAAAAGCGTATTCGCCACTTTCCATCTTGATGAAAACTTCATCCATTACATATTCAGGTTTAACGGCTTTGCGTTGCTCCATTAAAAGCTCGGCGGCTTTATCCCAATCTTCTTTGTTTGTTGTATTGATGCTTTGCCCTAAAATGAATTGTGCAATAGCAAAAGAGTCTCGTGGGTTATTGAACATCAGCACTTTGCCTTGATATTGCTCATCCCAAAGCACTTTCCAACTTGTGGGTTTTTCCTTCACAAAATTTTTATTATAAATAAGAATTGTTGTTCCCACATTATAAATTACTCCGTAATCTTTGATTCCGTTTTCAATAAGATGACCATATTTCTCATTGTCGAAATATTTATCAAAGTTTGGAATATTATTATAGTCAAGTGGCAAGAGCATATCTTCAGAAACAAGGCGCTCAACCATATAGTCCGACGGAATAATTATATCGTAACTGACTCCTCCACCAGAGAGCTTTGAATACATATTCTCATTTGACTCAAATGTTGTGTAATTAACATCGCACCCTGTGAGGCGCTCGAATTCACTGACAACATCAACTTCTTCGTCGTCAATATATTCACCCCAGTTATAAACATTGAGCACCGTACCTTGAAGACCAAGATTTTTATAGTAATCAATAGTTTCTTGTGAGAAGATTTCATCTTCAGCAAAAACAGGAAGAACAAAAGCAGAAATCAAAACAAGAAAAGAAATCAATAAAGAGAGAAGTTTTTTCATTCATTACCCTCCCTTTGCTTTTTTCTCTGTTTCTTATCAGAGCGTGACTGTGCCACATTCATAAGAATCAAAAGAACAAACATTGCACCAAAAATGAGAGTTGAAAGAGCATACATATCCGGTTTAACTCTCTTTTTTGTCATTGAGAAAATATGAATAGGCAATGTCTGGAAATCAGGTCCGTTTGTAAAATAACTGATGATGAAATCATCAAGTGACAATGTGAATGCCATAATTGCACCTGAAATGATACCAGGTAAAATTGCAGGGAAAACCACCTTGAAGAATGCTTTGACAGGGTGACAACCCAAGTCTTGCGCTGCTTCAAAAATTCTGTTATCAGTTTGCTTAAGCTTTGGCAACACAGAAAGGATGACATATGGCAACTGGAATGTTACGTGAGCAATGAGAATTGTCCAGAAACCGAGAACATCTTTTCTGTTAAGCATTACACCTGCAAAAACGAATAAGAGCATCATTGAGATACCTGTAACGATTTCAGGGTTCATCATAGGGATATTTGTAACTGTCATTACAGATGACTTTACAAATTTGTTACGCATTGCGTTAATTCCCACGCTTGCCATTGTGCCCAATACTGTTGCAATTGCCGCTGAAATTACCGCTAACACAACTGTATTTTTGAGAGCATCCATTGTGGCTTTGTCGTGGAAAAGCTTTTCATACCATTGCAGTGAAAATCCTTCAAAAATATATGTGCTTTCTATTCCGTTAAATGAGAACACCATCATAACAACCATTGGTGCATAAAGGAACACGAAAACAAGTGCTAAATAGAGTTTTGATAATGGAGAAGTCTTTGTCATATAAGCACACCTCCGTCATCGTCACTGTCTGTGAAATAATTAAGCACACCAAGACAGATTAAAATCATAACCATAAGCACAAGAGAAAGTGCCGCACCTAAGTTATAGTTATAAGCAGTTTGGAACTGACCTTCAATAACATCACCGATAAGTGTAATCTGACCACCACCCAATTTCTGAGTGATATAGAACGTACTTACACTCGGAACAAATACCATTGTAACGCCACTTGCAATGCCAGGAACAGATAATGGGAATATAACTTTTCTAAGGCAATAGAACTTATTGCAGCCCAAATCCTGTGCCGCCTCAACGAGAGAGTTATCCATTTTTGAAAGTGATGTATAAAGTGGCAAAATCATATATGGCAAGAAATTATAAACCATACCTAAAATTACTGCGCCACCTGTGTTAAGCATTTTAAGTGGCTCAATGCCGAAAATACCTAAAAAGCTGTTTATAACACCTGATTCGCCCAAGATGGTAATCCAAGAATAAGTACGAATAAGGAAGCTCATCCACATAGGCAACATTATAAGCATTGTTGCAACCCTTTGAAATGATGCCTTTGTCTGTGCCAAGAAATATGCAAAAGGATAAGCAATAATAAGACTTATCACCGTTGCCACTGCACCATAACTGATTGAAAGAATAAAGGTGCTGGTGTAGTCACCGATTTGCGCAATATTAGAGAGTGTGAATGCGCCCGTTGTATCGGTGAATGCATAATATATAACCATTATGAGTGGCGCTACTATGAAAAGTCCCGACCAGAGCATATATGGAGCATTGAGAAGTTTTTGTGCAAGGGAAGATTTTTTCACAGTAATCACCACCTTTCGAGAAATTCTAAAGATTAAGCTTCTGAAAGCTCGTCAAACTCATCACTGAATGAGCTATAGTCACCATAAAGACCAGAGTATTGTGATTTTTTCATAATGTGCATTTCGTCAGGGTCGATTGAAATACCGATTACGTCGCCAACTTCACTCTTTTCGGTTGTCTGAATCATCCATTTGAAATTATCAATGTCCACGATAATTTCATAATGCACGCCTTTGAAAGTTACTGATGTAACTGTGCCTTGAAGCATACCTTCATCGGCTGGTACAACATCAATGTCTTCTGGACGGATAACCACGTCAACAGGCTCATTCTTCTTGAAACCTTTGTCAACGCATTGGAATTTAATATTGTTGAATTCAACTGTGAAGTCTTCTTTCATAATGCCGTCAAGAATATTACTTTCACCGATAAAATCGGCAACGAAAGCATTTTTCGGCTCGTTATAAATATCAAGTGGTGTGCCAATCTGCTGAATTTCGCCACCATTCATAACAACAACTGTGTCAGACATTGAAAGTGCTTCTTCTTGGTCATGGGTAACATAAATAAAGGTTATGCCCAATTTCTGCTGAATGTTTTTAAGCTCAATCTGCATATCCTTGCGAAGCTTCAAGTCAAGAGCGCCAAGTGGCTCATCAAGAAGCACAACGCGTGGATTAACTGCAAGGGCACGGGCAATGGCAACACGCTGTTGCTGACCACCTGAAAGAGAGTCAATTCGTCTGTTACCAAAGCCTTTAAGGTTAACGAGAGTCAACATTTCGCTGACCTTTGCTTTGATATCGTCTTCTTTCCATTTTTTAAGACGAAGACCGAACGCAATATTTTCATAAACATTCAAATGTGGAAAAAGTGCATAACGCTGAAAAATGGTGTTAACCTGTCTTTTATACGCAGGAACACCATTGATATTTTTACCTTCAAAAATAACGTCCCCACTATCCTGTTGTAAAAAGCCCGCAATTATGCGCAAAGTTGTTGTTTTGCCACAACCCGAAGGCCCGAGAAAAGTGATAAACTCACCGTCACGGATGTAGAGATTAATATTATTGAGAATTTTTTGATTGTCAAAGCTTACGCTGATGTTTTTGAGGTCGATAATAATTGGATTGTTTTTCAATTATGCAGCCCCTTTCCAACCGATAGGTATAGTTGGGACAGCTTATGTTAGCCGTCCCTATTTGGTATGAAATAAATATAAATAAAAATTCGCAAAAAGTCAATAATTTTGACAAATTTCCTTAAATTTTTTACTAAGGTGAATTTTTGCTTTTGAGACCGAAGATTTGCTGACGCAAATCAAGGGCGAAAAAGTGAAAATTCGCTGAAGGTCTGTGTTTACGGCGTGTTTGGCTCGACTCTTCTCACCTTAATAATTTCTGACAATTTGTCTGGGTGTCTTGTTGTGATATTATCAGGTCCAAAAGACAGGATTTTATACATATTATATTCGCTATCAACTGTCCATATTGACACTAACAATCCATTTTCGTGGAAAATATCAACCAACTCTTTTGATGCTGATTTATAATTAAAGTTTATGCCGATAGCCCCTGCTTTTTTCACTTTTTCAACTAATGACTGCAAATATTCTTTATCAGTATTCTTTGATTTATCAACATCAACATTAAGATAGTATTTTATTTCAGGACTATCTTTTCTGACACTCTCAACAAATTCATCTTTAACACCTGTATAGAAAATTCTATTTTCAACATCATTCTCTTTTGCCAATGGATAAACCTTTTCGAGTGCATCAACAGTTTTTATGTCAACATTTGCTTTTGCATCTTTGAACATACGAAGATATGCAAAAGCTTCGTCTAAAGTTATCTCGTCACCCACAGGCTCGTCATGAGAAAGTATAGGCTCGCCGTCTTGTGTAAAATACAAGTCGAACTCAATAATTTGCGCACCGTTTTCAATACCCATTTTAATAGACTCAAGAGAGTTTTCTTTTGTACCCATACAACCTGTATGTGCTGTAATTGTAAAACCTTCGGGAAGATTTAATTCTGTGTTTTTATATTCATTCAATTTCATTGTTCTCCCCCCGAAGAATATTGTTGTGCCTATAATTGCTAATATTAAAATAGTTGCGATTGGTATTATAATTTTTTTCATATATTTCACTTCCCTTATAAATTACATTTTAATCTTATTTACCCTATAAATCAAGTTTTTATTGATTTATTTCAGGCGTGAGTATATAATTGTTTCGATATAGGTCAAGGATGTCGGGGAATCAGGTTAGAATCCTGAACGAGTCCGTCGCCGTAAGCAGATGAGTGATTTTCATACTTTTGCCACAAAAAGTAAAGTCATTGGGAAATCCCGAGAAGACGAATTTCGCATTTTAGTCTGCAAGTCGGAATACCCGGTCTTTAAGTTATCGTTGTCGCGAAAACCGATATAGCGATAAGCCGTGTATCAAAAAATCAAATATTAAAGGAGATTATAGTTATGAAAAATGTAATGCAATCAAAAACATTACTGTCTGTTCTCTCGCTGATGCTTATTGTGGCTATGGCATTCTCTTTCTCAGCGTGTGGAAATGATAGTAACAACGACACAGGAGATGCAAAGGTAGAAAAAACTTTTGTATTCAAGGTAGTTGACCTTGACGGAAGCGAAAAAACCTTTGACATCAAAACAGAGGCCAACACAGTTGGCGAAGCACTTTTAGCCGAAAAACTTATCTCGGGCGAAGTTGGTCAATATGGTCTTATGGTTGATACTGTAAATGGTATTAAATATGAGTACAACGCTGACGGTGCATATTGGGCATTCTATGTGAATGGTGAATATGCAATGAGTGGTGTTGACACAACAGAAATAGTTGACGGCACAACATATTCATTTGTAGCAACAAAGGCATAATATGAGAAGTGAAAAATATAAAAAGTTAGTTGATACTTTGGTTTTCACAATGTTGGGGGTAATAATGTTACTCTCAAAACTATTGATGGAAGCATTGCCCAATTTTCATTTGTTGGGCACTCTAATCACTGCATATACAATAGTTTATCGCAAAGACGCATTAAAGCCTATCTACATATTTGTTCTCTTGTCAGGAATAATCTATGGTTTTGGTACTTGGTGGTTTGCTTATCTATACATCTGGGCTATTCTCTGGGGAATGGTTATGCTGTTACCAAAGAATATGAAACCTAAAGTTGCCGTGCCTATTTATATGATTGTTTCGGGACTTCACGGAATTTTGTACGGAACTCTTTATGCACCCGCGCAAGCAATTATATTTGGATATGATTTTAAAACTATGATTGCTTGGATTGTTGCAGGATTTTCATTTGATATTATGCATTGTATCGGCAACGTGGTGTTGGGAATCCTTATTCTACCCATTGCCACAGCACTCAGAAAATTTCATAAGTATTAAAAAAGACCGATTGGGATTTCTCTCAATCGGTTTTCTTCTTTTAATTAAACTTTAAAGTATCTTTCATATACAAATCAAGAGCTATTGCATCAAATCCGTCTATTGCACCGTCTTGTGTCATATCACCAGCATAGAATTTTGCGGTTGCATCATCAACCTTATGAGTTGTTGCACAAATCTGAGCTATATTATTATAGTCAGTTGCATTGGTTGCATTGGAAGCATCAATATCCCCACGCATTGCAACAAGATAGGTTTTTGTTGTTCTGCCATCTGTAACAGTGAGCGTTGATGTGGTTGTGCCTGTGCCATTTAATATGGTTGTAAAATTAGATGTTATACCATATGTTTCTGCATCTACAATATCATAATAGTAATAATACGGAAGATTTTTGCCAACCATTATTACACCACGAGTTTTATCAAAATGAACATCTCCGGCATCTGGTGCTAACAAGCCTATACCATAGGCATCAAAAGAAAGTGTCGGATATGTCAATGCCGTAGGTGCATTGTTAAATATTGTACCCGTTGGGATATGAACTGTTGAATCAGCAACATCAGGATTAAACCATGGGGTCTTTGTGCCGCCCCCGTTAAGAAAATAGCTATAATATATACTGCTCCCTTGGTCATTCCAAGTGGAGTCGAGTGTATACCACTCACCGTCTTCCATAAGCACCATATTCCATTTGTGAGCACCACCATTACCAGTGCCCACAACCGTAATGCAAGGAATACCCTCACGGTCACAAAGAAGTTTGAATGCTTCGGCATATCCTTCGCAAACACACAAACCATTAATTAATGCGCCATAAACATCAAAGTCATTTGATGCTGGATTAGTATCAACATTAGGGTCATAAACAATATTATTTGCGAGATAGTCGTGAATAGATTTTAACTTCTCGTGACGACTTATACCATAAACTGGAATTGTGGGATATTTGTCTTTAACTGCCTGCAATTTAGTCTTAACATCGTTATAATCGGCGAAATGGGTTGTATCAAGATTTATCGTGATAGTTAATGCCGTAATTGTGCAAACATAATTCAGTCCACTTCGTTCAACTATGCCATTCGGTAAAAAGCCAAATCCTGCTGACCAGAAAAACAAGGGCTTATCTTCATTAAGTGCAGTAATTGCCATAATGATATCCTGCTGAGCCTTACTAACAGCATCATTTTGACATACTGAAGATGTCAATCCTGTGCTAGTAATTGAAATATCTGTCATATCAATCTCAATCGTCTCAACAGGACCTGCTGCAAGAATCTGGTCATAAAGCTTTTTTTGATTGTTTGTTAACTGATTATAAAAATATTTTGTAGTATCGACTTCTGTTCCTGCGCTATAAAACTTGTTTATAGTGTTACCACCAACCTGAACATCAATTTTTGTTTCAGGTGAAAACTTAATCATTGGAACATTCTCTACTGTTGGCAATTCTATGTTTTCTGCTGAAGCAACCACAGGCAAAACGCCAAAAAAAACACAAAGTGCCATTACGACTGACAGCACCTTAAAAACCGTTTTCTTCATAATGACACCTCATTTTTAATATTAATTATTTCTTATCAAGGAAGTTTGAAAGTTCTTCCATAAATGCGTTTACGTCTTTGAACTGCTTATAAACTGATGCGAAACGCACATAAGCCACTTGGTCTATTTCTTTAAGCTGTTCCATAACAAGTTCACCAACATGAACTGATGTTACTTCACGGTCGAGAGAATTCTGCAAAGTTGATTCGATTTCGCTGACTGCTCTTTCGATAGTTTCCATTGAAACAGGACGCTTTTCACAAGCTGTGAGCATACCTTTAATGAGTTTTTGTCTATCGAAAACCTCACGTGTTTTATCTTTCTTAACAACTACAATCGGAACACTTTCGATAATTTCGTATGTTGTGAATCTCTTTGTACATTTGATACATTCACGACGACGACGGATTCTCTCACCCTCATCAGTTGGACGTGAGTCGATAACTTTGCTTTCTTCAAATCCACAGAATGGACATCTCATAAAAACACTTCCTATATTTTACTATATATTGTATTGTAACATATAAAAAGGCACAAAGTAAAGGGTTTAAAGCAATTTTTTCAGTTCATTTAATGCAAAAATCAGTTCTTTGTCACTTTCATAGCCGTTTTCATAGAGTTCAAGGATATAGTCACCCGTATAACTACAACTTTTCATAAGGTCAAAGAACTTTTTAAAGTCGAATGTTCCGTTCTTGCAAGGCACAAAGCAATCCTTTTCGCTGTTATGGTCACTTATGTGAATATGACGGATATATTTATGCAATTTCTTTGCAAAATCAAAGGGGTTTTCACCCGTTCTCACAGATTGTTTTATATCAAAAACCATATTGAAATCGTCACCGATATATTCACCCATACGATAAAGAAAATCGGGGCTTTCACTTCGGTAATGCACAACATTTTCTTGACAGACTTTAAGATTTTCTGCCTTGCCCATAAGGGTTAATTCACCAAAGCGCTCAAAATATTCTTCGTCAGAGATACTGCCCGGTTTCTTTATGCCGTGCATGACAAGAATTTCTGCGCCGAGAGTGTGCATAACATCAAAATGGCGTTTAAATGATGTCTCTTTCGCTTCATAATATCTTCTGTTATATGAACTGAAAAGATGGAATGACTCTGTGAATGACCCCATTGTGTGCACAGATGCAACTCTCACACCATAGGATTTACAAATTTGTGCCATATTCTTGACGAAATCAGGCTCAAACTCTGAATCAGCATTCATAAATATTTCTATTGTTTTTGCTCCTGTTTCACACGCTCTTATAACAGATTTTTCTGTTTCGAGCGGATAAAAACAAGCCGAAGATAAACCAATATCCATAAAAAACTACCTTTTTGTTACCTTTAATGAAACTGATTGTGTCTGCATTCCACCACCAGTTAAAAGTCCACGATTTATGCCACAATCGGCAAAATCACGGCCACGGCTAATGATAATATAGTTTTCGTCTGCAAGACGATTATTAGTAGGGTCAACACCGTGCCAGTTACCATTATGATAAACCTCAACCCAAGCGTGAGTTTCACCCTCACCAACCATCATACCAACAACATAACGACAAGGTACACCTGCACGGCGTAAAAGAGCCAAGAGAATGTGAGAATAATCTTGACAAACACCTGCGCCATTGAGCAGTGCTTCTTCAGCCGTTGTAATAACACTTGTTGAGCCTGTTTTATAAACAATATTCGCACGGATTGCACGAGTGAATTTGAGTGCAGTATCAACTGCATCGCTGGATATGCCCACTTGAATTCTGTCAAACATTTTTTGTAGCTCTGCGCCACATTGTGTAAAATGCGTTGGGTATTTATAAACAGGGTTCAAATCAGTTTCAGGTGTTATGTGTGCACCTGTTGTTACTGTGCCCGTAACATCAACTGTAAATTCATTGTGCATTGTAACAATTCTGTCAGTTACTAGGATATTGCCAAAGCCATCTTTTGAATAAGTGAGTTCGTTTTCGGGAAAAACTGTCACTTTTATGTCTTCAATATGCTGACTTTCACATTCTAATGGAATACATCGGAGTGTGTAACAATGCTTGATTGCAGGCATTGAAAATTTTATTGACATATTATAAGAAAAATCTAAAACTGCCATATTACACCACCCCCGTTACAAAAAGTTGACACAATTCATTCTGAATTGAGATTTTATATGGTGCATAATCGTCTTCTTCTAAAATCATACGAGTAAGACGCTCTATCGCCCCCACATTACAGTCAATTCCCACCTTGTAAAGACGGTTAAGCATAATTGAGAATTCTTTTCTTAAAAGCTCAATAGGATAATCAAGTCTTGTATATAAATCAAGTCGCTCAATACTTCTGCCGAATTTCAAAATGTTTCTTGAAACTTCTGCTTCGATATTATCGTCAGCACTACCCCAGAATGCAAAAATCCAGTCTGTTACTTCTTGAACCTTGAGAAGTGGTGCATTACTGCTACTGCTCTTTTCCATAATATCAACTGCAAGTTGAAGATATGACAAGGTGTCAGAAGAAATAACATTTCTCATTTCAACCGCATTGTCGTATGCGTGCAAAAGAGAAGAATAGATTGACGCAGGGTCGTTTGAGTCGAACAAGAATGAACTGATAAATTCCTGACGACAAGAATAGTTATTAGCAATTCCAAGTCTGCGACAGAAATTTATATATTCTTCATCATTGATATCAATCATAATATCATAGCACTCGGTAAAGGCTTTAAGAGTTGTGAAAACTCTCTCAACATATCGACCAAGCCAGAAAAGATTATCACTTGATTTTATCGAGATAACACCCATGTGTCTTTAAAGCCTCCTCCCTGTGAAGAATTAACTACGAATGAATTTGCATCTTTTGAGAATCGTGTAAGACCACTCTTCCAGACAACAGGCTCCTCACCCGTCAATACAAACGCACGCAAATCTGCTTTTCTTTCAGTCCAAGCACCGTTTTCAACAACTTTAAGGTCATTGAACTGAATAACTTCTTGAGCAATAAATCGGCGTGGCTCTTTCTGAATAAGCTTTTTAAGTTCATAAACTCTTTCAAGGGATAACTCACTGCCAAAAACAACACCATAGCCACCTGATTCAGCAACATCCTTAATAACAAGCTTTTGAATATTTTGGAGAACATATTTCATATCTTCTTCGTAGAATGGTAAATATGTCGGTGCATTTGAAAGAATTGGCTCTTCGCCTAAATAATATTTAATCATTGCAGGCACATAGTAATAAATACCCTTATCATCCGCAACGCTATTACCAGGTGCATTGACAAGTGCCACATTACCCGCTCTGTAAGCATCCATAATATGCGGAACACCTAAGAGTGAATCTGCACGAAATGTCATAGGGTCCATAAAGTCGTCATTTATTCTGCGATAAACTGCACCAACTCGTTGACGTTTGCCCGAATACTCGTTGTAATAAAGTATATTGCCTTCAACAAACAAATCCTGTGGCATTGCAAAAACTGCGCCTGTTTTCTCTGCTAAATATGAATGTTCAAAGAAAGCAGAATTGAAACGACCAGGAGTGAGCACAACGTTAATTCCACCTGTATTAACATAATCGAGAGCATTGCGGAGCAAATCACCATAATTACGATTATCAACAACTGTGTTTGCACGGAACGTGTCAGGACTAGCTCTACGGCAAAGTTCCCTTGCAATCATAGGGTATGACGCACCCGATGGCACACGGAGATTATCCTCAAGGACATACCAACGCATATCGTTACCTTGAACAAGGTCAATACCTGAAATATGAGCAAAAACACCCTTTGGTGGAACTGCACCCTCACATTCCATCATATATCCTGCTGCACCATAGACAAATTCTTCAGGGATAATTTTATCCTTAATAATCTGTTTTTTGGTATATATATCCTTTAAGAATATGTTAAGTGCTTTAACACGCTGTTTTAGACCGCGTTCAAGATATTCAAATTCGTCCTTTGAAATAATGCGAGGTACTGCATCAAATGGAAAAAGACGCTCGTTGAACACATTGTTTTTGTAAATACCGAATTTAACACCATATCGTGCTAAAAGTCGGTTGATTTCGTCTGTATGCTCTATAAGTCCGTACAATTTTTTCACTCCCGAAATTCAAATAGAATTATACATTATAATTATAATATTTTTTTGTGATTTTTTCTATTGTAGAATGTGAAAAATAATTGTTTAAATACTTATTAAAGATACACAAAAGAAAGGACAACTTGTTTGAGTCGCCCTTTAATTTTGCGCTTTGCGTTATGCACTTTGCATTTTTATTCAATTGGTTTTGATATTTCAACCCATTCTTTATAGTTTGAATATTTCTCTAATTCCGGAATTGTGAGTTCAATGGCACTATTTGAGCCACCAACTGCTGGGAAAACAGTTTCAAATCGTTTTAAAGACTCGTCGAGATAAACATCTACCCCATCTTTAATACCAAACGGACAAACTCCGCCAATCTGATGGCCTACATATTCTTCCAATTGTTCAGGTGACATCATTTTCGCTTTTGCGTGGAAAAAGCCTTTATATTTTGAGTTATCAACCTTAACGTCCCCTGCCATAAGGATAAGAATTGGCTGTTCGCCCACCATAAATGAGAGAGTTTTTGCAATTCTTGCCCCCTCAACGCCAAGTGCCTGTGCTGCGAGTTCGACTGTTGCACTTGAAACAGAGAATTCCTGTACCCTGTCTTCCATTCCAAATTGACGGAAATATTCTCTGCCTTTTTCAATAGACATTTTTAATCATTCCTTAAAAATATGGGCGAGATAATCTCGCCCATATTGTTTTATTAGTTAATTTCTGTGAGTTTAACAGGTCTGCCTTCGTTTGCCGATTTTTCAGCAGCAAGAGCAATCTTAACTGACTGAAGACCTGCGTGGATACCAACAGGAGTTTCTTTGTCATTTACACAGCAGTCAACGAACTGTCTTACTTCTTCTGAGAATGAACCCATATATCTTTCAAGGAAGAAATAGAGTGGTTTTTCGCCTGTTACACCATTTGCATCTGAAACAACAGCAGTTGAAAGTGTATCATTAGCAGTTGCAACCATACCCTTTGAGCCGAAAAGCTCTGCTCTCTGGTCGTAACCATACATTGCCTGACGAGAGTTATCAATAACTGCAAGAGCACCGTTAGCCATTTTCATTGAAATAATTGCTGTGTCGAAATCACCGTATTCACGGATGCCTGGGTTAATAAGAGCATCTGCATAAACATAAAGTTCTTCAACATCACTATTTGTAAGGAAGCAAGCCATATCGAAATCGTGAATTGTCATATCAAGGAAAATGCTTGCTGCACAGTAGCCAACAGGTGGTGCCTGTGGGTCACGAGATGTGATTTTAAGAATCTGTGCTTCACCGATTTTGCCTTCGTCATAAGCTTTTCTAACTGCTGCAAAGTTGTGGTCAAAACGACGGTTGAAACCAACTTGGAACTTAACTTCTGGGTGTGCTTTAAGAGCATCTGCAATTTCAAGAATCTTATCAACTGTATTTGCAAGTGGTTTTTCACAGAATACGTGTTTGCCTGCGTTGATTGCTTCAATAGAAATTGGAGCATGAGTGTCAGTTGATGAACAAACAAGAACTGCATCAATGTCCTTATCTTCAATAATCTTTGTGTAATCTGTGTAGATTTTTTCAACACCGAAACCTTCGCAGAAAGCACGAGTTTCGTCATTCATAAATGGGTCTGCGATTGCAACAACTTCAGCACCCTTAACGTGATATGAAATTGATTCAAGGTGCACTTTACCAATACGGCCAGCACCGATGATACCTATTTTAAGCATAATAATTTTCTCCTTATATTTTATGTGTTAATTTGTAGAGTTTTTCTTGCAAAGTAATACAATTTAAAACCAATAATTTGTAGGTAATTTTTCGTTAGGTAAGGCACACGAGCGACGGCGTATAAAGATACTCCGAGCGAGTGTAACGCAACATCACGGAAAATTAGCACAAATTATATTGTGCCATCCCAAGTTGATACGGTTGTATTTGTCTTTTCTTCTTCATCAAACCAGTGCTGTGTAACTGCTTTTGATTCTGTGTAGAAACGGTATGCATCCTTACCTAAGCAATGTAAATCGCCGAAGAATGACTGCTTGTGTCCTGAGAATGGGAAGAAACCAACAGGAACAGGAATACCAACATTGATACCAACCTGACCACCGTCTGTGTAACGAGCAAACTGACGTGCAAAATAACCACTCTGTGTATAGATAACAGAACCGTTTGCATATGGATTGTCGTTCATAATCTTAAGACCTTCTTCAAAGTTCTTACATCTCTTGATGCAAAGAACTGGTCCGAATACTTCTTCGTCACCGATTGTCATATCAGCTGTAACCTTATCGAAGATTGTAGGTCCGATAAAGTAACCGTTTTCGTAACCCTCAACCTTAACATCACGACCGTCAAGAACAAGCTCTGCACCTTCGTCAACACCCTTCTGGATGTCAGCAAGAACTTCTTCGTAATGCTTTTTATATGTAATAGGTCCGAGTTTTGAAGTTTTGTCCCAAGATGGACCAACCTTAATATTCTTTGCCTGTTTAACGAGTTCAGCAACAAACTTGTCTGCGATTGCTTCTTCAACAACACAGCAAGTAAGAGCCATGCAACGCTGACCTGCACAACCATAAGCAGAGTTGATGACACCTGCAACAGTTCTTTCGAGTGCACAGTCTGACATAACAAGAGCATGGTTTTTAGCTTGAGTAAGAGCCTGACAACGTTTACCTGCAGCTGCTGCACGAGAATAAACTTTAAGACCGACAGGAGTTGAGCCTACAAATGTGATACCCTTAACATCAGGATGGTCAAGAATTGTATTTACTTCATTTCTTGAGCAAGTGATAACGTTAATAACACCGTCAGGAACACCTGCTTCTTTATAAATCCCAGCAAATTTCATTGCTGTTTTTGGTGTGAGAGATGCTGCTTTGAGAACCATTGTATTACCTGTTGTAATACAAGTTGGAGCCATCCAACCAAATGGAATCATTGCAGGGAAGTTAACAGGAACGATACCAGCAAATACACCGAGTGGCTCACGGTATTTAACTGTGTCATAACCACTTGAAGCGTCCATAAGGCTTTCGCCCATCATAAGAGATGGAACTTGAGTTGCAAGCTCTGTGCCTTCTTTTGCCTTGAGAACGTCGCCTTCTGCTTCGCCCCAAACCTTACCGTTTTCACAAGCAACGCACATTGTGAGTTCTTCCATATCACGGATAATAAGTTCACGGATTTTGTAAAGAATCTGTGCTCTCTTGATAGCAGGAGTTGCTCTCCAACCCGGATATGCTTTCTTTGCTGCCTCGATTGCTTCGAGAACTTCGTCATTTGTACAGCAAGGTGCTTGACCTACAACTTCGCCTGTGCTTGGATTGTGAAGGTCATACCAAACATCAGTTTTTGAGTCTTTGAACTGACCGTTCACAAAATATTGTAATTTTTCTACTGCCATTATTATATCTCCTTAAATGGAATTATTTATGATTTTATTATAAACCGCTAACTTCTGCTATGTACTTACGAGCTTTTACTGCATATTCAAATGGATTTGCAATTGCTGGGTCCTGCTCTGCCTCAACAAGAACATATCCTTCGTAGCCTGTTTCTTCAAGAACATCAAATACAGGTTTGAAATCGATTACGCCGTCACCAGGAACTGTGAATGCACCTGCACGAACGCCTTGTAAGAAACTCATTTTTTCAGCCTTAACCTTTGCTACAACATCAGGACGAATGTCTTTAAGGTGCACGTGACGGATTCTCTTTGCGTATTTCTTGAGAACTGCCATGTAGTCTTCACCGCAGTATGCAAGGTGACCTGTATCAAAAAGAAGACCGAAAAGTTCAGGGTCTGTGTTTTCCATCATTCTGTCAATTTCAGCTGCTGTCTGAACAACTGTGCCCATGTGATGGTGGAAGCAAAGTGCGATACCCATATCCTTTGCTACTTTACCAAGCTTGTTGATACCTGTACAAAGCATATCCCACTCTTCGTCATTCATAAAATATTTGTCATCAAATATTGAAAGGTCTGTACCCTGAATTGAATGTCCCTGTTCAGAAATACCAACAACTTTTGCACCCATTTCTTTAAGGAAAGTGATGTGCTCGATAAAGTCCTTTTCAACTTCTTCGTAAGGCTTTGTAATAAGGAAACTTGAGAACCAAGCATTGCAAATCTGCATTCCGCGAAGTTCAAGTGCCTTTTTAAGTACTTTTGTATCTCTTGGGTACTTGTTACCAACTTCACAACCTGTGAAACCTGCAAGTGCCATTTCAGAAATACACTGTTCGAATGTATTTTCTGCACCAAGGTCTGGCATATCGTCATTTGTCCAAGCGATAGGTGCAATACCGAGTTTTACTTTTGACTTATCAAGCATATTAATATCTCCTTGCTTTGTTTTTATTTTCTTCCTTCTCTGCGAAGGCTTTATTTACTTTTTCATTGTTTGAAACAGATGGAACACCTGTATGCCACCAAGCACCATAACCATCAGTCATTGACTTTGGAAGCACTTTAATGTCAATAAGTGTTGAAACTGTCTGTTTTTGTGAATCAATAAGAGCAAATTCAAGTTCTTCCATTGTTTTTGCTGTATATGTCTTGCAACCATAAGCTGCAGCGGCCATAGCAAAGTCAATAGGAATAAGGTCACCTAAAAGGTCGCCATTGTCATCACGATAACGAAATTCTGTTGCAAGGTTTCCGATACCATTTGACATTTGAAGGTTGTTGATACAACCAAATCCGCTATTATCGAAAAGAAGAACATTAATCTTCTTGTTTTCTTGAATTGAAGTTACAAGTTCAGAGTGAAGCATTAAGTAGCTACCGTCACCGCACATTGCATAAGATTCACATTCAGGGTGAGCCATTTTGCTACCGAGTGCGCCTGCGATTTCATAACCCATACAAGAATAACCATATTCCATATTGTATGAATAGCGCTCGTCTGATGTCCACATTCTCTGTAAACAACCTGGAAGTGAGCCTGCTGCACCTGTACAAAGAGCATTTGCAGGAATAAGTTTGCTAATCAATGCAAGGGCCGCTGTCTGTGTAATCACACCGCCAATTTTCTCTACAAATTCAGGGATTGTCTTTTCATCACGAGCAGCAATGAGTGGTTTGAAATTCTCGTCATAGTTGTAATTTGCAAGGATTTCCATTTCCTTGTCCCAATCTGCTTTTGCGTCTGCAATTTCAGTTGTATATGCTGATTTATAGTTTGCTTTACGGAGTTCATCGCCGAGAGCAAGAATACCAAGCTTAGCGTCTGCTACCATCTTAACTGCATCAAGCTTATATGCATCAAAACGAGATGTGTTGATTGTGACCATCTTAACATCGTCTTTGAAAAGTGACTTTGAAGCAGTTGTAAAGTCAGAGAAACGAGTACCGATACCGATAACAACGTCTGCATCCTTTGCCATTACATTACCTGCTGAATTACCTGTGACACCAAGGCCACCAAGGTTATATTTGTCAGATGAAAGACAAGCAGTTTTACCACTCTGTGTTTCTGCAAAAGGAATGTTGAATTCTGCGCAGAACTTTTCAAGTGCTTCACCTGCTTCTGAATAACGCACACCGCCGCCACAGATTACAAGTGGTTTTTTAGCATTCTTAACAACAGCTACAACATCTTCTAATTCTTCACAAGCTACTGGCATACGAACAATTTTATGTACTCTTTTTGCAAAGAATGAATCTGGGTAATCATAACTTTCGCCTTCAACATCCTGACAAAGACAAATTGCAACTGCACCTGCATTTGCTGTATCTGTCAATGCTCTCATTGCATTTATCATTGCTGACATTAACTGTTCAGGACGGCTGATTCTGTCCCAATATCTTGTAACTGCTTTATAAGCGTCATTTGTTGTTGTAGCAAGTGAATTTTCCTGCTCAAACTGTTGAAGAACAGGGTCAGGCTGACGAGTTGAGAATGTGTCAGCAGGGAATAAAAGAAGTGGCACATTGTTAACTGTTGCAGTAGCTGCTGCAGTAATCATATTAGCAGCACCAGGGCCGATTGAAGATGCACAAGCGATAATTTTTCGTCTGTTGTTCATCTTTGCAAAGGCCGTTGCAACATGAGCCATACCTTGCTCATTTTTGCCCTGATAAACTTTAAGTCCGCCTTTATCAGAATCAAGTGCTTCACCAAGACCGAGAACAATACCGTGACCGAATACTGTAAAAATACCGTCAACGAATTTTGTTTCAACGCCATCAAAAGACACATACTGATTGTCAAGGAACTTAACAAGTGCTTGAGCCATTGTCATTTTTGCCATAATATCATCTCCTATTAAAAGGTTTGTTTATAAATCCAAGAGCCATTTGTGGTCTGGGTCGTCTATTCTTGTTTTAATCCAAGGGTCGTTTTCTAAATGTCTAATCATCCACACATAGCACATTGAGTAGCCAGGGGCTGCCACCTGCTGATGTGTTTTCATACATAAGCTGTACAGCCTGTTCCATACTGTCAGCGTGAAGGATTTTCAAAAAGTCACCTTGTGCGATCATTGCGGTTTGGGTGAACTGAGGGAAAGACAAGCCCAGCAGTTCCAGGACTCGTTCATTCACAGCTTTTAACCCGTCAATGGACTCCTTTGTTTCTTCACAGAAAAACTGGGCGTTGGCAGATTCTTTTTTGGTCCCGCTGCCTCTTTGTTTGGGACGCTCGTATTCCAAAGTTCTTCGGATGCGGTATGTGCGGTTTTTGTGACTAAATTCGTACTCTACAAAGGGTTCTGCGCCGAATGGGGCGTGCTGTGAAACGAGAGAACGAGACTCTCTGCGGTCACTACCCCCGGAGGCTTCTCCGTAGAGGGCAAAGGTGATGGCGTCAAAAATGGTGGTCTTGCCGGCGCCGGTGTCGCCGGTGATCAGGTATAAGCCGCTTCTGCCCAGATCCTCCAGAGAAAGCTCCTGGAGCCCGGCGTAGGGGCCGAAGGCGGAAAAAGTAAGCTTCAGAGGTCTCATGCTTCGCCCTCCCA
>CALEJD010000031.1 GCA_937898195.1 uncultured Clostridia bacterium | reverse complement strand
AAATCTTCAATTCTCAATAAACTTTTAGGAACAAAAATCGCAATAGTTTCTTCAAAACCACAAACAACAAGAACAAGAATTATGGGTGTGCTCACAACTGACGACAATGTTCAGTTGGTGTTTACTGATACACCAGGTTTTCATAAACCAAAAACAAAACTTGGCGAAAAAATGGTCAAAGCAGTCAGCGACAGCATTGAAGGTGTTGATGCTTGCCTTTTAGTTGTTGAACCTGAAGGGGAGTTGAACCCTGCCGAGCTTGAACTTGTTGAAAAAATCAAAAAAGGCAAAAACCCTGCAATTCTTGCAATCAATAAAATTGATACAGTTAAAGAAAAAGAAAATCTTATTTCAAGAATAGCAGAAATGACAGATTATTATGATTTTGATGCTATTGTTCCTGTTTCTGCACAAAATGGTAGCGGAATAAAAGAACTTTTAGAAGAACTCAAAAAATTAGCATTCGAATCTGAACACTTTTTCCCAGCAGACACTCTCACAGACCAACCTGAAAGAGTGTTAGCAGGTGAGATTATTAGAGAAAAAATGCTTCGACTTTTAGATAAAGAAATCCCACATGGCACTGCCGTGAGCATCGAAAAAATGCGTGAACGCAGTGACGGAATAATGGATGTTGAAGCAACAATTTTCTGCGAAAGAGATAGTCATAAGGGTATTATCATCGGCAAAGGTGGCACAATGCTTAAAAAGATTTCCACCTATGCTCGTCAGGATATGGAAAACTTTTTCGGTTGCAAAATCAATCTTCAATGTTGGGTAAAAGTCAAAGAAGGCTGGCGCAACCGTGAAGGACTTATTCATAATTTTGGATTAGATTAATTTACCAATAAACTTTATTTTTACCAATCATATTTCATAGTTCACGACACAAATTACTAATGGTAGGTGATTTGTAATGGATAATATGGCAATATGGAGCAGATTTACAAAAAGTGGTAAAGTCGAAGATTATTTAATGTATAAAAAATCTCTCGAAAATAAAAGACCACAATACGATGAGGATTTCGACGATGAGGACGAATACGGACGGAGTAATACTCAAAGAACAGAATATTGGTGAAAAAGACAAGCTCGTTACGGTACTCACACGCCATAACGGGCTTGTACGAGCATTTGTCCGTGGTGCGAAATCTTATAAAAACAGAAAATGCAGTTCAACAGGCATGTTCTGCTATTCAAAACTGTCTTTATATAAAACTAAAGACAGTTACATAATTGACGAAGCCGAGCCAATTGAAACCTTTTTCGGACTTCGCGAAGACCTTGAAAGAATATCATTAGCGCAATATTTTTCAGAGCTTATAATGACACTTGTTCAGGAAGAAGAAATAGCAGAAGAATATTTAAGACTTATGCTCAATTCTCTTCATTTCTTGTCAAAAGGCACAATGCCAACAGAACAAATCAAAGCAATAACAGAGCTTCGAATGATGTGCATAGCAGGTTATATGCCAAATCTTATTGCCTGTGAGCGTTGTGGTGAATATGAAACCAATACAATGTATTTTAGCGTTGAAGACGGACTTCTTTACTGTGATAACTGCATATCATCTAATGCGATGTATCAACTGGATATAGGACTTGTGAAAGCACTTCGTCATATAGCTTTTTCAGAGTTTGACAAAATCTATTCATTTAAAATGGAAGACTATGCACTTCCCGATTTATCATATATAACAGAAAAGTATTTATTAGCACAACTACAACGAAACTTTAAAACTTTGGATTTTTACAATAGTATGAAGGTATAGTTTGAGTAAAATTGCCCACAGCACCATTTTTCGTTCGGGGCGGTACTTTTTGTACAGCACCGCTCACTTAAAACGGCACTGTGAACAATTTTCTTTCAAACTATTGAAGTGATATACTTATGAAAAGAAAGGGCATTATTATGAATGCTGAAAAGTATTTTATTTCACTTGAACTTGATAAAATTCTCAAAATGTTAAGTGATATTGCATCATCTGCTGATGCAAAAGAAATGGCGCTGGGTATCAAGCCATTGACTGACTATTTTGAGGTGACAGAGTTGCTCGATAAAACCGAGGCGGCTTATATTCTCATTGCCAAATTCGGTGCACCATCTTTTGGTGGTTTGCAAAATGTTAACAACGCATTGAGCAGAGCAAATGCTGGTGGTTCACTTTCAGCGGGTGAACTTTTAAAAATCGCAACAACTCTTAAAATCATTCGTGGCATTACAATCTGGCACGAAAAATGTGCAGGAATGGAAACTGCATTGGACGATTTATTTAGTTCTCTTTATCCAAATAAATATCTCGAAGAAAAAATCACAAATGCAATTATAAGTGAAACAGAAATCAGCGATAACGCATCCCCTGAGCTTAAAGAAATTCGTCGCAAAAAGCGTCATTTTGAAAACAAAATCCGTGAACAACTTGATAGTATGATTCATTCTTCACACTACTCAAAAATTCTTCGTGACGGAATAATCACTCAAAGAAACGGACGTTTTGTAGTGCCTGTTAAAGCCGAAAACAGAAGCGAAGTTGCAGGTATGGTGCACGATACATCGGGTAGTGGTGCAACAGTATTTATTGAGCCCGCTGCCGTTGTTGAAGCAAACAATGAAATCAAAG
This sequence comes from uncultured Clostridia bacterium, assembly GCA_937898195.1. Taxonomy (GTDB): domain Bacteria; phylum Bacillota; class Clostridia; order Oscillospirales; family Acutalibacteraceae; genus Fimenecus. The sequence goes on along the minus strand of CALEJD010000031.1, from coordinate 22,332 downwards.
TTCTTGAAAGTCGAGAAAAAGACGAAATCGAGAGAATTTTGGCAGAATTATCTGGGATGGCAGGGGAGTTTGAAGACACAATAAAAATCAGTTTTGATTCTGCTACAATGCTTGACTTGCATTTTGCAAAGGCACACCTTGCCTATAAAATGAAAGCAAGCAGACCAATAGTTAATAATGACGGTGAAATTCTTCTCAAAAAAGCAAGACATCCACTTATCGACCCTAAAAAAGTTGTACCAGTTGATATTTCATTGGGAATTGATTTTGATTCCCTTGTAATAACGGGTGCAAACACAGGTGGTAAAACAGTTTCAATAAAAACAATCGGTCTTTTAACACTTATGGCAGAATGTGGCTTAATGCTTCCTGTAACAGATAATAGCAGAATTTCAGTTTTCAAAAATGTGTTAGCAGATATTGGCGATGAGCAAAGCATTGAGCAGTCACTCTCAACATTCTCTGCTCATATGACTACTATTGTTGATATTTTAAAAACTGCTGATGACCGTAGCCTTGTGCTTATCGATGAATTGGGTGCAGGTACAGACCCAGTTGAAGGTGCCGCATTAGCAGTTGCTATCCTTGAGAACCTTCGTCGTCAGGGTGCAAAAATTGCATCAACAACACACTATTCAGAGCTTAAAGAATATGCGCTCAAAACCAACAGAGTTGAAAATGGTTGCTGTGAATTTGATGTAGCATCTTTAAAACCAACTTATAGATTGCTTATCGGTATGCCGGGTCGCTCAAATGCTTTGGCTATCGCAGGTCGTCTTGGAATAAGTGAAGATATAACCGATTTTGCAAAAGCACTCATTTCTGAAGAAGATACACGCTTTGAAGATGCAGTTGACACTCTTGAAACTGCAAGAAAGAATCTTGAAGATGACCGAGAAAAACTCGAAGAAGAAAAACAGTCAATTCTCCGTCAAAAAGAAAATGCGGAAAAAGCGTTAGAAAAAGCAAAAGAACAAAGCGAAAAAGAAATCGAAAGAGCAAAAAGAGAAGCAGAAAGAATTGTTGAAAACGCTCGCAGAGCAGGTAATTCACTTTTGCTTGAAATTGAACAACTGAAAAAAGAACAAGCAAAAGAAAAGAACTTGCAAGAAATTGCACGAAAAGCGAAACAAGCAATGGGTCGTCAGCTTGATAAAATGGACGAAATCACAAATGGTCTTCAGGATGATGACGGTGATTATTCACTTCCACGACCACTTAAAGTGGGTGATAGAGTTTTTGTTAAATCTCTTGGTGGTGAGGCAGAAGTTATATCAGTTGACGAAAAGAAAAAAACTGTTCAAGTGCAGTCTGGTATGCTTAAAATGAAAGCAAATATTTCTGATTTGCGTTTAATTGGTGGCAAAAAGCAACCTAAAAAGCAAGAGTATGGCACTCGCAAGGTTCATACAGGCGCAAACGCATCTCTTTCTTCAACATCAAGCATTGACCTTCGTGGCACAACAGTTGAAGAAGCAATGCTCGACCTTGATAAGTTTATTGACGGTGTTCTTCGCACAGGGCTTAACGAAATAACCATTATTCACGGTAAGGGCACGGGCGCACTTCGTAAAGGCATTCACACCTATCTTCGCAAACACCCAAACATAAGAACATTTAGAGTGGGAACATTTGGAGAAGGCGAAGAGGGCGTTACAATAGCAGAGCTTAAATAGTATTGCAAAAAAATATATAATGTGTTAAAATATTTTCAAATACCGAAAGGAGTTTTACATAATGACTAAAAAGATTGTTTTAGCAGTAGTTTTATTACTCGCAGTTACAGTTTTATTTGCAGCTTGCAAAAAAGAAGAGTATAAGGTTAGCCACACAGTTCCTGTTGGTTCAACTGTAGTTGATGTTTATGAAGACAAAGACGGCAACGAATACGTTACTAATGTTGATGGTGATATGATTCCTGTTACAACTGACGCAGAAGGTTTCTTTGATAGCATTGAAGACCTTATCACAGAAACAACAACTAAGAAGAACAAGAATGATAAAACAACTACCACAACAACGACTACAACTACACGGCAAAACCCATCAAATGATGGTTCAACAACTACAACAAAACAAGACCCAGCAAATGACGATACAACTACAACAACTGAAAAGAAAGAAATCGTCATCGACTCTCAAAATAAAACACCTGATAGCATTACTTGGGACGAAATCGTAAATGCAGGCAAAAAATAAAAATTTGCTTGACAAACAAAACTTAATCTAGTATAATGACATCCTGTAAAGTGTAATTCCTTTACAGGATGTTTTTTGATTGGAGGTTTTGTTGTGGCAAATAATGTTGAAATCACAATGTTGCTTGACTTATATGGTGAAGCATTGACTGCAAAGCAACGTGATTATCTTAATCATTACTACAACGATGACCTTTCTCTTTCAGAAATTGCCGAAAATGAGGGAATTACAAGGCAGGGTGTCCGTGATGCCATTAAAAGAGCAGAGAATTTGCTTTTTGATATGGAGAATAAATTGCAGTTTTCAAAAAAACTTGCAGAAGTTCAAAACGGACTTGAGGGAATTATTCATTGTGCAGATGAAATTAATGAATATAACCTTTCTCACGGTCTTTCACGTGAGATTAACGATATAACAGTTAAGATAAAGTCAATCGCACTTTCCTTGACAGAATAGGAGAAATTATGGCATTCGAAGGTTTATCAGACAGACTTGAATCTGCTTTTGCGCGATTGAAAAGTAAAGGTAGTCTTACCGAAAGCGATGTTAAAGAAGCAATGCGTGAAGTGCGACTTGCACTGCTCGAAGCTGACGTTAACTATAAAGTTGCCAAAGATTTCACTGCTAAGGTAACAGAAAGAGCAATCGGCGCTCAGGTTATGGAAAGTTTGACACCTGCTCAAATGGTTATCAAAATCGTTAATGAAGAATTAACCGATTTGATGGGTGGCACTCAGACAAGACTTGCCTATGCTTCACATCCACCAACAATAGTTATGATGTGTGGCTTACAGGGTTCAGGTAAAACTACACATTGTGCAAAAATCGCATTAAAACTTAAAAATGAAAATCATAGACCTTTGCTTGTTGCTTGTGACATTTATCGTCCGGCTGCTATCAAGCAGTTGCAGGTTGTTGGTGAACAGGTTGGTGTTCCGGTTTTTGAAATGGGGCAGACAAATCCTGTAACAATCGCAAAAGAAGCGATTAAACTTGCAAAAGATAAAGGCTATGACTATGTTTTCATTGATACAGCAGGTCGTTTGCATATTGATACAGAACTTATGGATGAACTCAAAAATATCAAGAGTGAAATCCGTCCACACGAAATTCTTCTTGTAATCGACTCAATGCTCGGTCAAGATGCAGTTACAGTTGCAAGCACATTCAATGACGAATTGGGCATTGATGGTCTCGTTCTTACAAAGATGGATGGTGACACCCGTGGTGGTGCTGCACTTTCAGCAAGAGCAGTAACAGGCAAACCAATTAAGTTTGTCGGTATGGGTGAAAAACTTGATGAACTCGACTTCTTCCATCCTGACAGAATGGCATCCCGTATTCTCGGTATGGGTGACGTGCTTTCGCTTATTGAAAAAGCAGAAACTGCTCTTGATGAGAAAAAGGCAAGACAGCTTGAAGAAAAACTTAGAAAAAATAAGTTTGACCTTGAAGACTTGCTTGACCAGATGGAACAGGTTCAGAAAATGGGCAGTATGAAAGACATTCTCTCAATGCTTCCAGGTGTTAATAAAAAAGTTAAGGATGTTGACGTTGATGATAGGCAACTTGACAGAATGAGAGCAATCATTCAGTCAATGACTATCAAAGAACGCAGAAATCCTGATATAATCAATCCGTCAAGAAAACGCAGAATTGCAGCAGGTTGCGGTATGCAGGTTGAAGATGTTAACAGACTTCTCAATCAATACCGTCAGATGCAGAAAATGTTCAAACAGTTCAACTCAAAAGGCTTTAAACGTAAAATGAAGCAAATGAGTGGTTTCGGCGGCGGAATGAACGGTATGGGTGGCATGGGTGGCTTCCCAATGTAATGGTAGTCAAACACATAAAAGTGTTTAAAATTATAAATTTTTATATATTTTGGAGGAAACAAAAATGGCAGTAAAAATCAGACTTCGCAGAATGGGTGCAAAAAGAGCTCCTTTCTACAGAGTAGTAGTTGCAGATTCTCGTTATCCAAGAGACGGCAGATTCATTGAAGAAATTGGTACTTACAACCCAATGACAAATCCTGCTGAAATCAAAATCGATAACGAAAAAGCAGAAAAATGGATTAAGAATGGTGCTCAGCCAACTGACACAGTTAAGGTAATCCTTAAAAAGAGCGGCGCTATTAAATAAGAAAGGTCTTTGAAAAAATGCAGGAACTTCTTATTACAATCGTAAAAGGACTTGTTGAGAATCCTGACGCAGTTTCTGTTACAGTTGACGAAGTTGACGACCGTGGTGTTGTTGTTTATCATCTTCACGTTGCTGAAGAAGATATGGGCAGAGTTATCGGTAAACAGGGCAGAATTGCAAAGGCTATCAGAACAGTTGTTAAAGCAGGTGCAACTCGCACAGGCGAAAAAGTCCAGGTCGATATCGACTAATATTGATTACAAATAAGGCAGGCATTTGATGTCTGCCTTTTTGTGTCTTGTAGGGGGCACGACCCGAAAGGTGCTAGTTTATGGTTAAAGAATATTTAGAAATAGGACAAATTGTGTCAACTCACGGCATTAAAGGTGAAATGCGCTTTAATCCTTGGTGTGATAAACCCGAATTTGTCAAGAAATTTAAAACCTTATATTTTGATAAGAACGGTGAAAAAAGTATTAATGTAAAATCTGCTCGACCACACGGCAATATGGTTATTTTAATGCTCCAGGATATTGATACCGTTGAAAAAGCACAAGCACTTAAAAATACTGTGCTCTATATGAAACGTGCAGATGCACACTTGCCAAAGGGCACTTGGTTTGTGCAAGAGCTTTTTGACTGCACAGTTGTTGACGATAACAACGGCAAAGTGTTGGGCACAATAGTTGATGTTAGTGAAACAGGTGCTAACGATGTTTGGCATATCAAAACACCGAAAGGTAATGAAGTGCTTATTCCAGCAATAAAACAAGTAATTGTGAATGTTGATGTGGAAAAAGGCGAAATTTTAATAAATCCTATAAAAGGACTTTTTGAAGATGAAGATTAATATAATGACTCTTTTCCCTGAAATGTGCGAAGCAGTGCTTTCTGAAAGCATAATCGGTCGTGCAAGGGAAAAAGGCTTAGTTGAAATAAATTGTATAAATATTCGTGATTATACTGTAGACAAGCACCGCCGTGTTGATGACGCACCTTATGGCGGTGGGATGGGTATGCTTATGCAGATTCAACCCATTGTAGATTGCTATAAGGATATCTGTGAAAAAAGTGAAAATCAAAATCATTTGATTTATATGTCACCTTGTGGTAAAACTCTTACACAGTCAAGAGTGAAAGAACTTGCAGAATATGACGAAATAACAATTCTTTGCGGACATTATGAGGGCGTTGACCAAAGAATTATCGACACGATTGTTGATGAGCAGATTTCAATAGGGGATTATGTGCTCACAGGTGGCGAATTACCTGCAATGGTTCTTGCTGATTCAATTTCAAGAATGTTAGAAGGCGTTTTGCCAAATGACGAAGCAAAAGAGATGGAAAGTCACTATAACGGACTTTTAGAGTATCCGCAATACACTCGTCCTTATGAGTGGAATGGTATGAAAGTGCCAGATGTACTCATTTCAGGGCATCACGGCAATATCGAAAAATGGAAGAGAGAACAGTCACTTTTAATGACCGCAAAATATCGTCCCGATATGCTTGAAAATGCAGAATTAACCGAAAAAGATAAAGAATTCTTGAAAAAAGAAAATATTACAAATATGTAATAAAAAATGTGTTGAATATTGTAGTTTTTTGTAATACAATAAATATAGTAATCAACTGAAAGGTGGTGGCAACGTGAAAGAGAAACTTAAAAGTATCAGCAAAGCAACTTGGATGAAAATAGCAATTATTATTTTATCAGTTTTGTTTCTCGTTGCTACTGCTACAACGGTGTTTTTTGTTGTGAAATGGCATAACAATAAAAATGAGCTTTCACAGCTTAATGGGGCACTTAGTGAAAATTCATCAATGTATGACTCAAAAGTTTCTGAGTATGAATCATACAGAGCTGAAAAAGAAAGTGAAAAACAATCTTACGAAGAAAAACTTAACAGTCAGAGTAAAGAGTATCAAAGCAAAGTCGATGAATTAAATAAAAAAATTGATAGTCTTAACAAAAAGTTGGCGGCGAAGACTTCAACAACAAGAAAACCTGTTGCACCACAGCTTCCAGCCCAACCATTAAATCCAAATAATGGTGTCAAAACTGTTTATTTAACATTTGATGACGGACCGTCGCAATATACATCGCAGATACTGAACATTCTGGACAGTTACGGTGTTAAGGCGACGTTTTTTGTTAAGAATGGTGGAAAATATAACTATCTTATGAAAGAGATGGTTAATCGTGGCCACGCAATCGGTCTTCATACATATTCACACGATTATAAGAAAATTTATTCTTCTGATGAAGCTTATTTAGCTGACTTGCAAAAAATATCTGACTTGGTTTTTGGGCAAACAGGTATTGAAACAAAGATTATGCGTTTCCCAGGTGGTAGCAGTAACTCAGTCAGCAAAAAACATTCAAAAGGCATAATGACCCGAATGACAAGAAAAGTCACTGAAATGGGCTATGCTTATTTTGACTGGAATTGTTCAAATGGTGACGCTGACGGTGCTAATACTGTTGCAAAGCAATTAAGTTTTTGTAGTAATTATCCAAAATCTGCTAATACTATAATTGTACTTATGCATGATACAAAGCCTACTACTATGGAAGCATTACCAAAAATAATTGAATATTATCATTCTCAAGGTATGAAATTCGGCGTTTTGACTACGTCAAGCCCAACAATTCATCACAGAGTCACAAATTAGTACCATTATTCATATATTTTTAATATAAAATATTGAAGTTTAACAAAAAATAATATAAAGCATTGTCATTTTATACAAATCTGAATGTTTAGAATTTATTGTTTTTTGTTTTACTCGCTAAAATTGTTAAAATGGAATAAAAGTGGTTGTTTTTTCGTTGACGAGGCAAAGTTTTGTGTTATAATATAGTAGTAACAAAGGTGTAATTATCTGTTGTTTTGTAAATCTATCATTTTGGGAGAATGAATTATGTATACTAAAGATGTTGAAGTTAAAAATCAGGTAGGTCTTCACGCTCGTCCAGCAACTTTCTTTATTCAGAAAGCAAATGAATTCAAATCATCAATCTGGGTTGAAAAAGAAGACAGAAGAGTTAACGCTAAGAGCCTTCTCGGTGTTTTGTCACTTGGCATTATGGGTGGCACAACAATCCGCATCATTGCTGGCGGTCCAGACGAAGAAACAGCAGTTGACGAACTTGTAAAGCTTGTTGAAACAGGTTTTGCTGAATAATCTAAAAACAACTCAGGCACACCGTAATTTGTTACGGTGTGCTTTATTTTTTTGTGATTTTATGATATGATATGTTAAAACTTTGAAAGGTGGTGATTCTGTGAACGAAAAACTGAAAATATTGCGTGAAAAAGCAATGAAATTACCCTTAACACCCGGTGTTTATATAATGAAAAATAAACAGGGTAAAATCATTTATATCGGCAAGGCAAAAAAACTTAAAAACCGTGTAAGTCAGTATTTTGGTTCACAGAATAAACACTCTGTCAAAGTGCTTAAAATGGTTGAAAATGTCAATGATTTTGACTATATTTTAACTGATAGTGAATTTGAAGCACTTGTGCTTGAAGCAAGTCTTATAAAACAGAACCAACCAAAATACAATATTCTCTTAAAAGACGATAAAGGGTATAGCTATATTAAAATTACCAAAGAAGAATATCCAAAAATTTCTGCCGTGCTTCAAAAGGATGATGAAAATGCTGATTATATCGGACCATTCACAAGTTCATATTCAGTAAAAAAGTCAGTTGACGAAGCAAATAAAATATTCCGGCTTCCACAATGCAATAAAGAATTTCCAAGGGATTTCAAAAAGGGAAGACCTTGCCTTAACTTCCATATAAATCGTTGTATGGGTGTTTGTACAGGCAAAATCTCAAAGAAAGAATATAACGATACAGTTAAAGATGCATTAGATTTTCTTAATGGCGACATTTCAAAAATCATTGCTGATTTAAACCGTAAAATGAATGAATGTGCAGAAAATCTCGACTTTGAAAATGCGGGCAAATATCGTGACAGAATCCGCGCTATTCAGAATATGCAGACTAAACAAAAGGTTGTTACTGAAACGGACGAGTCAAAAGATGTCTTTGCGGTTGCAACAAATGATAATGATACTTGTATCGTAGTGTTGCGTTTTGATAAAGGCAGACTTTGTGATAGTGAGCATTTCTTCATTGATAATACCCAGAATGACGAAAATCTTCGCAGTGGCTTTTTAACCCAATATTATGCAATCCGCTCTGTGCCACAAAAAGTGTTGTTAGACGAAACAATAGAAGATTTAGATTTGATAGCTCAATATCTCACAAATCTTCGTGGTAAAAAATGTGTGATTTCTGTACCACAAAAAGGTGACGGATTAAAACTTGTTAATATGTGCCGAGAGAATGCCTTTGAGAAATTAGCACAAAAGAAAGGCAGAAAATCAGGTGAAATCAAAGTCCTTGAAGAATTAAAAACCTTGTTGGGATTAGAAAATACACCTGAATATATAGAGTCCTATGACATTTCTCATACAGGTGGCGACGATAATGTTGCAGGTATGATAGTCTTTAAAAATGGTCGTCCGTTAAAACGAGCATACCGCACATTTAATATCAAGTCTTTTGTAGGACAAGATGACTATGGCTCAATGCGTGAAGTGTTAGAGCGCCGTTTCAACGAATATGAAAAGCATAAAAACGAAAACGCAGAAGAAGGCTTTGGCAAAATGCCCGATTTGATTTTGCTTGACGGTGGCAAAGGTCAAGTCAGCGTAGTCAAAGAAATCTTGAATGAAATGAATATAGATGTACCATTGTTTGGTATGGTTAAAGATTCAAAGCACAAAACCCGTGCAATAACAGGAGATGGTGGCGAAATAGCAATCAATTCAAACAGAGCAGTATTTACACTCGTTTCTGAAATTCAAGAAGAAGTGCATAGATTTTCTGTCAGCTTCCACCACAAAAAACATGCAAAAAAAGGGTTAGACTCTTCACTTACCAAAATCAGCGGTGTTGGTGACAAGAAAGCAAAAGAATTGCTTAAAACCTTTAAAACAATAAAGAATATTAAAAATGCAAGTGTAGAAGACCTTGCAAAAGTTAAGGGTATAAATATTTCCTTAGCCGAAAACATATATAATTTTTATAATCAAGGAGAAGAATAATGATAAATACAATAGTTTTTGATTTGGACGGTACACTTTTAAACACTCTCGAAGATTTGAAAGATAGTGTGAATTTTGCTCTTGAAAGACAAGGTTTTCCACTTCGCAATTTGAGTGAAATCCGTTCTTTTGTTGGTAATGGTATCCGTCTATTAATGGAAAGAGCAGTGCCAGAAAATATAGATGCAGAAACATTTGAAATATGTTTTAAGGATTTCTGTGACTATTATAAAATTCATATGGAAGATAAAACTGCACCATACGACGGTATCAATGATATGCTCACAAATATTAAAAAAGCAGGCTTTAAAACTGCCATTGTTACTAATAAAGCAGATTTTGCAGCACAGGATTTGTGCAAGAGAATGTTTGGTGAAAATATTGATTTTGTAGTAGGCAGCTCTGATGATAGACCAAACAAGCCTGCACCCGACGGCGTTTTCTATGCCCTTGAAAAATTAGATAGCAAAATCGAAAATACTGTTTTTGTAGGGGATGCAGATACAGATATTCTCACAGCAAAAAATGCAAACCTTCCATCAATCGGCGTGCTTTGGGGATTTAGAGACCGTGAAGTTATCGAAGAAGCAGGTGCAGAATACATAGTTGATAGTGTAAATGACCTTGAAAACTTGCTTATTTCATTAAAATAAGACAAAATTCATGGCATTTTTTCAACTTGAATATAAAAATATTTGACAAATCTCTATAAAAATGGGATAATACCTTTATGTATTGATAGGTTGGAGCGAATTTATGAGAGTAATTACAGGTGAAGCAAGAGGCAGAAAACTTATAACTCTTGAAGGCGAAGATGTTCGTCCTACCACCGACAGAGTAAAAGAGGGAATGTTCAATATCATTCAGTTTGACCTTGAAGGCGCAAGCGTTCTCGACTTGTTTGCAGGTTCAGGTCAGTTAGGTATTGAAGCACTCAGCCGTGGGGCTAAGCATTGTACATTTGTTGATAGTGCAAGCCGTGCAGTTGATGTGGTTAAACAAAACCTTAAATCTGTTGGCTTTGAAAAAAGAGCAAGTGTTTTCTGTGGCGATTCAAAAATGTATATTACTTTAAGCAAAGACAAATTTGATATTGCTCTTCTCGACCCACCATACAATAAAGAAATAATTGATGCTGTTTTACCGGTTGTTGCAGAAAAAATGAACGACTGGGGTATAATTATCTGCGAAAGTGCGTTGGATGAAACTTTGCCTGAAACAGCAGGTGAGTTTAAAATTCACCGTGAATACAGATACGGCAAAATAAAACTTACAGCATACAGAAAGAATAAGTGAGAATATGAAAACCGTAATTTGTCCGGGTAGTTTTGACCCGATTACAAATGGTCACCTTGATATTATCAGGCGCAGTTCAAAACTCTTTGATAAGGTTATAGTTGTGGTTATGAAAAACCCTTCAAAGACAAATTTTTGTTTTAGTCCTGAAGAAAGAGCAGAGCTCATTAAGAGTTGTACCCAAGATTTGCCAAATGTCGAGGTTGATATTCACGCGGGTCTTTTAGCTGAATATGCAAAAGAAAAAAATGCAGTTGCAGTTGTTAAAGGGCTTCGTGCTGTGTCCGACTTTGAATATGAGTTTCAGCAGGCACAGATGAACAAGAAACTCAATAATGAACTTGAAACAGTTTTCATCAACACAAGAGTTGAAAATCTTTACTTAAGTTCAAGTGTAGTTAAGCAAATTTGCGAATTGGGTGGGGATATCAGTGATTTTGTTCCCGAATCAATTCGTGATATAATAGTAAAAAGAATTAAACGAGGTGTGAGCAAATGACAATAGAAAGCTTACTTGAAGAAATTGAAGTAATACTTGAAGAAGGAAAATCAGTACCGTTTACATCAAACCTTTTGGTTGATTCAGCGGCTATCAAAACTGCTATTGAAGATATCAGACTCAATATGCCTGATGAACTTATGCAGGCAAGAAAAATTGCTTCTGAAAGAAAAGAAATTCTTGCAGGTGCACAAGACAGTGCTGACAAAATCATTGAAAAAGCACATCTTCGTGCAAAAGAAATCATTTCAGAAGATGAAATTACTCGTGGCGCAGAAGCACAGGCAGCAGAAATTCTTGCAAATGCAAGAGCACAGGCTACTGAAATTGTTGAACAGGCAAGACAAAGTGCAACTGAACTCACAGAGCAGGCAAGAAACTGGTCTAACGAAATGCGCACAAGTGCAAGTGAATATGTTGAAAGCATTGTAGCAGTTGCTGACGAAACACTCACAAACTCAGTTAACGAAATTCGTCGTGCTCGTCAACATCTTAGAGCAGCATCACAATCTAAGAGAGTAGACGAATAAATATGGTCTATTTTACCTATAACTGCTTCGAAAATCCTCGAAATACACTCGTATGTCTTGCGGTTTTCTCATTGTTATAGAAAAAATATCCACATATTTATAGGTGATAATACTTAATGACATTTAATTTTTAATATTATAAATTCACACCTCGCCGCATATTTATTTATATAAATTGTGTTCGAGGTGTTAATTTATGTTCGTTTATTCAATAAAATCCAAGCAGATAAAACTGTTTTTGCTCATAGCTTTTGTGGTTGTAACCGTGATTAGTCTGTTCATACTCTCACAAGAAAGCACAGATGTAGATAATGCAGATAAAGCAAGTATTAAGGCTTCAACAGCAAGTGAACGACTCAGCTTTATATCCCAATTCGGTTGGGAAGTTGACGAAGACCCTGTTGAAGTGTGCGAAGTTATAATTCCAATAGAGTTTGATGAAACATATACTCAGTACAACGATATTCAGTTAAAACAGGGCTTTGATTTGAAAACATATTCGGGAATGCGCGTAAAACGTTGGACATATTCTGTAAAGAATTATCCCGGTCACGAAAACAAAAACTATATCAGAATAAATCTGTTGGTTTATGAGGGTCTTGTTATCGGTGGCGATGTCTGCTCAATTGAACTTGATGGCTTTATGCACGGATTTGAAAAAACATAAAGGACAATAATATGGAAAGACTTGATAAAATTCTTGCATCACAGGGTACACTCTCTCGCCGTGATGTTAAAGAGATAGTTAAAAAGGGAAGAATTTCTGTCAATGGTGTCGTGACTAAAAAAAGTGACATCAAAATTGATATAGATAATGATACAGTCACTCTTGATGGTGAAACTCTCTCTTTAAAAGAACACATTTATATAATGCTTAATAAACCACAGGGGATAGTCTCTGCAAGTGAAAGTGACACTGATGAAACTGTTGTGGATTTAGTGCCCGATGAGTTATACAGAAAAGGGCTTTTCCCCGCTGGTCGTCTTGATAAAGATACAACGGGTTTTGTGCTTATTACTGATGACGGTGATTTTGCCCACAAAATCCTTTCGCCAAAGAATCATATTTTCAAAACATATCTTGCAACTCTTGAACATTCTCTTTCAGAGAGTGATATCCAGATGCTCGAAAAGGGGATAACTCTCGCAGACGGGACAACCTTGAAAGAAGCCAAAGTTGAGATTATAGAAGATGGTGAACACCCATTAGTGCAGATTATGATTTGTGAAGGCAAATATCATCAGGTTAAAAGAATGTTTGCAGCAGCAGGAAATAAAGTTGTTGCTTTGCACCGTTCAAAAATGGGTAATCTCGAGTTAGATAAAGATTTAAAACCGGGCGAGTGCCGTGAAATAACCCCAGAAGAGCTAAATTTGCTTTCTGAAAGATAATTCTTTCGTCATTTTGAACAATGAAAAACAGGTCGAAAAAAGTGCTCTAATGCGTGATTTGTATAAAAAATATGTCTTTTTTTGTGAAAAATGTTATAAAAAATTAAAAAAATATCAATTTTTCACTTGCCAAAACGCATTTTATTGTGTAAAATACATAGTGTTCCAATCGTGAATTTGTATAAAAGGTGGTATAAGCCATGTCTAACAGATTGTTTCAAGGAATCATACATCAGATGACTGATGTTATCGACAGAACTTTCGGTATAATTGACGAAACAGGCACTGTAATTTCTTGCAGTGAACTTGGCAGAATCGGTGAGATTCAATCACACGCTGTTGCAGATGTTTTTGCATCTCCTGAAAGAAACGTTGCAGACGGATATACATATAAAGTTTTTGGCGCACATATGCATCCTGAATATGCTGTGTTTGTTGAAGGCGACGATGAAATCGCAGCTCGTTATGTTTCTGTTCTTGCAGTTTCACTTTCAACTATCAAACAATATTATGATGAAAAATATGACAGAAGTAACTTTATTAAGAATGTAATCCTTGATAATATACTTCCTGGTGATATTTATATTAAAGCTCGTGAACTTCATTTCAATAATGATGTTACAAGAGCAGTTCTTCTTATCAGAATCACAGAAAAGAATGATGTTTCTGTATTTGATGTTATTCAGGACTTGTTCCCTGATAAGACAAAGGACTTTGTTATCAATATCAACGAAACAGATATTGCTCTCGTTAAAGAAGTTAAGAGCAATATTGAACCAAAAGACCTTGAAAAACTTGCACGTTCAGTTGCTGACTCATTGGGAACAGAATATTATACTCATGTTCTCGTTGGTATCGGCTCTGCGATTGACTCAATCAAAGATTTGGCTCGTTCATTCAGAGAAGCTCAGGTTTCTCTCGAAGTTGGTAAGGTTTTCGATACTGAAAAGACAATCGTAAGTTATGATAATCTTGGCATCGCAAGACTTATCTATCAGCTTCCAACAACACTTTGTGAAATGTTCCTTCGTGAGATTTTCAAGCGTGGCTCAATTGAGAGTCTCGACCACGAAACACTTTTCACAATTCAGAAATTCTTCGAGAATAATCTTAACGTTTCTGAAACATCAAGAAAACTTTTTGTTCACAGAAATACACTTGTTTATCGTCTTGAAAAAATCAAGAAACTCACAGGCCTTGATTTGAGAGAATTTGACGATGCAATCGTGTTCAAAGTAGCATTGATGGTTAAGAAATATCTTGACGCCAACCCCATTAAATACTAAAAAATCACAAAAGGGACGAAACTTATGTTTCGCCCCTTTATTTTTTGTTAAAAATAAACATTATGTTGTGTGTATTTTATGCAAAACGACGATAAATATTAACATTTTATAAAAAACGTTACAAACACAACATTTTGTGGTATAATAGTCACCAATAATGGTTATTATGTGTATTTATATCCAAAAATCAATAAAAACCAAGCTAAAAGAAAGAAAAGGTGCATATTGTGATTGAATTCAAAAATGTTTCAAAAACATATGATAATGGTACTCATGCACTTCGCGATGTAACCATCACCATCAACGATGGCGAATTTGTTTTCGTTGTTGGTTCATCAGGTGCAGGTAAAAGTACATTTCTTAAAATCATAATGAGAGAACAGGTTGCCAATAGTGGTACTGTTGTTATCAATAATTATAATCTCAATACAATCAAGAACAGAGATATTCCAAAATTCAGAAGAACAATGGGTATCGTTTTCCAGGATTTCCGTCTTATCCAGAATATGACAGTTTATGATAATGTTGCATTCGCAATGCGCGTTATCGGTGCAAAAGAAAAAGAAATCAGAAAAAGAGTTCCTTATGTGTTGAGCCTTGTGGGACTTTCATCAAAGGCACGTCAGTTGCCAACTGAACTTTCAGGTGGTGAACAGCAGAGAGTTGCTCTCGCTCGTGCACTTGTCAACAATGCTGGCATCATCATTGCCGACGAGCCAACAGGTAACATCGACCCTGAAATGTCTTATGAAATTCTTGAGTTGCTTAACCATATCAATAATACTGGTACAACAATCGTTATGGTTACTCACGAGCACGAATTAGTTCGTCGTTTCAACCATCGTGTTATTACAATCGACCAAGGTAGCGTTATTTCTGATACAGGCAGAAAGTTTAAAGAAGAAGTTGTACATACAGCGGTTGCCGAAGCAGAAACAACTGCAGAAAAGATTGAAGCAGCTGAACAAGAAATAATGGAAAAGGTTGAACAGTCACGTGACGAAGTCAAAGAGGCTGAACAGAAAATAGAAGAAAAAGAAGTAACATCATATTACATTCAACCAAATAGTGACCATGAACTTGAAGAGTTTATGAAAAACTATGGTCTTGATGATTTTGATTATTCAAAATATCTTGATGATGAAGAAGACGGGGGTGCTAACTAATGAAAGGTGCAAGTTTAAAATACCTTACAAAAGAAGGCTTCCGTAATGTCTGGGTTAACAGACTTATGTCTTTGGCATCAATTACAGTTTTGATGGCTTGTCTTGTAATTATTGGCCTTGGCTCAATGATCTATTTCAATATTAACGCATTGCTTGATAATATCGAAAGCCAAAATGTTGTTATGGTCTATGTTCAAGATGGCGTGTCAGACGAAGACACAACCAAGATGGGCAACGAAATCAAAGTTATGAATAATATTGAAGATTGTATCTTTGTTCCAAAAGAAGATGCATTCGCAGCACAGCTTGAAAGTATGGGTGAAGATGCAGTCTTGCTTGAAGGTCTTGATGAAAACCCATTGCCCGACGCTTATAAAGTTGTGGTTAAAGATTTGACTATGTTTGACCAGACGGTTTCAGAGCTTAAAGCAATGCAGAATGTTGAAAATGTCCGTGAAAACAGTGACCTTGCCGATAAGCTTGTCAGTGTGCGTAAAGCAGTTACAATCGTAATCGCAGGTATGGTTGCACTTCTCTTTATAGTGTCACTCTTTATCATTTCAAACACAATCAGAATTACAATGTTTTCACGTAAACTTGAAATCAGTATTATGAAAGCCGTTGGTGCAACAAACTGGTTTATCCGTTGGCCATTTATGATTGAAGGTATGGTAATCGGCGTAACATCAAGCCTTGTGTCATTCGGCTTGCTGGCAGGTCTTTATCAGGGTATGATTTATGTATTCAAAAATATGCTTGCAATCTTTACCCCTGTGTCATTCGGTGCTTATGCAGGTTGGATTCTTCTCATATTTATGGGAATCGGTATTTTCACAGGCTCATTTGGTAGTTTAATCTCAATGGGCAAATATCTTAAAGAGCAAGGGAGTGTTGTAAGTGAAGAATAGTGTAAAATTTCTTTCAGTATTGTTTGCAATTGTAATTCTTTTCTCTTCATTTACATTCCCAACATCTGCAAGAAGCCTTGAAGATATTGAAGCAGAAATTGCAAAGAACGAAAAAGAACTTGATAGATTAGCAAACGAAAAGAATAAAAAAGAAGATTATATTGAAGCTCTTGAAGAGCAAAACAAAGCACTTGACGCACAGATTGCAGAAATTGAAAGACAAGCAGCACCAACCATAGCTAAAATTCAGGAATTAGATGAAGAAATCAAAACTCTTGAAACTCAAATCACGGCTTTAGAAACTGAGATTGCAACAATTGATGCTCAGATTGCAGAGCAGAATGTTAAAATCGACGAAACCTATGAGCTTCTTTCAAAGAGACTAAGAGCCGCATATATGGCTGGTGAAACAAGTGAACTTGAAATCTTTTTAAGTGCAACAGATTTTCAGGATTTCCTTAATCGTACAGAAATGATTCGTCAGATTTCAAAGCACGATACAGCAATTGTTAGTGACCTTGAAGAACAAATCGACGGGCTTAATAAAATGGTTGAAGATTTGACAACCAAACGCAATGACCTTGATAAGAGTCGTCAAAAACTTGAATCAGATAAGGCACAGCGCGAGTCTGAAAAAGCAGTCTATGACCAGCAGATTGCAAAGAAAGAAAAAGCAATCAAGCAGAATGAAGCAAATATCAAGAAACAAAATGAAGCTATCGGTAGTCTTAATCAGCAAAGTTCTTATGTTCAAAAACTTATGGAAAAAGCAAGACTTGAAAAAGAAGAAGCATCAAAAGAACTTGATAAAGACATTGGCAACTCTGGTTCAAGCGGTAGCGGTACAGTTAGTGGCTCAACAGGTCATGGCTTCAAACTATCGAGCAAGGGTACAATTTGTCCAATTCAAGAAAGTGGCGTAAAATATTCCGCAAACTTTGCTTCTCATAGCGCAAGAGGTACTGCATCAGTTGACTTGGTTTCTTATAAAAATCGTTATGTAAGCAATAGCTTTGGCTCGGGTACATATTGGACAACATGGGGTGCAAACCTTTATGCAATGGCTGATGGTGTTGTTGTAAAATCAACCTATGTAAGCTCTACCTATGGCCACTATGTCAGCATTGACCATGGCAATGGTCTTAACACAACTTATGCGCATATGTCTTCAAGAAGTGTAACCGTTGGACAAACAGTTAAGCAAGGTCAAATAATTGGTAGGGTTGGAAATACAGGTAACTGTTGGCCAAGACCAAACTCATCAAACCCTGCTGCAGGTGCTCACTTGCACCTTGAAGTCCGTGTTAACGGTAAACGCGTAAACCCTGAGCCTTATATTCCAATTCCAGTTAACTAATAAATTATATAAAAAAGGATGATGTCCTTTGAATAAGAAAATATCACTTGGTCTTGCTTTGTCACTGGTATTTTTATCAGTGACAGTTGCAATTACAATCACAATGGCAGTGACAATGGGCATTTATAATAACATTATCACTGATGTAAGTGACCGTTCAAACCTTTATTCATCAGTTTCAGAAATTGATGATATTGTCCGCAAAAACTATTTCGGTGAACTTAACGAAAATCTTCTCAATTCAATGATGTCTAACGGATATGTTGAAGGCGTTGGTGACCGATATAGTTACTTTATGAATGCAGATAAATATGCAGATTATAAAGAAGAAGAAAAGGGCAATAAGGGTGGTATTGGTGTTATTGCCGTTTATGATAGTAAGAACAATAATATCTATGTTTCTGAAGTTTCTAAAGATTCACCGGCTCAACTTCAGGGTATCACAAAAGGTGACGTTATTACTGCCGTTGACGGTGTAGCAGTAAACGGTGCAAATAGCCAGAGCCTTATAGATAAACTCAGCGGTGAAAAGCTCACTAATGTTCAGGTGACATTCACCCATAATGGTGAGTCAAAAACAGTTTCAGTTGCTCGTGGTTATGCTGCACAGTCAGTATATTATAGCTCAACTGACAAAGTGGGTTATATCAAAATCACATCTTTCTATAGCACAACTGAAGAGCAGCTTAAAGATGCTATCAAATATATGAACTCAAATTCAGTAACATCAATTATCTTTGATTTGAGAAATACTGATTCTGGGCTCATTAAATATGCAACAGATTGTATTGATATGTTAGTTCCTGTTGGTACAGAAGGTACGGGTGCAATTGCTACTGCAATCGATAAAAACGGCAATACAATCGAAACTTTCACATCTGACTCAGATAGCGTAAGTTTTAGAATGACCGTCCTTGTTAACGGTGGAACATCTGGCGCAGCAGAGCTCTTTGCTTGTGACCTTCGAGATTTTGGAATGGCTCAGCTTGTGGGTGTAAAAACTGCAGGTAACGGCACAATGCAAGAAATCTTTGAGTTAAGCGATGGTAGTGCAGTTGCATTGACAGTTGCAAAAATCAATCCATATAAGAGCGAAAGTTTCAACGGTGTTGGTTTGACACCTGATTATGAAGTTGTTCTCTCAGCAGAGCAAAACGCAAGATTTTATATGTTGACTCTTGAAGAAGATGCTCAATATCAGAAAGCATTGGAACTAGTAAGTGACTAAATTTATATCCCTTCGCATATTCTATTGCGGAGGGATTTTTTATGTTTTGTTTACTGAAAATCAGTGAGAGAAGAGATAATTTAAAAGAAAAAATATTTGGTAGATTTATAAGAGATACTTATGAATTAAAAACAATTCCCGTTTTCAAAGGCGCACCTTTTTATAAACTTGAAATAACCATAGGCAAAAAGGGAGTCGATTGGCAACAAGTAACATATTTCGTGGGTAAATGTGCAAACAGATTGCTTTTAGATGAGTCAATTAATATTGATGATATTGAAGATGTTGGGCGTTATAAAAACAAAGTTCTCTATGAAAAAATGATGAAAAATACTTTTGTGAGAGTTTTAAAGCAACAGAATAAAATATTTGATTCTCTTTGCATTATTGATAAAAGGGGAGCATCAACAGATTTTCTTCTTGATTTAGTACCACATTTTGAAAAGATTACTGTAACAACTGACCAAAAATCCAAATATGAAAAAATATGTGATTATATTCTTGAAAATACGGGACTTTGTGTGTTGCTTAAAAGCGAAATAGAAAATTCAACTGTCAAAATTGATACAGAACGAAATATAATGACAATCAATACAAAAAATGTTCTTTACAACATATCCGACGGTGAAGATTTTAAAGTGCCGGAAATATATGAAAATCTCTATGATAATACGGTTGATAAACTCTTGTTTTATTCTGCATTGTATGAATTTTGTGGTGTTTTTGAATTAGCTGACTTGTGTTTTGAAACAATAGTAATAAATGGTGAAAAAAAGGGGATAAATGAACTGATATTCACTTGACACAACAATAAATTTTTAATATAATATTTCTAATATGGGCAACTGCGTTTTGTCCAAAATTACTCTATAAAATAAAGGAGTTTTTCAAATGGCAGAAACATTACTTACAATAGAAGCTCTCAAAGAACTTGAAGCAGAGCTTGACCAACTTAAAGTTGAAGGCAGAAAAGAAGCTGCAGAAAAAATTAAACTTGCTAAATCTTTTGGTGACTTGTCAGAAAACAGTGAATACGATGAAGCTATGAACGACCAGGCAAAGCTTGAAGCTCGTATCAGCGAAATTGAACATATTCTTAAAACAGCAAAGGTTCTTGACGTTGAATCACTCGGCAACGAAAATGTTCACATCGGTTCAGTTGTTAAAATTGTTGATAAAAAGAAGAAAGAATTTGTTTATA
The DNA here is from genome assembly GCA_937898195.1 of uncultured Clostridia bacterium. GTDB lineage: Bacteria > Bacillota > Clostridia > Oscillospirales > Acutalibacteraceae > Fimenecus. The sequence goes on along the minus strand of CALEJD010000031.1, from coordinate 1,997 downwards.
CAATCGTTGGCTTTGCTCAGGCAGACCCAGCAGCAGGCAAGATTTCAGATGAATCACCTGTTGGTAAAGCACTCATCGGTCATAAAGTTGGCGATAAAGTTACAGTTGAAACACCAAACGGTGCTCTTCAATTTAAAATTGCAGAAATCTTAAAATAATCGGAGAATAAACAATGGCAGAAGAGATTAGAAACAATCAGCCTGAAGTGGATTTGGGCGAACAGCAGAGAATCCGTCAGGAAAAACTTAAAGCATTGCAAGAAGAAGGCAATGACCCATTTGTAATCACGAAATATGACCAGACTCATCACAGTGCAGATATCAAAGCTGATTTTGATGCGCTTGAAGGCAAAACTGTAAGCGTTGCAGGTCGAATGATGTCAAAGCGTATTATGGGTAAAGCATCATTCTGCAATATTCAGGACCTTAAAGGCAACATTCAGTCTTATGTAGCAAGAGATAGCATCGGCGAAGAAGAATATAAAGCATTCAAAAAACTTGATATCGGTGATATTATCGGCATCAAAGGTGAAGTGTTCAAAACCAAAACAGGCGAGATTTCAATCCACGCAAGTGAAGTTACACTTCTCTCAAAGAGCTTGCAGATTCTTCCTGAAAAGTTCCACGGCCTTACAAATACTGATATGAGATATCGTCAGAGATATATCGACCTTATTATGAATCAGGAGTCAAAACAGACTCTTATCAACCGTTCAAAGATTATCAGCGCAGTGCGTAAATATCTTGACGGCGAAGGCTTTATGGAAGTTGAAACACCAATGCTTGTTTACAACGCAGGTGGTGCAGCAGCAAGACCATTTGAAACTCATTTCAATGCACTTGATACAGATATCAAACTTCGTATTTCTCTTGAACTTTACTTAAAGCGCCTTATCGTTGGTGGTATGGAAAGAGTTTATGAAATCGGTCGTGTATTCCGTAACGAAGGTCTTGACACAAGACATAATCCAGAATTTACACTTATGGAGCTCTATCAGGCATATACAGACTACCACGGTATGATGGATTTGACAGAAAATCTTTATCGTTATGTAGCACAAGAAGTTCTTGGCACAACAAAAATCACATTCAACGGAATTGAAATGGATTTAGGCAAGCCATTTGAAAGAATCACTATGCTTGATGCAGTTAAAAAGTATTCAGGCGTTGACTTTAATGAAATCAATTCGACAGAAGAGGCACAGGCAGTAGCAAAAGAGCATCATGTCGAATTTGAAAAGCATCATAAGAAAGGCGACATTCTCAATCTCTTCTTTGAAGAATTTGTTGAAGACCACCTTATTCAGCCAACATTTGTTATGGACCATCCAATCGAGATTTCTCCACTTACAAAGAAAAAACCTGAAGACCCTAACTATGTTGAACGTTTCGAGTTCTTTATGAATGGTTGGGAAATGGCAAATGCTTATTCAGAACTTAATGACCCAATCGACCAGAGAGAAAGATTCAAGGCTCAGGAAGAACTTCTCGCACTCGGTGACGAAGAAGCTAATACAACAGACGAAGACTTCCTTTATGCTCTTGAACTCGGTATGCCACCAACAGGTGGTATCGGTTTCGGTATCGACCGTATGACAATGTTGCTCACAGATAGCCAAGCAATCCGTGACGTAATCTTGTTCCCCACAATGAAACCCTTAGACTAAGAAAAACCGCATAAATACTGTGTTTTTCGAGGTTTTGGACCGCCAAAATCGTAAGCCATAAGCCAAACTTAAGCCAATGCATGTTTTTGTGCAAAAAATGACGGTTTTAAGTGGGCAAGGCAAGAGCAAAAGTTCCAAAAATCTTTAAGCCATTTACACTTGAAACCGAGTGTAAATGGCTTATTTTTTTGGAGGCTACTCTATGAAAATTCGGCTATTTGGCTTTGCTATTTTAACGGCAATCAACATTTACGTTACCTACTCCTTGTGGGATACTCTTTTAATCAGCACACTGCCTGTGTGCTTAATTTTGCTATCTGTTTTTTGTAGC
>CALEJD010000030.1 GCA_937898195.1 uncultured Clostridia bacterium | reverse complement strand
ATTGATAGTTATTTCTGTCGGAATCCAAAAAATTACAGTTGTATCTCTTCCGTTGAAACCATTTATTACATCGCTCCAAGAGCCAATGGTTTGTTCAGTTGAACTTGGAAAATAAACAAAATTATTTCTTCCAGTATGCAACATATAATAAAAGCAATTTGATGCAACTTGAGATAAATCTGTTCCTAATGAAGGAAAAATAAAAACACTATTGATAATATATCCAAAACAGTAATTTAACCCAGAACTTCCTATCTTTTTTAGTTTCGGAAAAACATATTTCCCACCACCTAAACTTCCGCCATTTTCAGAAAACGCGCTTTCCATACCACTCAAACCTATTTCTTCTAATTTTGGAAATTCACATCCAGTAATAAGGTATTGGGATTCAAAACATCCAAAAAGACCTTTTTGCCCTATTTTTACCAAATCAGGGAAACTAACAACCCCATTCAATAAGAAAGTATCACCCTCACCATATTGTAATTGATAATTTTCATAACCATACGCTAATGCAGCTGGACCAACTTCTACGATACCGGGAAATGAAATACCACTTGTATCACCAAAGTTTTTTGTTAAAACACCTTTTTTCAATGTTAGAATCGGGTTTTCTTCCCCTTGAATAATAACAGGGCTTATCATCTGATTGCCTAAAAATAATCTTCCGCCCATTATGAACCATCCCCAAGTGTTATAATCTTAAAAGCATTTTGAACAGCAGTAGCACCCAAAGCGGCACCAGACCGTATATCGTCCAAATCATTTATGGCATTTTGTTTATTATTCCACGTTGTCTTTTCTTCTGCCGTCACAAACTTATTCGTGTGGTTTGTATCATCCACTAAATCAGAACTTAATTTATTCTGTGAAGTAATTTCATTCTGTTTTGAATTTAATGCACCAGCAATATTTGTATTGTCGTATGGGCTTCCAGCAATATTTACAAATCCAATTTCTTTTTGCGTGTTGACCTGTAATCTCCAAACGTGTCCATCATAGTAATACACATCATCTGTATCTACTGCTTGCGTTTCCACAACCGTAGAAGCGACACCAGTTGTATAACTTGACCCATCTGGCTTATAGTTCGTTCCACCAGATTGAGCGACCACACCAACGATAAAATAATCGCCAGATTGATATGTATATGTTCCGCTGGGTGGATTACTCTCCGCCAAACCTGTCGCACAGTTCCATAACGCCAAAAACCTACCACGAGCCTTTAAGTTGTCCACTTGGTCTTGTAATGATTTACCCATATTCGCAGACAACGGGGCATCTGTTGCCGTTGATGATGTGCTATTTACAACATCACTTGGTTGTAAAGCACTATCCGCCAACGCGCCCTGTACCGAAGTCGCAAACTCCGAAACATTATGTGTGACGATATTTCCATATGTGTCTATGGTATCTTCAATATCACTTATTCTGTCACTTAATCCATCGTCAATTGTGTCTTGGTCATTTGCCGTTCTATAATCACTTGCGGACTCGCCAGCCATAGTTCCGAGGCTCGCAATCTTATTTTGAACAACACTAACTCCACCAACCCGAACATCATCTACCTGACCAAAAGAATTTGCGTCATAAGTCGTTTGGTCACCATTTGCATCAGTGCCATAAACCCTGTTCGTTGTTGATACCTTATCAACCTTTTTATCTAATTCTCCCAAAATATAAGGGTGGGCCTCTTCATCAAGATTGTGTTCTTCAATATACTTTTCAACATCTTCTGGATTTAAAGATGGTGTTTCAATGTTTATAGTTAAATCTACACCCTTAATCTTTGTCGTGACATTTACATTATAATTATCAAGATGTATGTCACCACTAACAAAAGTTTTAACATCAAACGGCAACGCTGTCGTGAATGGTTTTTTATGGGTTTCATTGTCAACGATAATCAATTCACCATAGTTTAATCCAACAGGCAAAGCACCTGTTTCCTCTTTCGTTAAATCAATGCTAAATCCATCTGCAATATCGGTATATGTCTTTTCTGTTTCTCCAATTCTGAATATGGCAGAAAACCCAGTTAAATCAATAAATGTGTTAAAACTCACATTGATTAAAGGGTTCCCGTTCCAGTGAGTGGCAAACCCTTTGTATATCGTAATTGTTTGATTATCTGAACAGCAATCCATATTTTTCTCCTTATCAGATAATAGCAAATTATTTTGTTATTGTCAAATACCCATTCCCTCTGTCGCCAATAATACGACCCGTAGTCCCCATTGAAAAATCTGATAACTTCTTCAAGGCTTTGTGTGGTTGTATGACGACCATTAGAGTAGCAAAGAAAATGACCTGACCTTACTTTAATCACACCACAGGGCTTTCCGTCAACGCTTACAGTTGCTTTCTCATCTTCCCCGCCCTCTAATGTTATGTTCATTCGCACCTACTCCTCTGTAATGTATTTGCCCTTAAATACTCTAAAATAAGGCTTTGCTTGTGCTGGCACACTTGCTTTATAAACGGATGCCCTGTTGAGTGCTTATAATTCTCTAACCACTCATAATCACGCATTAAAACCTTACGAGTTTCTTCTTGTGTAGGCATTTCAAAGATTTCGTCCATTACTCCCTCCCTCTATGCATTTTAGATATTAAAGCATATTGCCTAAACAATGTCAACTGCTTGTCAGCGTTCTTTGCTAACTGATTATATCTTATCCACCTCATTGAAAGACGGTTGTTAAAATCTTCTTTTGTTTCTTGCGATATACCAGATTCACGAGCTTCTGCTTCTACTTTTAAGAAGTTCGGTAAATCGTCTTGGACATATTTCGGGTCTGTCATTCCTCTATATTCCTTCCAAATCTTTGGATTAATACCTAGCACTTCTATTGCATCTTTGTCAATGTCGTCACTCATATTCGGGCTCCACTATTTTTCCAGCAGTAAAAGCGGTGCTAGAGCTTGGGTAGAATACGTTATTTACTTTATCCAACATACCAGCCTGTCCGTCTTTAAAGCAGGGTATAAAATCACGTAATAAAGTTGTATTCTCTTTTATTGTGCCAGAATATAAATTACCAATAAACGATTGTCCAGTATCAAGAGTATTGTTTGTGTTAATCGTTAATAATGCAAGTGGACTATTTGGAGAAGCCGTAGCACCTTGACAACTTGTGTCAATAACCACATCATCTCTATAAAACACCCCGTTGGCAATTTTATAAGTGTGCTTTACGTTTACTTCATTATATCCTGACGAATACAAATAACTACTATCACCTACACGATACCCAATTCTGTTTTGGTTATGTGCTAAGCAAGCGTATGTATTATTGTTCTGTGCAGTTCTACACCCAAACATAAAACGAGAAGTTGTCTGGTCTTTAAGCATTGTTGTTATTTCTGTTTCAGTAGAACCAGATGGTGTATATCCTGTGTTGATATAAGATGTTCCATCTGTTTCAATGTATTCAACCTCTCTTGCAGGGTAGGAAAATGCACCCGTTCCCTGATTTAAGAAGCAAGTATGGCTTACTTTATCAAAAAAATAGGCTACGCCGTTCTCGTCAATTGCTGGAACCATATCAACGCTATTTGTTCCGTCAGAGTATTTGTAATAGTAGATACGACCACTTAAATTCTGTCCAATCGTTCCTGATGTATTTACTGCAAATAGGTGTATTGGATATTGAGTAAACGTACTAGCGGGGCTTTTCGCTAGCACAACGCTTTCTCCAGTTGTTGTGTTTGTTGTAATACAACTTGTTCCATTATATTGGAAACGATATTTTGACGCTGTATTCCACGTCATTTCGGTTGCTGTTCCAACAGTAGATTGTCCATTATAGTCAAACCTAAAATACTGTGGTGTAGCAGAAGCGATTTTAAATAAGGTAAATGTGTTTGATTGCTGTCCGTTTCGTCCACCAAATACACCCACGTTATTAGCAACGCCACTTTCCATTGAAGTAAATCTAAACACTGTATCAACAGTAGAACTGGCAGTTGATAACAAACCAGTGTTGATATATTGTGTCCCAGTGCTTTCCAGATAATCTACAGGATGGATTTCACGTCCATAAGAGAAATCATCCCCAGAAGTAGCTTGATTATAGAATAACTGTTCTGTCACTCTATCAAACAAACACGGCTTCATATTCCAATCAAGGACAGGGATGAAGTCACGGACAAGGGTGCCGTTGTTATACAACCTTGCAGAATAAATTTTTACAGAAGCATAAGATTTTAATGATTCAGTATTACTATTTCTACCAAATAACCAAAAGTTTAATCCAGTATCAAAAACGGCTGGACTTACTGCTGATATTTCAGTTCCGTCAAAATTAAACTTTTTAGTCACAGAATTATAACTAAATGAATGAAATGCTGTTGTTGCTGTTCCTTGTATGGTTGTACCATCATTAGATACAAAATAAGTGAACGAAGAACCGCTATCAGATGAATGGTGTCTTAAATAAGTGCTTCCATTTTGTTTAATAACACCCAAAAATCTACTATTTGCAGTATTAAATATATTCCACTTAAAACCAACATCAAAACCCAAGTCAATATCTGCATTTACACCTGTATCAATCCATTGTGTACCAGTGCTTTCAAGATACTCAACCTCGCAGTAATATCTACGTTTCTTTTTAAGGTTAGCCAAAGCCAATGCCAGTTTTCTACGGAGTTTCTTACCACCCCATACCTTTTCAACATTCGGTCCAGCCTTAAACTGACCTGTGCCTTCATTTAGATAAACTGTGTTATGAACTTTGTCAAACATAAACGGCACAAGGTTTTCATCTATACAAGGTATAAAATCTTTTGTCAGAACGCCATTTTTCCAGAACTTTGCATAGTAAATCTTACCCTGCATTGGGAATCTGTATCCGTTTTCTTGTGTTGCACGAGCGTCAGAGAAAGCAAACAAAGGGAAAGTTCTTTCTGACGGGGTATATGTTAAGTTTGATATTGGATAACTTACATCATCCCAAACAACCTTGCTATTCGGTAAATCAACCCTGATTGTGTGGTCGTTTGTATCAAGAGTGAATTTTTGTCTTTGTTCTTCCCCTGAACCTATTGTCCATCCTATCTTATTTTCTGTTGAATAAGCCGCAGGGAAGTAAATTGATTGTGCCGTACTGGACGTACTGTTTCTAAGACCGCAGCCAGAATAATATATGTTCTTATCAAATGCGAATTTTATTTCAACAACAGATGTTAAATCAATCGTTTCTTTTGTATCTATTAAACGATAGCTTGTTGATGTAAATGGAGATGATGTCATACAGTTAATATCATCACCAGTATATAGATACTCCACGGGAATAATCTGTCTGCCATAAGTAAATTCTCCAGAGCCTTGATTATAGAACAGTTGACCCGATACTTGGTCATACATAGCAGGTCTGCCGTTATTATCTAGTACAGGAATAAAATCACGAACAAGATTCCCATTATCGTAAATCTTACAATAATATAACTTCATATATGCTGGGTTTGATAGCCCATTATTGTTAATACCAAACAAATACATATTTAATGATGATGTAAATGTGCTTGATATTGTACCAACAGAACTCTTTGTTCCGTTAATAACCATATATTGTTCACCAACCCTCATACGTCCTTGAATAGAATAAGGTGTATCCTGAACGGTTGTATTCATAACAACGACAGGACTTGATGTCCCATCATAGTGATAAGCAAAGTTTCCATTTGTTCTGATTAAACCCAAATACAAAGATACCGTACTTGTACCAGCACCAGACCAGTTTCCACCAACGCATTGAGCAGTTCCATCTAGGTTTGTAAATATACACTTATAATCAAAGTCTATATTGTTCTTACCCTTTAATCCAGTATCAATATACTGTGTGCCCGAACTTTGCAGATACTCAACACGACATTTATACGGTTTCTTCATCAATAATTTCCTCGTAATGATATGTTGCTACGATTTTATCTTCTTCTTCGGTGTATTCAGGCACCTGATAAAAGCCTTCCTTTTCTTCTAACCGCTCACCGACAACTGGCTTATAACCAGCTTCAATAAAATCTTCTTCACGAGGATTTGTGGTAATCCAACCATCGTGTTTTAACAATTTACCACCAGCAAATCTGATTTGCCCATCTATGAATTTCGCTAACATTTTACACCCCCGAACTATAACACACAAAGTTAAACCCATTATACCCAATAACAAAGGTATAATCCCTATTGGCAACGGCTGTGAACACCCCACCACTTACATCTTCACCACGCTTGTCCCAAACAAAGCCAGTTTGTGGAACTGTAATTGCTGTGGGCGTATTTCCCGATTTAAAAGTGATTTGTGCCACAAAACCAACCGTAGCAGTTGAAGGCACCGCTATCGTCAGTGAAGTCTGTTCTCCACCCTGATAGCAATAGTTATCTGCCAGAGTAATACTATCTGTTGCAGATAATGCTTGAATTGTCAACGGCGATTCGTTGCTTTCAACAATGTCGCCCGTTGCAGACGTTTGCAAGAGTTTGTTTCCGGAAAATTCTGGATCAACCTCATAAGATTGTGTCGGGTCTAACCCTGTCGCACTTTCAAATTGTGTCTTTGTAAGGCGATTTATAATTAAGCTATCAACCTTTGTATCTACTGTTGTCATTTATGTCTCCTTTTTTATACAAATTTCCAATGGTAGCCACCAGCTGTTTTTTTAGGGAACCTACAAGAAATACTAACTCCACTATTGCATTTGTTTATATATTTCCCAGCTTCTGTTACAGAATTAAATATTCTTTTTGTTTCAACACACATAACTTTTTTGCTGTTTCTTTCTTTTAAGATTTGTATCACTTTTTTCATACCTTCATAAAAACCTCTTTCTTTCGCTTTCATTGATATTTTCTTTTTTGTTTCTTCAGAAAGAGGAATACCCAAGTGTTTTCCCTTGTTCGCTAAAGATATTTTATTTCTTGTTTCTTCTGAAACTGGAATACCTTTTTTCGGAGAAGGTTTGCCGATTTTTGCTAATGACATTTTTCTTTTTGCTTCTTCACTTGCGTGTTTACCAATATTTGCCAACCTTAATTTTTCTCTTGTTTCTTGTGAAATTTTTCGACCTTTCCGCATCAAGGATAGTTTTTCTCTGGTATAATGAGAAACTCTGTAAGATTCTCCTCCACTTGTTAAATTATATCCGTATAAAATATTATCAGAATTATATTTTTTTATAAGTTCTTTTTCAATTTTACAAGCATCTTCCATAGTAAGGTTTGAAAAAAGTATTTCGTGTTTTATATTTTCCCACCCATATTTTTTTATAGCTTTTCCAAAATGAGTATAACCGAATCTACTTTTGTGCAAATATCGTTCTCCATTTTTCCCCCATCTTCTCTCGGGTTTTTGGCAGGTGATGCCTATATAAACTTTCCCAGAAGGAGATATATGTTTATAAACAATATAATTATTTATTATTAAATCTGTTGCTATATCTGAATATGTAGGCATTTTCTCTCCTTATCCATAATTAAAATCATTACCACTTGTTGCATCGTTTGTAAAGAACTGTTTTGTTATTCTATCATACATTCCGGGTTTATTATCCGATTTACGAAGTGCTGGGTATAAATCTAAAACAAATTCTTGTCCGTTTGATACTTGAACACTGTATATCTTACCATACATCTTTGTAACAGTTGAGCCATAGTTTCTTGCAAACAAATATAAATTGTTGTTTATAGTACCAGAAATATGAACATCAGAAATATCTTTTAATTCTGTACCACCAACAATCAGCTTCCTACTATTTTTATAATTTACTTCAACATCTAAAATGTCGCCAGTAGTCCAAGGATAACTTGGCAAGAACCCAACAAAACTACCCCAAGCACCAGATATTGCGTTTGCAGAACCACTTGTATAAATACCTACAAAACGATTTCCACTATCCATACACCCAATGGCACATTGTTCGCCTTGACCAACTGTATAGGTGTTTTTTATTCTATAACCATAAGTATCTGTTGGATGTATTCCCAAATCAATATATTGTGTCCCAGTGCTTTCCAAATACTTTAACGGTCTATATTCTCTCGGCAATACATCTTGATTAAACCTTACGGATGCTGTCGGTAAATCGTTCCCGATTCCAAAAGAGCCAGAACCAGCATTACCGAATAATTGTCCAGTCACTTCATCAAACATATACCCGACATTGTTTTCATCACGGACAGGGATAAAGGAACGGACGAGTGTAGAACCTTCACTTATTTGGCAACTAAATATCTTACAGGAAGTAAAGAAAGACATTGTGCCAGCATAATCAGCAGCAAATAAACAAATTGAGCGAGTCATCGTTGAAAGCGTTTTTGTTGCTAGTGATGTATCATAAGTCACACCATTTACACAACCGGCCCTATTATTCATAAAGTTCATACTTGAAACAACTGTCTGACCAGCCATTCCAGAAATTGGGAATCTAGCGCCTGTTGTGGTTGGTGAATAAGAGTTAAATCCCCAACCGATAGTGTCTGTATTTGTCCAGTCTATATCTTCCCAGAAACGAGTATCTCCAGAACTCTCACGGCATCCAAAAATCAAATTATCCGTGCTATTGTCTGCACAAATTGTATGCTTTACTTGAACACCTGTGGTATTTGTTGGTATATATCCTGTATCAATATACTGTGTTCCACTTGATTCAAGATATTCAACCCTTTTATATCCATCTGGAAGATGTATAGCATCTTTAATCAACCTTAACTTTGATGTGTATTTATTTTCACCAACGCTAAAAGCACCAGTGCCAGCATTTAGGTAGCAAGTCCCAGATACTTTATCAAACATAAATCCGACATTGTTCTCGTCTTTACAAGGAATTAAATCACGAACCAAAACACCGCTGTTTTTTATTGTAGCACTTTTAACTTTTATTTTACCAATATATTGTGTTGATGTATCTCCTAATTTATAAATTAGGATATTACCATTTGTTGTAAATGCTGTGGTGGCATTAAGTGGATAAGTATTAAGAACCGTTCCACTACCATCCCTTACAGTAAGCCCGTTTTTATTCGTATCATATTTATAGAATGTGTTTAAATCAATGGCACCAGCCTCTGTTGTGTTGTCTGTATTACCAAAACGAATACGAGATGGCGATGGATTTGTTATATTTGCTGACATATTGATTGTGATAGCCCTACTGCTTGTCACATTATTACCCATAATGTTCGTGACAGAAGCATTACCAGCCTGAACAATAGCCGCTTCACAGGTCAATTCTGTTGTTAAATCCCCACCAACACCAGTATCAATATACTGTGTTCCCGAACTCTCTAAATACTCAACGGGTATTACCTTCCGACCAGCAGTAAATGTTCCAGTACCTTGATTATAGTATGCTTTTCCTTCTACTTTATTCCACATACAAGGAATACCATCTTTATCTAAGCAGGGAACGAAATCCTGCAATAAAGTATCATTGTGATAAACTTTGTAACCATAAAACCTGCAAGATGAGAAGTTTCCAGCAGTTCCCATATTGTTCCTTGCAAAAAGATATGTATTGTATGCAATAGGTGTAGTAAGAGTAGTTCCTGTTGCATTGTATGTATCTGTATCATTTACAACAAGTTTTTGATAAGTGAGTTCAAATTTATATCTTACATTATTTGTTAAATTTAAACTTTGAATTTGTTGCGTTCCATATCTAAATGAGCCATATTCGTTTATTGTAATACCAGGATAACCAGAGCTTGCATTCATAGCACCAAATATACAGGATGTAGTATGAGTCACAGGCATAACATTTAAAATGAACTTGTAATTCATATCATCTACAATCAATCCAGTATCAATATACTGAGTACCACTTGATTCTAGATACTCAACCCGAGTAAATCCCAGTGGTAGTCCAAACAAGTTCTCTGCTGTCCTTACAAACCGCATTAGTCAATCCATTCCCTAATGATTGTTTTATTCCCGTCACCTGCACCTATCGTTGCTCTGGCGGAAGTCTTATACGCTTCTGTCCAAGTGAGTGAGTTATTGCCCAATCCTTCCATAACAGATTTATCAAGATTAGATGGAACAACAGGCTTATAGTTATGTGTCTTTGCAGTAATTTCTGCATCAGATGCTTTAACCAAATACAATGCTGTTGAATACGCGGTTCCAAAGTTAGAAGCAGTTGCCACAACACCCAAAGAGTTTTGTCCAGCAACCGGTATATTTACCTTGTTATTTATATCTTTTGTTAAATCTGTCCCATTAACCTGAACACCCTGAATGGCTGTATCGGCTTTCGTTCCCTGTGCAGATGTAGCAAATTCTGATACATTATGCGTCACAATATTACCATAAGTCGCAATAGTATCGCTTGCTTGTTTACCTGCAGTTGCGTTAGAACGAATTGTCGCTAAATCTGTAATTGTATCTTGCTTATCTGCAATCTGACCCTGTAATGTCGTGATATTGGTCGCATTCGTTGCAATTTGTGCAATCTTGCTTTCTGTTGCATTCGAATTTATCGCCGCCCACTGGTCTGCCGTGAAAGACGAGTTATTTAATTCATACTCAAATAACCACTCCGACCCATTCCATTTATAGCGGTCATACAAAGTATTCCCTGCCGAATCTGTCGTTTCCACAAAAGCATAATCGTTATTTGTTAACGGCCCAGAATATGCTTCCATTTCAGCAACACTGTTAAATGTTCCAATAAAGTTTGCTGTGCTACTCGCAATGCTACTATTCACAAAAGATTTATCGGCCAACTGATTACTTGATGAAGCATCATTCGGAATAACAGCTTGAATATTACTAACGGAAGTATTTAACGAATTATACTGGTTTGTTAAAGTTTGGTCGGCACTTGCTCTGGCAGAAGCTTCATCATCAATATCATCTTGAAGATTTTGAAGATAATTCATTAAATCTGGCTGATTTGTAATATCACCACCAATATTCCCCCACAACGCCTTGTCCCCAAATTCAATAAACGGAAGGCTATTCCAAGCCGTCACGCCATCACCCTTTTTAATTTTAAATTCTTGCGAATCTAAAACATAACCAAATTCTCCTTGAGCCAATACCGGATTGATAGAAGCCCAGTTGGATTCACTATCTCTCCGCATTTGTAGCAAATAACTCATAATCTAATCTCCTTCCGCATTACCGCCGTCAAGCACTTGTGATGTTAAATATACGCTACTGGCAGAACCGCCGTCTATGTTAGAACCACCAGCCTGTATCTCAATCGTTGTATCTTCCGCCTGATTGGCAGAAAATGTCCCTAACACCACATCATCTTGCTTTATTGTTAAAACACCATTTTTAATTAAATTCTTTATGTAAGGATGGGCTTCCTCGCTCTCGTTATGCTCGGCAATCTTTTCTTCCACCCAAGCCAAAGACACCTTTGCTGTTTCAATCTTAATAACCATCTGCGTTTCGTTGTCCAACAACGCATTTACGGTCATATTATAGGTATCTAACTCTTGGTCACTTTCTGCCCAATTTTTACAAAAAACAGGTATTGAAGTTGAAAACGGTTTTGAATTTCCGTCATCATCCCAAACAACAAGTTCACCATAGTTTAACCCAATTGGAATTGTCGCTGTTTGGGCATCTGTTAAATTGATTATTTTAGGCTGTGTTAAATCATTCCATTCAAAAGAATAATCACAAATTGTAAATTTAGCCCTAAAACCATCTGTCTGAAATCTTGTTTCAAAAGATATAGACAACCAATCAACATCTAGAAATCTAGTGTCAAACCCCTTCCAAACAATTAAACCTTTTTCTTCACAACAACAGCCAGCCATTTAATTCTCCTGAAAGAATAATAGCAAAATCTTTTGTATTTGTCAAATACGGGTATCTAAAAGAACCTCTTTTTTATTGAGAAAAACAGAATAAACCCTAAAATCAAGGCTAACATCCCGATTATTAGGTTTCTCATATCAATTTGAGATTGAAGCAAATTTTTCTCAACCGTGCAAGATTGGCTTATACTCTTTACTTGGCCCACCATATTTTCTGTTTGCGATTTTAACGCATTTAAATTCGCTATAAACGCATCCGTTTTACATTCTGGGGTAGTTTGTTTATCTAACAACTCAATCGCTTCTACGTGCGATTTAAGCCCATTTACGACCGAATTAGATATAACTTCACTTGTAGGTGTCGCCTTACACCCTGCTAAAAATAAAAATCCAATTAAACACGCCTTTGAAAACAACGACAATGACATATACCTTTCCCCTTTATATCTCTCATACACGTTTCAGAAATACACCAGCGTTTTGTGTTTTTAGGGTCGCAAACGCATTTATGCAATCCAACACCAACCCGTTCTCTAAAAGAAGCAATTTTTTCCGCATTTTCTGTCAAATCTACACCATTTTCTTCGGCAATCGATTTCATTTCAGAAAGAATTTCATCTTTTGTCATTACAAATCCCTAACACCATCCCATCTATTAAATTTTGATGGATTAAATGCCCTTTCTATACTCATACCATAGCTATTTATTCTTGTTCTTGTGCGATAGTAATTTAATTTCAATATGTCACACCATTCTTTCATACTATGTTTTTCTCCATTATATTCAATAATATGATTTGTTCTTTTGTTATTATTCTGCACAAAAACAGTAGCCCATCTGCAATTTTCAGGGCAGTAATTCCCATTTACATCAATTCTATCAATAGTTAAATCATCTCTATATCCATTATTTAAAGACCAGTTATAAAATGACATAAAATTATTTTCCCATTCTTTACACATTTCTATCCCCCTACCGCCATAATCTTTAAACTGTTTTAAAGAACTATACTTACATCTTGATTTAATATTTTTATATATCCTGTATATTCTTGTATGGCATAAATTATGCTTTGTATGTCTTTCCTTACTTAACCTTTTTGATAGACACCCACAGCTTTTTGTTTTCCCAGACCTTATATCATTAAGTCTTATAACCTTTTCTTTCCCACAATCACATAGACATTTTACAAATTTGCATTTTATTTTCTTTTTTTGTCCGTATTCTTTAAAATAAGCAAAACTAATTATTTTTAAAAAACCATATTTTTTACCAACATATTCTTCCATTTTTAATTCTCCAATTAGACTCATTGAATAATGTGGCAGGTATGTGAGTTGCATACTTTTCGGTAGCGAACCTATCCACAAAATTATTATAAATTATTTTTTTTATAAAGTCAAATTGGCTATAAATCACGAAGATACCAATACAACTCATTCGCTCTACGTTTTGCTAGTCCTTTCATAGCTTTCCCGTTGGCTTTTATCCAGTCCCAGTTTTTATAAATACCAGCAATATCCTTTTCGCAAATGGCTTTAAAACACCCAGACCTTAAAAATGCAGGAACTCCTATGTTATAAACAAGACTAGCAATAGCAGATTTTTGTCCACCTGTTAAATTATACGGTATCTTTTGAAACACAGGAACAATGTTTTTCATAATATAATCTGTCAATAAAGCGTCTGCCATTGCTTGGGAAATAGTATCTCCATTTTTAAATGGCTTTCCATCTTTATTTGATGTAGAACCCCAGCCTATTGTCCAAGGCTCTCCACCTGTCGCTGGGTCTGGGTATGCGTCTAACCTACATCCCTCGTATTGTTTTATAAGTATATCCACACATCCTCCTTTTCCTTATTATTCAGCAACCCAAGAATAAGTAACAACTCCACTATTAACTGTTGCTCTTAAAAGATAGTTCCCATCAGTTTGTGGAACGCTGGCAAACATAGCGGGATTGATTTTCCCATTTGTTCCAATAACAGTATAGTTCGTTGTACTTATACCATCTGTGGATAAACCAACAACAAGCGTTCCATTTTCTGTCGCGCTTGCTTGATAACCCAACGCAACAGCACCAACAGCAGTTGAACTTGCATTATATCCTACAACAACATTACTAATATCAGAAGCAGAAGCACGACCACCAATAACAGTATTGTAATTCTTATCACCATCTTTGGCAATGCCACCAATACAAATGCTATCATCTCCACCACTTTCTGCACCAGTTCCGAGAGCAATACTGCTCTGTCCATTGGCTTCTGAACCTTTGCCAACAGCAACAGCACCATCACCAGCGGCATCACCCTCAACGGCAACACCAAGACTTCCTGTTGCTTTATTCTGTAAAGCATCATCCCAGACCAAAGTTGAACCTGTCGTCTTTAAAAACTGATTTCCGTGTCCAGTCTGTGACGGAATGGGGCTACTTTCAGAATCAGAAAAATGAGTAACAGCAACACATAATTGCTTGTTCCCATTCCCATCATCACACAAAACCTCTACCGATTTTGTACTATGTGCTAATTGAGTGCCAGTAAAAGCATTCGTCATAACAACACGTTGATTTCCGCTGTCTGTTCCGACAACACCCTCTACTGTCATTGTGCTAGGTTCTGTAATAGTTGACATATTTTTTCTCCTTTATAAATTTATAAAAAACAACAAAAACATTAAAGCACCATTTAGGCACTCTGCATACTCGGTCTCTCTTTTTGTAAATTTAAGAGTTTCTTCGCAGAACAAATAGCCCATCGGCGTTGTAAAACCAGCAATCCAAAACCAATGATGCGGCATTGTAATACTAGCAATAATCGCAGGCACTAAATAACCGAGCGTTAGCCCAACAAAATTACCATTAAAGTTATAGTACTTGCCTTTTCCAAACAATAATTGTAATGTTTTATCAATCCACCAAGTTCTACCCTCATCAGGCTTTGTTTCCTCTAAAATCCAATAATCACCGTGGCTATGTGAATTGTATCTAATCATCCATCCAATAGACCAAGCCATACACAACCACTCTTTCCAACCCATCGGAAATACACCTTGAATGAAATACATTAAAAATAATACAAGAACAAGAGCAACAAGTTTATAAAACCTGTGTATTTTTACACCTTTAATCTTAACTGTCTTTCCTAAAATCCTACGGAAAAAACCACCAAGAATAAAAAAGAACAAAGCCCAATATGCCATTTATCCTCCAATGTTATGTGCTATCTTTACCCAATCTGTATTAGCACCAAGCAAACTTCCTACCAATATCATAAAAATAATAATACTAATCCAAAACCATTTATTATCTGCTAACTTTGTAGCAAAAATAGATTGCTTGTTTAATAACCTGTCAATGTTCGCATTTAGATTGTCAATCTTCCCATCAACAACGGTCAACTTGTTTTCAATGTTTCCAACCCTGTGTTCAAGTTCTGTCATTCGTTCTCCCATCTGTTTGGAGTCTTCAATTACCTTTTCAAAGAGCATAATGGTCTCCTGTCGGTTTAATGTTTTCCGATTACTTTGTGCTTTAATAACATCAATGGCAGAACGAACATTTTGGCACATATTATGCTCCTACAATATACGGCAATTCTTCACGAATTTTATCTTTACTAGCAAGCCATTCCTGTTTTAATTCTTCGGCGCTTTCTTCTCCACGAGCCAACGCCTCATCATAATCAAGCCGTATCGGGTCAGACTCCACCTCATATCTAGCCTGTCGTTGCAAACGAATTTGCTCGTTTTTTTCTTCAATACTTTCTTGTGGCGCATATCCCTCTACATACCAATCCCCATTATATGCCTGCTCGACATCCATCTCGGTCATACCGATTGATTCATAAAATTCAGTATCGGTTCCAATTCCCACATTACACCGCTTTGTGTTTTCATCAGCGATAATTGCATATTTTTTCATATTATACACCCCTCATTGGAAAGAAATAAATCGTTGCTGTTTTTGTCGTCCAAGTAATAGATTCTCCACCATATACAGGCATAATAAACACAGCATTTTCGTGATAACTTGAAAAATCTCCGCCAAGACTTAATGATTGCCCAGCAATAGTTCCGACAAAGCTACCTCTACTAGATGTTGTATAAACCCAAAACACCCCGTGTGTCGGCGCAGTATATCCAGATTCGCTGACCTCAACGCCACTAGACCAATTTGGAATTCCCCATCCAATCATTGACCGTCTTATACCTTGTGTGGCAGAAGCATAAGTCCCACCACTTCCATCAACAAAAACATCAAACGATGCTTGCGTTGTCATATCCTTGCCTTTTACTTGGATGCCAACGGCTCTACGTCCATTTGTATATTTAACAGCTCTAAACAGTGTACCCCAATTCCCGTTAGAATCTCTTACTTCAAAACTACCCGCGTTTCCATCAGACGACGGGTCTGTTGACCAAGCCTCATCATCATCATCACAGAAAATCTTAGGCTTGTTCATCTTTACTGTAATGTTACTAGTAAATGTATTAGAGCCTGTCCAAGTATTATTCCATCCTAAAGCAGGAATTTCAGGTGTCCAACCCGTCATATTTCCATTATTAAAATTATTTGTGTTATTTGCAATAGTAGAACGAAGAATTGTCGTTGAACCACTGTTGTCTGTATACCACAACCTTGAATTTAACGGATAACCGCCAATAGCAGACGAAATTGTCGGATTAAAAGTAAATGTTCCACCAGCCTGATAAAAATAATCATAAGTTGTTGTTAAATACCCAAGCCCATTAAAATCTTTTCTTTCTGGGGGCAGACCATTATCATCTGGGTCTGCACTTGTAATTTGCGGAAAACCATTTGTTAAATCTGCCAGTTGAGGATTTGAGGCGTCTGTATTTGTTACAGGAATTGTGTTTTTATCCCCAGACTCTGCAAAAGGCTTCAAAAGTAATGTCGGTTGAGTTAAACTTTGCATTATATTCTCCTATTTAATATCTTACCAATAAAATGGTTTGTTGTCAAATGGCGTCCAATACTGGTCATTTTGCTCTCTACTATTCACATAAAATCCAAAATACTGGTTTTTGGGCAAATATACAAATGTAGCGCCTACCCCAGTTGGTTTTGGCAATAATCCAGATGTAAAAATACTTTTTTCCAGTTTGTTTACGGCAATTTCAAAAACATATCGCAATTTCATAGTATCATATTGAATAACATATACCCTACGACCATCAAAATAAAATTGCAATAATTCATTTAAACTTTTATCAGTAGCATTAGTTATTAAACTAATAACTTTCATAAATAAAATTTTACGATAAAGTTCTTCTACTTCTTCTGCTGAAAACGTTGTCCCATCGACAGTTATTTCGCCCTTTAAATAATACTCTGTAACCACACCAGTTATTTGGTTTGTATATTTGAATGAACGACCTTGATTTAAAATCTTCCCCCAAATATCAAGACCAAATCCTTTTGCAGTTTTTAAATTATAAACTATATTATACCAATCGCTAATTAGTTTGGCATTATTGAACATTGTTCTAATACCATTCGCTAACCTTAAAATCTTTTCACTATTTGCATACTGGCTTATCAGTTTTGTAGTTGCCAACCCAGATACATCTATTTTTGATTTATTTAAATCTAAGGGGACGCCATAAATTGGTTTTCCATTTTCAAAAAATAAATTAGATGTATTTTGATAATTATTAAATGAATTCGCAAAATAAATATCAGTAAATACATTGTTTTTACCGACCAAAAAAGGATAGTCACTCTTTTTCTCTGCGACTAAAACACTTTCTGTTACATAACTTTTAAAGAAAGTCAATCCATCACTATCTATACCATACGGAACTTCGCCCATTATATTTGGTAATGCAAAAATACTAGAACCAATCCGACCGAACCCATTAAATATTTCATCAATAGAAGTGATGACATTTCCCTCGCCTACCGATATAACTCCAAGAAACAAGCATCTCGACTCATTTGTGGCATCAACAACCCAAGCCCCGCCACGATATGTTTTTATCTTATTTGCAACCGTATCATACCAAATTGTACCGCCTATTGTTGCATCAGGGGCAGTTGGACCACTAAACTGTAAATCCCATCGGCACATACCAATTCCAGTTAAAGCGCCATTTGACCCAACATATCCTGTAATATAACACTTATATCCAGCACCCCAGACGGGCGAGTATGTCAAATTACTAGTGTTTGTACATTCAGTAAAAATACCAACACCATTTGGCATATATGCTTTCGAACCTGCCTCTAATGTTAAAACGCCATTATTTAATGACAATTTAACATTTTGAGGTATTGATACTATAAGCTCTTTTTCCATTAAGACACCACAAATTTAATATATGTTTCACTTGCGGTTAAAGTTGGCAACTCATTGATATTTATATCTACCGTATCATACCAGTTTGTGCCATTTTTAGACACTTTAACACTTTCCAACAATAATCCGCTTAAACCCATATTTGTTATAACAGCATTAAATCTGCTGGCATAAATAGTATCACCAATGCTTATTTTTAAGTTATTATTATCAGCAGACCCATAAAAATCAGACACTAGCATATCCATAATTTGTGCTTTCGTTCCATCTGATATAGCAGACCCCAAATTTACCTGAATATAAACAGGAACAGCACTTGGGATAGTATAATTATATGTAAATGTAATATCTACATCACTATTATAATAAGTAGCCGTAGCAGACCCATTCGTATCACATCCAGCAGATTTTGACCCATAAATCGCTTCCCCAATATCCTCTGCTGTTCCACCTTGAATACAGGTATAAATTGAATGAGGTTTAATGGTTGTTACACCACGATAATTCGAAATAGCCGTATCACCATCATTTTCATAAACAAACACATCAGACACGCCATCCACATTTAACAACGCAGATTTTACAGCACTTAAAGACCCAGTTGCGTTTAATGCCAAACTCTGTTTGCGGCGTTCTTCAAACGCTTCCCGACTTTCTACTTCTGTCCCAAGCGTTCCACCATTCGGATTATTTACAGCGTCCCATCCGATAACTTTTTGATAAATACTATTCACAGTATTTGCGCCAACAGGCTTTTCCCCTGTTTCAGTGCATACAAATGGGATTTCATCTGTTTGACCGCTTGCTGGAATTGTTACCGTATTTAAACACTGGAAAATATCCCCATTTACCGATTGAGCAGTAGCAGGATTTCCTGTATTTATTCCATTTAATACCGTTCCAGCGACCCCAACACAAACACAATTCGCAATACTAGCCGTAGCAGGTTTTCTTTGGATATTATATAACATCCCAATGGCATCTTGAAAAACCCCTCGGGCGGTGTCAGGGTTCATTTGGTTCATAAAGTAAAGAATTTGGGCATTATCTAATTGCTTTTCTTCTGTTAAATCATCAATTAAAGCCCCCTGCGGCGTAGCATCATCAAGGCTTAAATCTGTCCCAAGAGCGTTTGTAAAAACACCCTGAAAAGCAGACTTTATTTCAGAAGCCTGCGGAACGATAATCCCATTTTCATTTACTTCAATTTGTCCTGACATTATATACCACCTTTGTCATAATCATAGCCAATTTTTTTTAAATTGTCAAATTAAACCTCGATTGTTTCTCCATCTTCACTTTTTACATAAATAGTCGGATTTAATTCTCTATTCTCTCGCTTTTCATAATCTATTGATACTTCTTCAACCCCTTCAACCAAATTGGCTTGTTGAATAATATCGTGATTTAATGTATCTTGAATACCATCAATATCATTATAATCAATCCCACGCTGAACATCAAAAGGTAATTCGCCTTTCCAAACCTTTATAGATGAGGCTACATCTTGCGCCAATCTATCCAATCCAGTTTTTACCCCGATATTATTAAATTCATCTACATATAAATCATTATTTTCTAATCCAATTGTTTTCATTTTATACCGCCTTTACTTTTGAGCTTCCAGTTGTAATAACTCCATTTACGACGCTATCACCAACTCTTGCGATAGCAGCACCACCTATACCACCAAGCTCAACGCTAGGACTTGTAACCACCGCACTTGTGGAAGCATTTACATTTACATTTGGTGCTTCTACCGTTATTGTACCAGTTCCTATTATTTTTAAATTATTTTCACTAAATTCTATGCTTTGTATTGCTGGTTGATTTAATCCCTCAATACCACCAATATAAATACCATCCGCTAAAGAAAATTGTCTAAAACTTCCAACGTTCCCATTCTCAACATTGGAAATGTCCCGCTTACAAGCAATCAATAACCCAACATCTCCAATCACAGGAACAGCTTTTATCTTATTTAATCCAAATTGCCATTGTATATATCTAACACCATAAATCGGGCTTGTTTCATTCATAGAACCATCAGCCCTTATACTCCCCAATAATGGTTGAACATCAATCGTCCCTTCATTGACGGCAATAACCCTTACCAAATCTGCGGTATTTATTTTTTTTATCTCTGAATTTATAATATAAATTAAAGAATTATATTCATCTACCAAATCAGAGGGGGTTGTTCCCATTTGTAATTCTTCGCTCATAGTATTGCTCTACTCCCATCAATACTCATAAACCACTTACCACCAATTTTAGTTGATAAATTATAGTTATATTTTATAATTTTCCAACTATCATTTGCGGCGCTCACTTCACTACCTTTTATGGTAAAATAATCTCTTAAACCAACGGCTTTTATTGTATCAAGATTTATTTTAACCCCAGTTGCGGTAATTTGTGGATACCCAATATAACTTTCTTTTGTAAAATCCCATCTTTGCGCTTCACCCATATATTCTGGATAAATGTCAACAGAATTATTATTATATACTATATAAACATTATAAGCCTTTGAAGCCGCTGTCAGCCTATTAGACAACCCACTTTGGTCAAAATATG
This sequence comes from uncultured Clostridia bacterium, assembly GCA_937898195.1. GTDB lineage: Bacteria > Bacillota > Clostridia > Oscillospirales > Acutalibacteraceae > Fimenecus. Next base: position 40,759 of record CALEJD010000030.1, on the reverse strand, counting down.
GGTCCTTACAGGTTGTTTGGACTAAATTATCTACATTTCTACAACTTATGCCATAAGCAGCGCAAATATCTCTAAAAACATCATAGGTGGGGACTTCTCCTTTACGAGAGAATGGAGGAACTTCTTTCATATTGTGATAAGCCCCCATATTTGCGGTTATTTCAATATAGACATCTGGCGCACTTTCATAACGAGGAAGTGCATCCATTATATTACCCTCAAAAAGCAGTTTATACCCCTCTCCATCATCAGCATAAACAAATACGGCTTTTTGCGTTATAAAGGGCTTTTTCCATTTAATGGTAGTCATAGCATCCATATATTCTTTTGAAACGCCATATATTTTTATTTTTGCACTACCACCACTTGGAAGCGTTGTGACAGAAATATTAGCATCAATAGGCATATCTTCAAAAATCAAGGTATTATTAGAAGTAATAGATGTTATATTACCTTCAACCCATAATATCTCAACTTTTAACCTTTTTTTACTAAACATTCACGTCCTCATAAATTAGCAGCCAACGGTCATTTAAACCATAATATAATGGGTCTAAACTCCCTTGCGTGTCTGTAAAGTATAATTGACCATTAAATTTTAAACTTTTATATTGAATTAGTGGCACATTATTTAAACAAATCTGACCATTGATTACATCACTTCCATCAACATTCAAATTCATATACATATATACGCCACGAGTTATAAATGTAAAGACACATTCTTGTCCATTTAATGTGATATTAAATTTTTGATTTGGTAATGGGTCTAATGGAATTACGAATTGTGACATTTATTTTTCCTTTGCAGCCTTTGTGCCAGTATTAGACGTATCAGCATCATCTGGCTTTTTTACTTTTACTAATGTGCTTCCTTCTTTTACCGAACTACTACGAATTTCTTGAAATTTCATTTTGGCAATCAATAAATTCGAGCCATTATCACGAGAATAATTATAGTCTAATCCAATCATATTTAAATTGTCCATATATCCAAAAGGAGTAACAACACGACAGATAAGCAAAGACTCATTGACTTTTTTTAATGCTTCTAAACAAGCCTCCACTTCACTTCTATATCCCCCTTTTGCTAATTCAACAACACAAGTATTTGGATTATGAATTTTATTTACAGCCCTAAAAGAACCCCTTTCAACCGCATTATGAACTATTTTAGAATCACGAGTCCCACTGAATGAAATAAAACTATCAAAACGAGCAATCGTTTCATATTTATCAGTAGAACCTTGAAATATCCCAGCAACAGCATCTTGTATATAAGATACACCTTGTTCCGCTTTTCTTATTAGTTCAGATATTTTATTATCTGATTTTCTTTTGGGCGCTTGACCCTTTAAAACCATAACATCCCATTTACTTATTTTAATCAAAGGAAGTGATGTTGTCGCTTTTGACCATAAATCTGATAATAATGCCATATTTAATCTCCCGCACCCATCGCACCTGTCGCCGCTTTTACTACATAAGTTGAATAAGTATCTCCTTGTTTATCAAATACTTTAACAATATCTCCCTCTGATAAATCTCCATCAAAGTTATTTGTTGTGTTTATTTCAACATTTACAGTATTATTATTTCCAATGCTTCCCTCGTGGCCCGGCACAATCATTTCACCGCCACCAATAATAGGAAATGTCAAAGTAGGTTCAGTATCATATAAGAGTTCACTTGATTTGTTTTTTTTAATTTTATTCCCAAAAACATCATACCCGAGTTGTTTTAACCTTATACCCGCCTGTTCAGCCCCAATTTGTCCCTTTCTATGCATTTCTAAAACTTTTTGGGCTTCCTCATCTGTTGAAAAATCATATCCTCCCAAAACATTTGTTACTAATTCATTCGCTTCTTCACTTTTACCAATCTTCCTACCAATTCCCGCCCCAGCCAATGCCATCGCAATTAGCGGATGAGCCATAATTGTATTAAATAATGGTATTAAAGCCCCAAGAGCAATTGCAAGTCCAGAAAAACCTTCTATAAATGGCGCAAAAAAATCTTTATGGTCTTGAATAAATTTAATTATATCTTGAATAAAGCCCAAAGATGTTTCTATTGTTCCAGCAGATTCAGATATTAGTTTATCAAATGTAATGCCTACCGCTGCACGCAATTTAGACACGCTCTTATTTATATCGTCTAATGCTCTGCTTTCTTCTTTGCTTAAAGTTCCAATTTCCTTGTTATATTTCTTTTGAATTGCAAGTAATTTATTACTTCCAACGGAAAGATGTTCGACTTCTGCTTGCGACATCCCAAATGTTTCATTCATAAATGTCGCAACTTCCGCTAAAGACCTACCAGCATCTAATTGCTGTTTAATCCAATCCGCCATATCCATACGGACTTTTTCAGCATTTTTTAATCTTCCATCTTCCCAAGCACTTATCCCCATAGAAGCCAAAGACGATGTAAAACTAGCGTCACCCATAGCAACTTTTGCAAGACCAGTTGTAATCCTATCTAATGTCCTACTTATTTCTTTGGCATCACCACCGCTTGCCGCAAAGGCATTTTGCATAGATGATATATTTTCAACGGCTATCCCCGTCTTTCGTGAAATCAAACCCATTTCACGTCCAAGTTTAGCCGCATTTAATGTCATAGCAGTTAGACCAGCAATACCAGCAACCTTAAATAGCCCATTAAAAGAATTATTTAAAGCCTTTATGGGCTTATTTAATCCCTTTAATTTAGCATTAAATTTTTTAATACCAGTAAAAAAACTTTTACCGTTAAAATCAACACCTATTTTAAATTCCTGTAATGTTAGCCCTGCCATCTATCGTCTACCTTTTCGTTTTTGTTGTGCCTCATCAAATTGTTTCTGTTCGTTTGCTACCCTTATTATAATAATTTCATACAGATTACACAAATCCTCTAATCCATAAACCGTTTCTAACTCGTGTAGCGTTGCCAACCGACTATTGACTACTGCACCTATCATTGGCGGAACGTTGACATATCCTGCCAAGGACTTGTTCGTCTTTATTTTGACGTCAAGTCCCCGCCTTCTTCTAAAAAACCAAGATTTAACTTCAACGCCTCAATCCGCAATTTAAAAATCGTTGTCCAATCCTCAATTACAGAATCAATCATTGAGCCTGACATTTTTACCAATGTACCGTCCTTTTTAAAAGAACAGCAAGCAAGCAATTCATTCAGCAAAGGTTCGCTATCTTTAAAATCCAACTTTGAAAAAGCCTGTAATAGTTCTTCCATTGTTGAACCGCCAATCGCCGACAATCCAGACCCAGAGCGACCGAGCATACATAATGCCCGAGTCACCCATCTGTCCATCTGAACGGCTGGCATTTCTTCAACCTTGAATACTTTGCCAGCGTCCCTACCTGCTTCAATCTTGATTTCTATTTCTTTTCTCATTTTATCCTCCAATTAAATGATTTAAGCCAACGGAACCGAAGTAATACTTTCGCAAGTGAACGAAGCATCAATCGGCGCCAAGACCCGTTCTGCATTCGGCAACAGTTTATATCCTGTCAAAATACAGTTCACCAAAGTGAATGTCTTTTTAATAGACGGGACAGTAATCACAATCTGACCAAAAATCGGTGTTTTCGACACTTCCGTTGTCTGCCACAACAGGTCAAGACCATTCAACGTCGGGCTGTTGGCTTCAAATGTAAAGGTAATTTCCTTTTCAACAGGCGTATAACCCGCTGCCATTTTACCATCAACGCCCATACGGTGTTCAACCGTTTCATAATTATCTTGCGCCCAAGCACTATCTGTGCCAAATTGTTCCAACTTTAATCCAGCAGGAAAAATAGAAGCATACAGATAAGCACTTGCATTTGCTGATGTAATATCTTTACTCATTGTTTTCTCTCCTTATAACAATACAGTTGACGTACCTTGAATCAGTTGCACAGAGCCACCGTCCATATACCAGAAATTCACAACAGGAGTTCCACGTTCTTGACGAACTTGTGTTGTCGGGTCAAGAATTTGCAAATACCACCCTTGCGTTTCCAAAGCACCGCTAATATCTAACCCAGCCTCGCTTTGAACCGTTGCTTTCTGGCTTTCACTCAATTTAACACCTTGACGAATAAACCCAGCATTGACCGCCGAATTGATAATATCCATCGCAGCAGCCCGCAAAATCCCATATCCAGATTGATTATACGGAACTGTGTTATTCATCATTAAAGCGTTAATCCAAGCATTTTGTAATCCGTCACGGATATAAATTTGCCCATAGTATGTATCAATCCATTTGGCATTTCCAGAAATCTGACCATTTTGGAACAATTTAAACTGGTTAGATGCTGTTGCATAATCGCCATAGAAGTTATACCCATTCGCTAACAAAATAGGCGCAGATGTTTCACTATTGACAGTGAACGCCAACCCAGTTTGTTGCTTATATGCCCAAGTTTTACGACCATTTAATTGAGTAGGATTGATAGCCGCACCAATACCCATAGCCATAGCACCCAAAGCCTTTGTATTATACAAAGCGCAAACGCCATAATAATCTTTTGTTTGATATGCCAAACAAGCCTGATTATTCGGTGTCAATCCAGAATTCGAGGTGTCAACCATAGCATACATAAACCGAACACCTTGATTATTACACCAAGAAGCCAACTCCAACGCTTCCGAACTGTCTTCTACCCAAATAGGCATAAACGACCAGAAATTGCTGTTCGAATTCACGCAAGCCGTCATTGTTTCGGTCAATGTTTGAGCGGCAGACCCTTGCGATAACGTTCCACTTGTCAAGCCCATCTTTTCCGCAGCCGTTCCGCTAGCAAAAGTCAATGTGCTGCTAGAACCTGTCGTGTTAGATGTGATAACAAAAGCATTAAAATTGGTGTCCCAAGAGCAATAAGCACCAGCCAAAGCCGTTTGGACAACTGACGCAACACCAGAAAAGGATGTTTGTTCCGAAAAGTCCAACCCAGTAAGCGCTTTTTCTGTCCCATTAACCGTAATAGTCAAATCTCCAGAAGTAATCGTTTTCAACTCATCCAAAGTTGCGGGATTAGAAGCACCACGCAAAAACGCGCTTTCAGCAGCGTCAATTTTCTTAAAAAACCACAAAACATCGGGCTTTTTGCTAGAATTGCTATCAGCGACAAAATAATTGCCAGCTAAAGCATATTCATCCGATGTCGTTCCAAAATAATCCCCAACAGCCTTTTGGGAATAAAAAGGAACAGCCTGATTTGCGGGAAGTCTTGTACTTTTAGACAAGAACGTTCCAACAAACGCTAATCCAGACAATCCCCCACTAATAACACGGGGAGTAATGTCAACTAATTGTGAAGCAGGAATAGTCATTTTATAACTCCGTTCTAAATATATTTAACTTTGCCGTGTTAAAACTATCTTGACTAACGCTAACGGCGTCACGATAATCAATCTCTAATCTGACCGTCCACCTATCTACATACTCTTTCTCGCCACTTATACCAGTCAAATTTTGCGCTTCATCCACAAAAATCGGCTGGATATTATATTGTGCCAAGAACTCGCATAAGAATTCAGTCCTTGATATATTTACTATATCACAAGCACGGTCAAAAGCAAAATCACCATAAAAATCTATCTGAACTTCACATCGGAAGTCCTGATAACTCGTATTACCATTTATATTTGTAATAACGATTGGCGTTCCATATCTACGGGGATTTAAAATTGTAAAAATAATATAATCATTGTCGGCAGGCAACTGAACGTGGTTATTATACCCCGCTAAAATCTTTTCAGCAGAACAGTTGGTGTATTTTTTCAACATCTCACGAATACCCTTTTGAATATCCTGTTTAAGAGTTGCCATTAGACACCTCCCTAGGCTTTAACTGTAATGCCCCTATAAAATGCGACCACCCAACAGTTTCATACCAATCCTCTGGCATACTCGTTACATAATAAATCTTGCCATTACAAGAAATTTTATCCCCAGCACGAGCCATAGGGCGATTAAGACCAAACGTATTAGCACTAACCCAAAACGCTTTATAAATTGTACTCTCATTGTAATTATTGATAAATTTAATATCTTCGCTAGTAATAGGCTGGACATCTGCTTTTATCGTATAAGACGCCCCCTCATTTACAACCGTTTCTCCATAATCATTTACAGTATAACTACTTCTCGGTGTAATAGTTATATTTTGGAACGGATTTATTGAGTTGATAGCAGAACTGGCAATTTCGTGTAAATTCATAACCAATCCCCTCTCCAATCAACAGAGTTCATCATTCGACCAGTATCAACCAACGGGTCATTAAATCCTTTTTTGGCAACAGTAGATGGGGCGTTTGGCGGTCTAGTCCAAATTTTAATAAAATCTTTTAAATCTTCCACCATAACATCCGCTAATTCAGCCATAGTTGTTCTAACATCTGGATTTTTAGCCAGATTATCTTTAACAACCTTGCGCCATTTCCCACGACGTTTTTCAACACAAGTCCTCATAAAAGGACGTGGCGGTGTATTTCCACCACCAAACTCATTATGAGCAGCGACAGCCGCAACAGGAGTCCCATCAGGATATTTTTCACCCTCAAAAAAGCCCACTTCTATTTTAGCGTGTTGCTTTTTCAACTCTTTATATATCTCTTTATCATCTATCTTTATATTAAACTTTATCACGGCACCCGACCTCCCTATTGCAAAAGGGTATTATTTCACATTTTGCTACTCTAACGTTTTCTTGCTTCTTCGGCTCACTCATTATGACACCTCCACAAGCTCACCCTGTCGGCCTGACAGTGCAATTTTTAATATATTTATTGCCGCATTTATATCTCTATCGTGTTCTGTGCCACAATCAGGACAAATCCATTTCCTAACATTTAATGGCATTTTGTCTTGAACACATCCACAATGCGAACAAGTTTTACTTGACGGTTCAAATCTGCCAATTTTACATAATTCACAACCATACCAAGAACATTTATATTGAAGTTGTCTAAAAAATTTAGACCAACTACAATCTGCTATACTCTTAGCTAGTTTATGATTTTTAAGCATTCCTTGAACACTCAAGTCCTCTATCCCAACAAAACTATACTGCTTGGCTATCGCAGTACTTATTTTATTAAGATAATCATTGCGTACATTTGCTATTTTTATATTTAATTTTTCAATAGCCAATTTTGCTTTTTCTCTATTTTTACTCCCTTTTTGTTTTTTTTCTAACCGTTTTTGTAAAATAGCTAACCTTTTTGCATACTTAGCTGTTGTTTTTATATTTTTATACACTGTTCCATTTGATAAAGTTGCAAAATTCTTTATCCCGACATCTATTCCAACCTCATTTTTACACTTATTCACTTTTGGCGGCGTATAATCAATCAATAAAGAAATAAAATATTTATTTGCTTTTTTTGATATTGTGGCATTATGTATATTTATCTTTTTCTTTAATTTCTCTGAAACTTTAACTTTACCTATTTTAGGTAATTTCACAAAATGGCCAGATGACCTATGCACATAAAAAGTTCTATAACTTTCTTTATCTCCTTTTTTATGAAATTTAGGAGTATTCTTTTTTTCTTTATAAAACTTTTTATAAGCACACTCTAAATCAACTAATGCTTGTTGCAAAGCGGTAGAATCAACTTCTTTCAACCACACTAATTCTTTTTTTTGTTTTGTTAATTTCTTTGCCAACTCAAATATACCGATATGCTTATTTTCTTTTTTATACTCTTCTTCTTTATACATTAAAGAATTATTATAAACAAATCGGCAACATCCAAACGTTTTTTCTATTAACGTTTTTTGCTCCTCTGTTGGATATATTCTATATTTTATTGACTTCATAGCACATAAAATCCTGACATAAATTGTTGTGCAATTTGCCAGAACAATAATCCATATTGAGTTTGCCCAAAATATCCAGCACCCAATTTATCAATCCCAGAAGTCGCATATCCAACAGACACACTACCTTCGTGGGCGTTTCCTACTGTCCCAACGCTACCAGCACCACGATTGTTCAAAAACAATATATGCGCCGTTAAAAGGTTTAATAGATGTTTTCGCTTACAACAGCAACAAACATAAGAATTTGTGGTGTTGTTCACAATCTGTTCAGCCATATCAAATGCGATTTTCGCACTTGTCGGAGTCATTTTCAATTCTGGAAATGCCGATTGTAAATAGTTGTAATCAAATTGGACAACACCACTCATCTTTTATTCACCCTTATTGGCTTTTGTTCTACCTTTTTTCGGGTCTGCTTGCTCAAAACCAGTCCGTTTTGTCGCCGACAGTTCTTCTGCCTTTTCAACAGCTTCTTCGTAGCTCTTTGTAGCAAACACAACACCATTCACAACGAAATCAAATTTGCCATACTTGGCCATAATCTCATCCCATTGTTCTTCAGTTACAGTCGTCAAACCATATTTACCAGCAGGCAAATAAGCGCCATCTCTGGCATTGACAATATGTGAAACAGGTGTCCCCTTTAAAACCAAAGGACCATCTTTGAGTTCTAATTTCAAACCCATCGGAATACCACAAGCAACCGTGATATTCCCTTTAGATGTCGCCTTTTGTTCGGCGGTGGCTTCTTCGAGAGAAGCCGTCGCCTTTTCATTCAAGATTTCTGTAACTTTCTTTTCGGTATTTTTCATTTTAACCATCTTATCCTCCAATCAATAATTAAATACCAGTCATCGTCGAAACAAGCACAGGACGATAGACAACAGCGCCATAAGTCCCAGCCATAAATTTCTGGCGGTAACTCGACAGGTCAGGAATCAAACGACCAGCAATCAGCTTTTCGCTGTATGCCATCTCACCCGTCGGCGTTCCATCAACATCCAACGCAATCAACTGAATCTTCTTCGTCGAGTCGTCATATTCAGGGGCGACCACAACTTCGAGGTTCGGGAAATTCCGCTTGATAAGAGCCAAGACAGTTTCCGTACCAAAAGCATTCAGTTTGTTCAGTTCTGCATTCGACGACGGACCAACAACCAATTTATACTTCGTGGATTGGTCAACATTACCCTCTGTCCGAGAAGCAATATCAGACATCAAAGCCACGATGTCGTTGTAAATTTCCGTCCCAGTCTTTGTCGACCAAGTAGCTGTACCAGCAGCACCGTTAGCAGCAACGATAGCAGCAGGCAGGTTCGGTTGGTTCAACAGACCATAGTTCTGCAAGCCAGCAACACCATTCATATAAAATTTGTTCATATCAACAGCAATCGCAGTAGCAGCCGCCATTTGCTTGTCAGCCACCAACGAAATCTTGGCACGAGAAGTTTCAGCAACTTCTTGGTCACCATAAGCGATTGTCGTTTCGAACAAATAGTTTTCACGCATCGGGAAGTTGTAGTTCACATCCGCTTTACCGTTGTTGGCATAATCCGAATACGGTTGTGTATAACCTGTATTTTCCAACACACGGAATTTACGCACCGCGTCAGCACGAGAACCAGCCTTGACTTCGTTAAACACTTCCGTCGCAGCACGTTTCGCCAACAGCACTTGAATTGCACGGTTATCAAAGAATGTCAACAGTTCAACAGGAATACCAGCATTCGGCGTTGTCACCAAAGCAGCATCCAGAGCCATCACACCCTCTTCACGTTCGCCACAAACTTTGTATTGCGACAAATCGATGCCATATTCTTTACAAGTATTGATATCCATTGTTATTTTCTCCTTATCCCACGTTAGAAACAATCACAACAGAACCACCAGCAGCAGCAGCGTTGTTTGCCAAAGATTTGACAACCCAATCCGTTTCGGTAGCACCCGATACAGAAGCACCAGCATTACCGCAAGTAATAGCACCAGTTGTATTATTCACAAAAATTTTCTTACCAACAGAAGCTGTGTCTGTCACTTTCACAAACACATCACCCAAGTTGATAACAGAGCAAGTCCGTCCTTCGGGGATAACCAAAGAGGCTTCCGAGGTCACACCCATCGGGAAATCCATAGTCCGTTGGACAATACCATCAGGTTTCCCAGAACCCGCTTTCGCACAAGTGGCGACGCCATTGACGTCAGTCACCCACACAAAATCGCCACAAGCAACAGTGGCAGATGTAGCCACACGCGGAGTCGTCGGAGTGTAATGAGGAACTTGTCCATTCGCAACATCTCCTTGAATACCGTATGTCGGCATACGATTTACAGTACTTTGAAAGGCCATTTTATTTTCTCCTTTTAATTAGCCAAACGAATGTCTTTAAAACATTCCACATTACTTCCGCTAATGGGGGAAGCGTCCAATGCCAGTTTACCTTTAGCAGCCGACAAGCCACTGAAAGCATCTTTAAAACTGACAATCTCGCTCAAGTTCATACCTGCTTTTTCACAAGCGAACTTGTAAATCTCATCCGCAGAATCAAAAGCGAATACATCCACATCGCCAACCATCTTGCGAACAGCACGACGAGCAGTTTCACGAGCCTTAAAATCAGCAATAACTTCGGCTTTGGCTTCGGCTTTGATAGCATCAGCATCCATAACCAAATCTTCGTCTTTTGCCATTTTCTTATCTTCGGCTTTTTCTTCTTTCTTTTCTTCTGCTTTTTTCATCCCTTCCGATTCGTGTTCAGAGTCCAACTTTTTCGGTTCGGCTTTTTCTTTTTCCTCACCATAGACAACACCCTCAGCAAAGGCTTTCTTTTCTTTACCTTTTAGGTCTTTCTTATCTTCATCATCAGCAGAGGCTTCGGAATCATTATATGCCAATTCTTCGGCTTTCTTGATTACTGTCCGCCATTCTTCTTCCGACAATTTGTCTTTCAGAATACCACCGATTTCATCAATCAGTTTCCGCTTGTCCTCTTTTTCATCACAAGCAGGCTTGACCTCTTTATCTTCTGCCTTACAAGCGTCTTCCGTCACCTTTTCTTCCTTGACTTCTTCCACTTTTTCTTCGGCAGGAGCTTTTTTGACTTCATCAGCCATTTTCTTTTCTCCTTTATTTAAGGCTACTTCATCCCCTGCCTTTTCGGGTTCATCCTGCTTTTCAGGAATTTCTTTGTCTTTGGCAATCTTATCTGCTTCACTCAAAGCAATAGCAATAGCCTGTTTCGGGTCTGTCACCTTTTCACCAGAGCCAGATTTTAATTCACCATCTTTAAATTCTTTCATAACAACGCCCACCTTTTCTTGTTCGGCTTCTGAAGGTTTTTTATCTTCGGTTAGTTCGTCCCCAACCAAATCGTTATCAAATACAGCCATAATTTTCTCCTTGATTGTTTCTAAAATACCCTTTGAACTGTCTGCCACCATAACATCTCTCCCAGCACGACCTTGTTTAACCAAAGCAACGTGATTTCCAACAATATCCGTCATTACAAAATCATAGTGTTGCCCATCTGCTTCACCCGATTGACGCACAGGTGTATAACGATACCCACAGGACAATTCCTTTTTCTTTCCAGACATTACCAAATCAATGTCCTTTTTATCATAAATAATTAAATTGTTCTTTAAATACGGGTATTCAAAACTTGCGTGGTCGCCCAAACTTCCCACAATCTTTTCTTTTGGCACATTATCCACATCAACTTCAATATGCTCTCTTGTCAATGGCAAATTGTTAAATGTAGGCACAGCCTTTTTTAATTCCTCTTTCGGACAATATACATTGTAAATCTTATCAGGTTCTAAATCAAACTCACGCCAATTCGGGATTTCTTTCCCCAAATAAGGGCGAACCTGACATTTGCTGATATTACATTCATCAACACGCAAATAGCCATTAACTTTGTCTATTTCACGATTACTTCCAAATGTATTTTTATCATAAACAATCATATCTTTTTAACCTTTGTCAGTATTGTAGCAAAAAAATTTTCCTTTGTCAAATCAGGAATTTCCACCCCTTGCAACATTCCTAAAATAAATCTGTTTTTCAACAATCTTTCTCATATCATCAGAAAACTCTGGTATAATTGGAACAAAATTACATTTACAACCAACCAACATACTTGGAAATATATATTCTCCTTCTTTTTCGTCATAACAACCAACCGTTAAATCAAAAATACGCCCATCCATTCTTATATGTTCTTCTCGTGGCGTTTTAGATAAATATGTGTACTGCCATTTTCCAAATCTAATTCCAGACTCCTCACATATAGCCCTTTTGAAAAGTTCTGTCGTCTTGTGGGTCTGGTCGCTTGCTATAATCTTTGTCCGCCTTATCGTTATTCTATACCGCTTTTGAATTTCATCTGCCAGTTTTTCCTTACTCCACCCATATAATAGAGCCATCATAGCAACAGTTTCTATACTAGTAAAGTATTTTTCTGGAATACTCCTTATCAATGACCTGTTTTCAATTTCAACGCCCAATTCTGTATTTTTGGGAACATCTGACTTTAATTTTAACCCAGCCTCTCTAAAAGCAGTTTTCATTCCAAATTCAGTATGTCTTTTTACACTTTTAACAAACCATAATGCGATTTTATCGGCTTCCTTACCAAATACCTTATCCCATTGTTTTATTCTCTTTCGTAGGATTATAGACATTTCTCTTGCTGTCCTACCACCCCAATCTGCTAATAACCAATACATAACAGATTTGGACATAAGGTCAACCAATTTGCCCAACTTCTTACGATACTCGGCTTCTACACCCTTATTTGGATATACTCTCCGTAATTCTTTCATACAAAAAAACTAGCATATTTTTACCTAGTTGTCAAATAATAAAAACATCCAGACGCAATCGCCATCTGGATGTCGGCACGCACAAGCTCCATACAAAAAGAAAATGCGAACCTAAACTTTATAATCGTTCTAACAATTCTTTTAAGATATAAGGTAAAAAACCCAAACCAAAACCGGTAAAAAACATAACAATAATAAACATAAAAACAAAAAAAATGCCATTTATTATATTATACTCATATTCTCTTGGTATATATGCCATATCAAATCCTATCTATTGTTTTCCCATCATCATTCATAATAAATATTGAACCAGATGTGATATATTTTTTCCCATCAATCTCAACGACAGAAAGTTTTTTATTGCAAGCCACCATTGGCTCTTCTTTTGCAGAATCACTTGGACTTTTCCACACGTTTTTATAATATTCCTCTTTTTCTGACAACACAGGGCATAATAATTCGTATGGTGTGTTTGGAAACTTTTCCGCAACAGTACCGTGTAAAGTGATAAGAATATTTTTATCGGCGTATGCCGTTTGAGCAACTGATGCAAATGAATCGCATAATGATTCTATTAGTTTCCCATCTTCTTCCCCTACTGGCAAAGACATTTCATCAATATATGCACACATAATTGGATATAAGTCAGAATGAATAAGTCTATTTGTTTTATCCAAAGTTACGTTGTTTGATTGAAGTAATAAGTATTTTTGGCTATCGCCACAAAAGATTTTAATAAACATTTTGTTTCTCCTTTTCTATATTTCTGTTTATCTATTTATCTAAATCCTATCGCTAGGACATATTTTATATATCACCAAAAAAATCATTTGTCAAATAAAAAAATGGTGCCGATGGAGAGATTTGAACTCCCAATCTACGCATTACAGGTGCGTTGCCTTACCGTTGGGCTACATCGGCTTTGGTGGTTGCTCTTGGTACCGCCCCAAGTGAGCCATAAGCAACAGATTTACAGTCTGTCCCGCCTCTTTAACGGATTACGCAACCTTTGTCGTGTGGTAAGGAATTGAACCTTATAGTATCTTATGATTAGCAAGACCTATCGCCAAGCCACGCGTTTGGTCGTCGGCTCTGGACTTGAACCAGAAATAAAGGTTTATAAGACCCTCGTTATAACCACTTTAACTAGCCGACATTTTGGTCTATCAGGCTGGATTTGAACCAACAACCTCTTGAACCCAAATCAAGCGTCCTACCAGATTGGACTACTGATAGATGGCTGGGTAGGCTGGGTTCGAACCAGCGACATCCTGATTAACAGTCAGGTGCAACTACCAACTGTGCTACTACCCATTGGCTTGGCATAAAGGACTTGAACCTCTACACATAGATTAGAAATCTATTGCTCTATCCAGTTGAGCTAATGCCAAATAATATTCACTACATTTCTACTATATTACAATATATTTACAATGTCAATATATTTTTTATCCTTTTATTACAGCCAAAGGATTTAGTTTTGTTATGATTTTAACCAAATCCTTTTGTTGTTCCATTACTTCGTCAATGTTTTTGTATGCAGAAGATGCTTCATCTAAATCTTCAATAGTCCTAATAGAATGAAGAATTCCTTGTTTTTCTAAAACACTTTTTTCTTCTTCTATATTAAGATTTTCTCTTGCTTTTTTCCTTGACATTTTTCTACCAGCGCCGTGAGAACAAGAACAAAGAGATGCTTTATTTCCTAACCCCTCAACAATATAAGAAGATGTCCCTTGTGAACCAGGAATAATACCTAATTTACCCTCTTTTGCTAATGTTGCTCCTTTTCTATGTACATAAACATTTTTACCATAATGATTTTCCAAAGAAGCATAATTATGATGAATGTTTATATATTCATAGGGAAACAAGCCATCTTTTTTTATTATTTTATCAAAACAATTCATAATTTTTTTTGCCATAAGCTCTCTATTTGCTAAAGAAAATTGTAAGCAAAGAGCCATTTCACTTTTATACATATCAAATTCTTCTGCCCCAACTGGTAATATAGCAAGTTCGTCTTCTACAATTTTATATTGTTTAAATCTTTCACAAAGTTCTTCTGCTTTTTTGTTATAAAATTCAGCAACTTGCTTTCCTAAATTACGAGAACCAGAGTGTATCATAAACCAAATATAGCCATCATCATCTCTTTGTATTTCAATAAAATGATTTCCGCCACCAAGTGTTCCAATCTGATATTGAGCAGAATCAAACTCTCTACCACAAATCGGTGTTAAAGAGCTTTCCCATAAGTATTCTGTAAAAATTTTATGTGATTGTTTTTCTGAATTATGTTTAAAACCAACAGGAATACAGTTTTTAATTTCAGAATATATATCTTCTAATTGTTGTTTTGTAATATCCTTTAATTCTATTTTCATAGCCAGCATCCCACAACCTATGTCAACACCAACCATATTTGGGCATATTGCTTTATCTAAAGCAGCAACACCACCGATAGGCATACCATATCCCTCGTGAGTATCTGGCATTAAACAAACATTACCAACCAACCACGGATGATTAGATATATTTATTGCTTGTTGTATAGCGCCATTTTCTGGATTTTCGCACCAAGACAAAATATTATCTTTTATTTTTTTCATTGTTCCTCCATTTTATACATTACCAATTCAAATTTAAAAAATTTAGCCAATCAAACAATTCAGCTTGCTCTTTTTTACTGACAACTTTCCCTTTTTTGAAAGCAATCAGGGCTGGCAGTTCGTTGATTTCATATTCATCAGCGACATCTACCTTATCCAAATCTACATAGTAAAACTTCAATTTTGGATAATCCTGCTCTTTGGATTCAATCTGTGCCTTTATAGACCTACACGACCCACACCAGCACATACTTGCTTGAATTATGGATATTTCATCCCGACCAATAACTTCCTGTAATTCTTCTTTTGAATTTATCTCAATCATTTTACCACTCCTGTTCTTTTTTTACTTTTTCTAATTCTTTTTCCGCGTCCCTGCGCCATTTATCAACAAGTTCTACAATATCCTTTATTTTTATATTAGTTCCAACCAATTCAGACAGCCCTTTCTTAATACAATGAAGAGCATCTGTAAATCCTTGCTGATACCCAACCATAGCATATTTTTTTGTTTCTTTCTTTATATCAAAATTGTATGCTTCTCTCAATTCTTTAATTGTTGGACTTGTCATTTTTCTTTCCTTTCCTGTCCATATTCTTCATATCTTTTCAAACATTCTTTACAGAAATACTTATCTGACATTGACCGAGTTATGGCAATATTACTAGGGTCAAAGCAAATATAAGTTTCCTTATCATTTTTTAATTCTTTACCACAAACACAATATTTATTTTTTTTCATTATATATCCTTAAATTAAATTCATCTGTTTTATCTGTTTTGCGTCCATTTCACTTTTCCTCATAAATTTCATAAGAAACACCCGACTCCTCTGTTTCACAATCAATAGCCCATTTCCTTAAAGATTGTAAATCAGTTCCAGTAGCCCTTGTTATTACTTTACCATTCTTATAGATAACTACCATATACATTTTCATTTGTTTGTTCCTTTCAGTTGTTTTATAAGCTCTCTACCCCGCTTGCATAATACATTATAATATACTATTTTGACAAAGTCAACACTTTTTTTAAAAAAAGTGCATTTTTTTAAAAAAATTTACTAGTTGTTGATTTTATTACAAAATTTTAATAATCAATTGCGTCAATTTCTGTTTCCCAATCGTCTTTTATCTGGATTGGCTTCTTTCTGTATGCGACATCAAGAGCATAGCACATCGTGTCAACAATATCATCGTGAGCGTGTGAGTTATCGGCGTTAAATGCGACACTCTCACTTATTACCTTTTTGCTTATATCATAATCCTTGCTCATTGGTAAATATAACATACCGCTTTCAATATATGGCGCAACATCCATTACCCTTGTAAGTTTATCTTTTTCTGGCTGAATTGGTATTACTGGCATACCGCCCTTTCTTTTTATAGATTGTATTAAACCAGTCCCACTTGCTTTATCTTCAATATATACCGCATTAGGTCTGCAACTATTAACACCTACTCTCCATTTATTCCAAAACGCGACGAATTGTCTTTCTAAATCGGGAGCTTCCCATTTCCCGTGTATCATATCTATCAAATAGAGTTCGTTCTTTATTGTTAAACCCCACAATGCAAGAACAGAAAAGTCATTGTGTTCCTTTATTTTCAATGCGGTATCTGCCGTCATAAACATTCTGCTGAACTTTACGTTATTGTATGTAGGATAAAACCTAAACCACTCCTCTTTTAACACGCTACCGCCAATAATAATAGGCTCTTGCTGGTATTGTGAATAAAACAAAAATGGATTTACTTCTCTCATCCTTTTTAATTTTTCGGCTGGGAATTTATCTTCCCATATAGACTCATCATTCTCGTCTAGTGTTGGTATTACTAGGAAATCCCAATCTTCAGGCTCATTTTCCATTATCCAGCCGATAAGGTCATCTTTTGCTAACCTCTGAGCAATAATAATAATTGGCGCATCTGGTTTGTTTAAACGACTTTTTAGTGTGTTTGTGTAAATATCAATAGAGTTTTGCTTTTCTATTGATGATTTATAGTCATCACTCTTTAATGTATCGTCTAGTATTAGCGCACCAGAATATCCTTCTTCTGGTGTAGAAGCGCCAAATCCAGTTATTGTTCCTTTCATAGAAGTTGCTCTAAACTCTCCGCCACCGTCTATTTTCCACAAATCTTTTGCCGTTGTGTCTTTTACGCATTGCAATCCAAATAATTTACGATATAGATGGCTTTCTATAATGGATTTGCTTTGCCCCGAAAACTTTAACACCAGTTTATCGCTGTAAGAAGTCATAATAAAATTACAGGCTTTATTTAAAGCATAGCTCCAACAAATAAAATACTGCATAATCTGCGACTTCCCAGAACGGGGCGCAATTCCAATATAAAGATTGTTTTTATCTGCTTCGCTAAACGCTATTCTCTCTAATCTTTCTATAATTTCATCGTGAAATGGCATAAACACAAACGGCTTTCTGAATATATACCAATGAAACACCTTAATAAATAATTTAAGGCTTGTGCGCAACAACGCCGCTGACTCTTTTGGGCATTCCAATAGTTTATCTATTATTTCCTGATTTACATCAGCCACCAAGAACCCCCCTTAGTTCTTTTACCTTTTCAATATCTACATCTTGCGACACAGAAATAGAGCCACCGTCTTTTCCCGTCAATTCAACAGATTGCTTATCTCCATATACACCCTGATTCGCCTTACCCGCCAACCTTAAATACGAATCAAACAAAACCCTTGCGGTAGAATAATCCAACTCCTTTTTTTCTAGCTTTGCAAGTATGTCTTCGCATTTATCAAAATAACTATGCGCCTTTTGTCGTCTTGCGTGCGTGGAAAGTTCACATACTTCACTGTTGTTAATGTTTGCAGATAGAAATCTATAATACCACATAGGATTTTTTCCATTATTCTCGCAAGCAGCTCTAAACCTTTCTCCGCTGGCTATATCATCACATATTTTTTTAAAAATGGATAGTTTATCTTCGTTTTTATCTTTCGTTTTCCTGGGTTTTGCCATTTTTATTTTCCTCCATAATTTTTAATATATTTTAAAATACTTATTGACTTTTATAAAAAAACACTTTATAATAATAAATGTAGCCAATATAGGCTATACATCATTAAATAGATACAGATAGTATTTTTTAACGATGTTTCTATCAGAGGTAATCGGGGACTCCGCAATTAAAGCGTCATCATTGGTTGCCTCTGATTTTTTATAAAGTAGTCTTTTCTCTTTTGTTTCCCTTTCAATAAAATCCTTGTCTTTCCAATAAAAACTTTTAATTATATTTCTTGCTTCATCATCATCGTCCAGTGGCAATACAACAGCTATCAATGGAGATAATGTATTTTTTAAAACAGCAACAAACGAACGAGAATCAGTTTTTGACCTGAAAATCATATATGGATTGCAAATGTCTACCGGCAAGTCTAACAATTCTTCTTTTGTTATCCCGTGTTTTTTTATTACTTTTTTAATCTTTTTCTGATTGAAAACGAGCGGAAAATCAGGAACTCCTATTTTTTTCCATACACGACCGAGAGATTTCAAAACCATTATTTCATCTGGCCCATTATATTCTCCCCTTAATAACTCGCTTACAGTATATTTAAAATTGGCACCTTTTTCACAAAAGCGACCATTCTGCGGGCTATGCTCACGTCCATCTTTATCTATACTATCTTCAACTAGGTCTTTTTGCTTGGAAGAACCTAACCCGCCATAAAAAGTTTCTTGACTTTAGCAAAAACCGAGTCTTTCGCCATCTCTTTTTCTTCGAGCATATCTTTCCAGATTAAATCCAAGAACTCATCCGATACCTCTCCGCTATCGATAACATCCAAACAAATTTTCGCCCCTAAAGCATCCTGAATATCTTTTTTATTCTTTGGCAAGATTTCTACAATTTCTTTATCCATTTTTTGCCTCCATATATGCCTTTTTTAAAAGAGTCCCAATTAAACCAGCAACCTCTCTTGGCGGTTTATTGTTTCTATATTCACAATAACCCTCTGCAATAAATTCAGAAAAGTTTGTAGCACCATACCTTGAAAGAGTAACACCAATTTGTTCTTTTGTCAACAAATTATAAAGTTCATTCAACTTTTTATATGCCGGCGAGTCGGGTTTCTTTTCTAAAATATACCTTTCAATTGCGTGCCCAAATTCGTGGTCTGTCGTTGATTTTATCCCAACACAATTTTTTGGGTGATATCCATTTGCTTCACACATTTCCTGTTTTAAACTAAAGAACCCGTCATTTATAACATTCTCATTAAAACGCAAAGCGCCTTTCTTATACAATGTATTCCAAGAAAAATGCGCCGTTTCTCTACCAGCCCTTGTCGCAGCACTCTTTTTAATTCTTTTCTCAACTGTATTCCTTACTTTTTTCTTAAATGCTTCAACGCTTCCGAAAGACCTTATAAGTTCACTCTCTGTGTACATCTTAAAATATCTTTCTTCTGTTGATTTTATCGTAGCTTCTATCTGGTCTTTATTTATTTCAAGAGCTTCTTTTTGGTCTTTTTTACTCATAGCCTGAATAGAACCAACATTCACAAGAACATCAGAAACACCATCAAATTCTTTAAAGTTCTCGGACAAACTTGATTTTATTTTATCTACCGTTTCCTTCTTTATTTTTCCAAAATCTGCGTTATCCAAAATGCTTTTTATTTTTTTAGACCATTCTTCGTCTTTCTCGCCTTCTTTTTCTAGCTTCTGCTCTGTTTTTTCGTTTTTACCCTCACTACCAGAACCAGACCTTTCTTCTTTTTTGTCGTCTTTCTTTGTAATGTCAACTTTCCATTGCCTTTTCATAGCCTCGGCAGGGGTTTCCTGATTTTCACCCTCACCCTCTAACAATAAATGGCGACCTTTTTCTTCTTCCCCATTCGGCTTAACAGTAATCCACCGCTCATCCGTCACCAAATCTTCATCCTCAACCTCTACAACCTCTTTCTCATTCGGTTGTTCTGGTTCTTCGGGCAAATCATCAACATCAATCATAGAAAATCCGCTATGCTTGTCCATAGACAAATTCTGGCGAACTTCCTCTTGGCTTACCACACCAGCATTGATTAACTGGACAGCAGTATCAGCCTTTAATTTATTCAAATTGGCAATTTCAGTATCATCCATTTCAACCAAAGACGGAAATTCAAATCCAATGCTTTCATTGATGTCTTTACCCATATTTAACTGTAAAATCTTCAATACCTTTTCCATAGGCTCTGTGAACATCTTTTCTTTCTGACTTAAAATAAAGTCATAAAAAGACCGCATTTGTTCTTTACTGGAAGCATTTAATCCGCCCTCTCCCTCGCCAATGTATTTGATTTTGGGAATACGCCACACAGCGGTTAAAAGGCTTAAAGACATATCAACAATATCACGAACCCCAGACAAAGGCGTATTGATTTGCATAATATCTTCTTTTTCTTTATCAACAACCAACGTGCCATTATTGGATTTCATTTTGTTAAACATACGAACACGTTTTACTAAGTCTTGACACGACTCACCAGCCAAAACCTGAGTCATATCTGTTTTCCAGCAAGTCAAACTAAACTTATTCAACAATTCTTGCGCCGATTCACGGTTTTCAACAAAATGAGCAATATAATCCAACGCCAATTGAGCCCGAGCAATACCAAAGAAGTTATATGCTGGTTTTAACAATACAGGCACAGAATTGCTAACAAAATATAAAAATCTACTAGCGTGATACCGTTTCCCCAATATATACCAATATTCAGGATTAAAATAATGTTCATCTGTCGGGTCTGTCGTATTATATTCCGCAGGATAAATGTTTATAGGTTCGATTACCTTAAACCCTTTCAACATCCCTTTTCTAAATGTCTTTTTATCCAAAACCAAGGGCTCTTTGGCTTCTTCATCATCTAATTCTCCGACATCAATATAAACCAAACAACCGCCAAAATATCCATCTTTCTGGGCAGCATCATTGAATATATCTTTAATTTTGTATTTAGCCGCCTGTTCCTCTAATTCACTAATTTCTTGTTCGTGGTCATTCTTTCCATCATCAACATCATATCTGAACTTGACAAACTTTCGCGTCATTTCGTCCGCAATCGTTTCAACACCAGCCCGAATCAATGCTTCTTGCGAAATACTTGATAATAGCCCATAGCCAGCAAACATAGGCGTTCCAGAATTATACAATTCGCTTCTGAACCCAGATAATACATTTTTAATACAGGCGTCCATAGCCATCACTTTCTTGGCTTCCACAGTTTTTCCACTGGGACGACCAAGAGTTTTTGGGGGATTAAAGTCATTTGACGGCTTATATTGAGAAGCCCTTACAATAAAAGGTCTATTATCAGGAATATCTATTTCGCGAATTTTCATAATACTTTCTCCTTGCACCTATCATATAACATTTTTTATGATAAGTCAAACTACACCAATCTTCGCCAAATCAATCCTTTTTTCTTTTGTAAATCGTTAGCGATATTATCTAATAAAGAACTAATCTGTGGAAATTTGTATTCTTCCTCAATCTTATAAATCAATTCTTCTGCCTCTTCCAGATAACTATACAACCTACGCCAATTTACTTTTGTATCATCTTGAACTAACATTAAATCTTCTGCCACACCAGCAATAACCTGTTTTGAAATCGGGGCTTTTTCTTCAAATCCAAGATAAAGGTTTTCATTTATATCATCAATGAAATCATCTAGCCCATCGATAATCCTGTCCGCCAAAAGATGGTCGGAATAAAATGAATCACCTTTTGCCGTATAATGAATATCTTTCGCAAAAAACTTTATACAATATAAAACCTTTAATAAATCAAATAAATTATTCATACTAATTCTCCTTATCCACACTTTATTATATTTTCCAGAAAATGTCAACTTCGTTTATAAAACCCTTCTTTCCAAATAATCTATTGCTGAATTTACTTCCGCAATCATTTTATAAAGATGTTTATCCCAATAATCTCTACGACCATAGCACCATCCATCTCTTTTACAGTTTTGAAGTATAAGCCAAAGGTCATTGAGTTCTGCTTTTGTCAATGTTATTGTTGTTTCATTCTCTCTCATTCTGTATCTCCCTTAAATTAAGAACTCTATATTTACCCCCTAATACCATTCTCGGCACAGGCTCTAATACTTCCACATCCTCTTTGACCTGCTTTTGTATTCTATCACCCCAGCAACCGACTATTTTCAAACGGTCAGAGCCTTTAATCCTTGCGAAGTGCCAACCAAAGAGAACTGTGTTATTCATTTTACCACCATAAATTTATTATATTTTCATAAAACCATTTATTGAAATCATTTACACACCAATCATAAGCAAAATTGTTTAATATATCAGAATTACCAAATCTCTTTAATAATTTTTTATACTCTTGTTTGGGAATATAACTTCTGTCTTGAAATTTATTTTCATCTATATTCACAATACAATTTAATTGTGCCACCCTATCAGAAAGCATATTTTTCCAATCTTTATATTCCATATTACAAGGACAGGCTTTTGTTATATCCTTAAATCTTTTAAGCCTCGGCAATAACCATTTATAAAACTCTTTTTCTAAATCCCAGGTTTCACTATCATCAAATCCCCTAAATAATCTTTGAAAAAAGAATCTTATTTTTCTTCTAAAACAATAAAACATCATTTTAACTCCTTTTCAAAATACTTATCCACAGAAGCCCGCTGTTTAATCAATGATGCGACAAAATCCCAATCATAAAGATTATAATCATTTGCCCAAAAATAACTTTGACCGTGTTCATCTATTGCCATTTCCTCAATGGATATATTACCATCTTTCCATATAACGATTATCTCATTATAAGCCTTTGGCTTTCTTTTCATACTTTTATGCCAGCGTTTCATTTTTCCAACTCCTGTAAAGCCTCAACAAATCGTCCGTCTTTGATAAGAGCAATCACTTTCTGCTTTTGTTCTTTTAGGCGTTCTATCGTTTTGCTGATGTCAGCAATTTGATGTTGTAATTCTTCTATACGTTCAAGATTACTCATTTTAAACACTCCCTAAAAATCATTCCATCTTCAAAAACTTTATACTTGTAATATGGGTCTTGGTATCTTTTTTTTGTGACTTTATCGTAGTAGTATAAATATCCATTTTTATCTTTTTTTAATGTAAAATAGTGTCCTCTTGTATTAAATTCCTTTATTAAATCGTCCCATTCCCCAACGTATTGTATATCAGGGAGTTTATGACATTCAAAAGGAAAATAATTTATAGTAGGATTTGGTGGTGGTAAATAAGTTCCAAAACAAATTGGTGTGTTATTTAATCCTAACGCCTCTCTTATGTATTCTTTCATTTTACCTCCTTTCATACCAATCGGTAGATAAAAGTTCTTCGCTATCAAACAGAATACCAATCCATTTACCACGAAAATAACGGCGAATTTCCCCGTCTATTATCTTATATATCTTGGTATCGGTAGGATGTTCCAAAGCAACTTCATAGCCGTCTTTCATTTTTCTTAATGCTTCTTCAAATGTCATTTTACACCCCACTTTTCAAGATATTCTCTGCATAGTTCAGGATTTACAGGAAAACGTGGCATAGCTGCGACGCTTATAATTAAATCATTCGCTTCTTTCAGTTGTTTTTTTAGTTTTGCCTTTTGTTCTTCAAGCAACCTAATCTGTTTTGTTTTGTTTTTAGACTTTTCAGCAATCCATTGTTCGTGTTCTTGCCGACCATAAACCTTTGCTAATCGCCTATATTTTATAGTCCAGCCATCGTTCTTTCTCATTTTACACCTTCCATTTCTTTTAGGGCTTCCTGTGCTTTATCTTTGTCCCAATAATCGTCACCATCGTTTAGTATATCCTCCAACGCCTTTGTGGCAATTTCAAGTCGATCTTCCAGTATGTGCATTTTTTGCACCAACTGCTCAGTTTTACTTACAAGTTGCTTATGCTTATCATAGCTAGGCACGGGTTCAACAATTTCAAGCAATACATTCTGGTCGTAGAAGAACGCGGGAGCAGTTATGTTATATACTATTGTCTTTTCTTCTCCTTGTTCTTTTACCCTGATGTAATAATTGCCGATTGGTAACCTTCCCTCACGCCATTGTTCAGTTAGTGTCTTTGTCATTTATCTAAATCCTTTCCTGCTTTTTCTAATGATTTAACAACGCCTTTTGCAACGCTAGAAATCCCAAGAGTTGCAATCGCTAACATACCATCTGCTTCGTCCTTTTTAATATCTGTTAAGCTAGATAAATCTTTTCCGATTTCTCCAACGCAACGGACTGGTGTTGCAACTAAATCAACTAATGAATCAAATAAGCTCATTCTTCCTCCTTATGTTCAACCTTGATTAGTGAATCTTTCCAATCCCCGTCAAAGGGTGCGATGTTAAACATAGGGTTTTCCTTTTGTGTTGGTGTAAGTTGCCACCAATCCATTGTTTGATATAACCAAAAGGTAGAACCATATACGGCAGGTTTTGGCTTTACTTTATACCAAACCCATCCGTGTCCCGGTGCATAAGCCACCCAACCCTTTTTCAATAGTGGTAATAAATCATAAATCGTTATCTGTTTCATTCAACACTCTCCTTTTCTATTTCCCAATCTTTTGCGAACAAATCTTCTAACTGAAATTTACCATCAATGTGAGCAATAGTTTCATCAACAAAAATCCAAGGAACATCAACCCAACGTTCATTCAAGTGTGCGTTTCTTTTAACAAAACATTCAATGGCACCGTTGCTTTTTTCTGCCTTTTCCTTTGCTTTTTTAATTGCTGTTAATAGTTTCATTTGGACTCCTTTAATTCAACTTCTTTGTAAAAATGTGAATATTCTATATCTGGATTATATTCTCCATAATTGTTATTTTTATCACAGTAATTCTTGGCGTCTTTTTCTGTCGCCCAAACAGAATCAAAAACACGGAATACTTCGCTTTCATCTCTGGAACATAAGTTATACATAACAACATAAATTTTCATTTGGACTCCTTTTCGTGTATATTGCCAACAATTTCATATCCACACTCATCTATCCACTTTTGGAATATGTGGCATTTGTCGTGGAAGTAGATTGTATCTTTTGCCCAATAAGAACCATCTTCATAAACAACCTCTTTCGTTATAGTATTACCATTTGGCTTTAATATATCCCCCTCATATACGAGCTTTCCGTTCTTGTCCTTTAATCCTGTGCATTGTTCAATAGAATATCGACCATCAACTGGGTTCATATCATAATCGTTTTTCATTGAAGGAATTGCTAAATCTCCACATCTTAACAATACGCCTTTATTAACATATTTATTATTTACATCATCCCAAACTCTAAATTTAAATCTATCGTTCATCATCAACCTCCTATTGTAGTGCTTTCATTATGGCGAGCATTTGTTCTGGTGTTCTGTCTTTTGCTAAGACATATTCTTCATCTCCATCCAAAAGAACCATCCCATTGTTGTTAAAACACAAATCAAAAGACAATCTTTTTTGAGTAAGCCATACGATACCATTTACAAGAATTGGTTCTTCAACATACCCCATCTTTTTAGCTTTTTCTTTTAGTTCGTACCAAGTCATATTACATCTCCTCAATCACTTCTTTTGTCAACATATACAACATAAACTTATTTGAACAATCCCACAGTTCTTTATCCTCTTGCTCGATAACTGGGTCTATCCATTCATCATAAAAATCCCTATCCATACGCTTTAACAAGTTTGTCCACTCGGCGTCTTTGGCATTCTCATCACCGTGAAAACGATGGTCTGTGTTAAAGTACTCCTCTTTGGCTTGTTCTAAGCATTCCTTTATAAAATCCTTAATCATTCTTTACCCCCTTGATGTAATTGTCATATTCAATCGCAGAATCAAAAGTCCCTTTAACACCATTGGCTTCAAGTTCTTTCATAATCCCATCAAAATGATGTTCGTTTTTATTGTGGGATTGATATAATTCAATTGTGGATTTTACTTCACCAAGCAACTTTTTAAGATTTATCAATTCAAACTTCTGATTGGTAAATTCTTTTAATTCTTTTTCATTCATTTTTATATTCCCTTTCATTTGTTCGTGAACCTTTATCCCGTCCACATTATATATTATAATATATTTTTTTGTGATGTCAACTAAAAAATACAAAAAAAGTAAAAAATTTTATATCTATTTGATTTTATTATCTTTTTTAAAGATGTTTTTATACTGTTCTTCCGTTAGACCCGTCGAAAGTATCCGTCTGCCACTTGTTGTCATATCTCTTTCGGGTTTTTCTTCTTCTCCCCAATCGTCTGACACCCATTTATATATTGTTTTATTTCCTTCTTTTTTCTCAATTAGTTTCATTTAAACACCCCCTGATACGTTTCCTTTATCATTTGACTTTGTGGCTCTAATATACGTCTTTCTATATTAGAAGCAATATCTTTTAATCTTTGCGCAAATAATAAATCTGATTCTTGCTGTACAAATTCCAAATATTCTTCATATTCTTCCCCATCTACTGGTTTGGGGAATTTTTCTTTTGTTTCCCTTAAACACAAATCCCTTAAATTGACCAAAGAATAACTATCCTCAATTTTAAACAAAGTCAATTCATATTCCATTTCAATTACCCCACTTTCCCCTTGCATATTTTACAAGGTCATCTTTTTCCCATCCAGCCATATAGCACCAAAATGATAGTGAATTTTCCCATAATTTAGACTTTGCGCATAAAAAAAGCCTTGCTTCCTTACGGTCAAGACTATTCCTATGTGAACTCGCATCTTCTATTGCTCGAAGAATAACGGCTCGCCCCAAATCCCTTTCACCACAATTTATATCACCCATTTTCATCCCCTTTCATATTTTGACGGTTTATTAAAAATTTTCAATAATTCTTGCAACACATCATCACAATCATCTTTTGTAGATATACACCCTTGTTTAGTTTCCCTTATTTCATCCAATCCCCATAATTTACAATCTTCTGTAATAATAGGATTTTCCACAAAAAGATTTCCATACAACAATCTTAAAGAATACCCGACATTTTCTAACTTTGTGTCTTTATAATAATTCTCTAACATTAAAAATTTTTCTTTATTAAAAACAATCGGGCAGTGAACCCTATAATCCATTACTCGTGTCATCCCTTTTGATTGTAACTCATTCAATGTCTTATTCTGTATTTCTTGATAGCGTGACGGATTTGAAATCCCAACAACTTCGCCATTTACAAAATAAGGATATTCTGCCATAATAAATGGCTTCATCATATAAAAATCATCATTCATAAAGAAAAAGTTTTCAGAAATATCTAACTTACAAGCAGTCAAAATCTTTCTAAAAACATTGTTTTCTCTCGTATAAACATCATCTACGGGGATATGGACTACATTTTTTATCCACTTTGGCTTTTCACCAACAATAAATACGCTTTCCAAATCTTTCGCATTTTGTTCTAAACCTCTCAATGATAACCGAAGTTCAAGGTTATCATATTGTGATGACTTTCCCAAAACGTAAAGTGCGTCCATTTATTACCCCTTCCAAATAAAGAACTAGCACATTAAAATATACTTGTCAACCTGTTTTTTAACTTTTTTTTCAGTTCCTTATTTTCTTTTTCCAAATCTAAACATCTATCTTTAAAATACTCGCACCTAGCCATCCACCAATCAAGATTTATTTGGCTTTCTTCGTCCAAATCATCCCCATTCTCAATAACCACTTCTGTCTTTGTCCAACTAATCATTTACTTTATACCTATCAAGATAATCTCCAAAAATACAAAGGTCTTTTTTATCATATTCATCATTTAACTTTATCCCCTTTATATTTAAAGACCATCCTGTATCAGCATCTAAAATACAAATATCACGTTCTTGGTCATATTTTTTTAATGCTTTTATAAGTTCCCCGACTTTCATTTATCCACCTAATTCAAAACCTTTTTAATCCCAACATCTCTCTTTAAAGTCGTGCATAAAATCTGGTAAAGTTCCATAATAATCCCATCCCTTATTCCCATACTTCTACCATAATTTTTATCCACATCCCTTGACGCTTCGGCAAGCATAGCCAAATAATCTGGCAACTTCATATCCCTAAAACCAGCCAATTCTTCTGCTACATTTCTCTGGACATCCGTCAACTTTACAGAAGTTCTATGCCCATCAACCCAGATATTTATAATATTTAATACACCTTGTTTCATTTTTCCTCCTTTGTTTTTTCTAAACTTTCATATTCTGAATAATCTTTTAACTCTTCATAGGCATCATTTATTCTTTCCAAAATCGTTTTCCCATTCCTTAAAATTAAAACAAGTTGTAGATATATTCGGACCAACTTCAATGTTATACCTATAAGAGTGTATTCTAAATACTCCGTTCATTGAACAATCAATTCCGATATAATAAGGCCTTAATCTAATATCAGTCAACACATCAGTACCTTTAACCCTATCTAACCGAAAATCATCCATATAACCAGCAATCTCAACTGGCACACCATCATCATCAACACCAACAATGGCAAATAAATTATATCCACTATCGTGTTTCATCCTTGAATTTACAAGCAAGACAGACGCATATTCAGACGTGATGTCCCAATGCCTTTGCTTTAATGATAGCAATTCCATTTTTGTCCATTTATCCCAAGTTTTCATTTCAATAATCCGCTCATTTTGTTATTTTTTTCTAAACCAATCCCAAAAACTATCATTGTTTGAGTTATTAGTTCCCAAATAAATATATCGACCATATCTGCAAACATTTCCATAACGGTCAACACATTCTTCTTTTTTTGTGACGATGTTATAACCACGCTCTCTCAATTTAAATATAATAGCAGACAATCTAGTAGCACCAAACAATTCTATTGCCTCTATGCTTGTTATATTCTTTTTCTTTAATAAATGGTTCAGAACTTCATTTGTTTTATTTGTCATTGTTTTTCTCCTACATTGTTATTTCAAGACGGCTATCAATCTCAATCATAAGCATATCAATCAATTTTGATAATACCTTTTTAAAATTTTCCGACTTTACTTCTTTATATGCCTGTAAAGCATTATTATACAAATCAAGTAATGTCTTATCGCTCATATATACCTCCTACATATAAGCCAACTCAAAGCATCTCTGCTCTGTATGAATACCATCTTTCAAGCATTCATTATATACTTGAT
The DNA here is from genome assembly GCA_937898195.1 of uncultured Clostridia bacterium. Lineage (GTDB taxonomy): Bacteria > Bacillota > Clostridia > Oscillospirales > Acutalibacteraceae > Fimenecus. The sequence continues at coordinate 11,317 of CALEJD010000030.1, read as the reverse complement.
TGTTTTGTTGCCCCATTAAATAAGCACCAAGTACAACCAATCCAATAACAATAATCCAAAATAATCTCATTTCATTTTCCCTTTCATTTGTTTTTGTTTCTTTGCTCTTTTACAGGAGAACTAACTGACACCTTGATTTCGGAAGGCTACCCGTTGGTGTGATATTTCTCAATCATACAAACCAAATTATCCTTATCGGATAAGTTCCTTATAATATATTTTTTTACAAATGTAAACACTTTTTTCATTTTTTTTAAAAAAATTTACATCTATTTGATTTTATTACATTTTTTCTTTAATTTTTTACGGTTTTCTTTCGCTTTTTGGGTGTTTTTTAACACCTCAATGGCTTTTTCTATACGGTCTAAAGTAGCAATCGTAGGGTTTTTTATCATATAAATCCGACTATATTGCGACCGACCATACATTTCTTCGCCAAGCATAGCCCTTGTTACACCCTGTTTTTTCGCTTTTTCAATCAATTCTTTAAACATACTATCCTCCAATATGATTTTTCCAACGATAATAATTACAAATAAGATACTCTTTCAATGTTAAATACTTTGTCAACCAATGGATTTGCTCTAAAAACCATTCGTGACCCCTTAAATGGTATTCCCTATGATGTTCTTGACACAACGGGACGACCATCCAATCTGGCGGTTTTTTCGCAGTTCCACCCATTCCGTCTATTCTTAAATGATGTGCTTCTATATCGTTGTGACATCCACAAACCAGACAGGTTTGCTTATGTGTATATCCAATATAATCATTATCCAAATACGCAAATGACTTTTCATTTATGGTTCTTAAATCATCTACCGTTATATGCCTTATCCAAGTATTGCGAATATCTGGCGCTAATTTCATCCCTCGAAATGCCACAGAATTATCTATAAGCCATATACATTTATCAATAAAACGGCTCATAAGCCCCCTATCCATATCAGATATTCTTAAAGGGACTTCATATTCTTCGCCATTAAACCTACGGACTTTCTTTTTAAAATCATCATCCAGATAACTAACTGCTTGATAAAAATTGTTTTTTACCTCATCCTGTGTATATTTAATACCCATTTCAGCGTAAAAAGCAATAACGCTATCCACTAATGCCGAAAAAAAGAATCCAAGTTGACGACAACTCTTGTCCTTATAAACCTCTCCCCATTCAAGGTTTATTTGACCTTTTTCAGCAAGAAGCCTGTAAATATCATTACAGGCTCTTTCAAGCATTTCTATATTATATATTGTTTTCTTCATTATTCAAACGGCGGTTCTTCACCCTTTTCTAACTTGTCAACAATAATAAGCGGCTTTACAAACTTTTTCCCATCCTTTTCCCAAGAGTCAAACCCTATTTTTCCAACAACAACCACATCCCCCGATAAGTTGCTTTCATCACTAAAACATTTACAATCAATAAAATTGTATTTAGATTTCCCATCTTTATCCTTTCCAGAATAAACAGATAATCCAAATGTAGTGATTGGTTTTCCGCTCTTTGTTGTTCTCAACTGAGGACGATATGCTCGACCACTTACAATAACTTGGTTTTTAAATTCCATCTAATTCACCACCATATCTAACAATTTTTGATACTCATCCACCAAAAATTTATATTCCTCTCTATCACTAATCGCCATTTTACGAAGTTTTAAAACTTGACGAATTGCCTTTGCATCATAGCCATCCCCCTTTGCTTGCGCAAATACTTCAGAAATATCAGCAGACAATTCCTTTTTTTCTTCATTTAATCTTTCAAGGCGTTCAATATACCCAATCAATTTATCGTCTTTTTCCATTAGTTTTTCCTTTCTTTACAAAACGACCATTTTTATCACGGACATTATATCTAATAATTGGCTTTACTTCTTTGATTTCAATTTCAATATCCATAAAACCTCTTTGTTCTTCCTTTTTGAATAATCTCTTAAACCAATTAAACATAGTTCCCCTTTCAAATATAGGTGGGCGGGTTTTATCAGTTCAAAATTAAAGAAGTTAAATCCACCCATTAAAATCTTCTTTAAAACTAGGCGGTCGGCAATTTGAAATGAGGTGCTTTATATAAAGGATTTTGCCGACCATAACTCTATCCTGCCTGTAAATACTCCTCTGGTTTAATACCACTTCCACAGATGTCTTTTGGAATTTCATCAGGTTCTTCTTTTAACATCTTATCATTTACCAACTTATTCAAAGCATCATAGGCTACCATCTTCTTTGCATCATATAATTCATTCAACAAAGCCGTGATTTTATCCATCAAATCCTTATCTTTATCATATTGGTCAATTACCTTTAAACCCGAAATGGCTTTATACATATTTTTATAGCGCATTTCCAAACCCTCATCTGATTTATTATATTCATCAACCTTTTTATTTAATTCCCTAGTTGCTCTCGCTTTATCTGCTTTAACTTGGTTTTTTAACTCGTCAACACCAAAATTATCTTCTTCGGGTAAATCTTCCCCAGCATAAATATAAAGTCCAAGACCGTGTCTTGCACAAGCCTTTGTCAATGACCGCTGAATTGTTTTATTTACATCAAAAGAAGTGATATTTTCGGCTAAAATTGATTTATTCTTGTAATCCATAATTGGCAAATACTCAATATGCTCAATCCCATTCACAGTTACACCAGTTTTAACCCAGCCAGTTTTACCGTCTGTAAAATAATTCCACCCATCCTTATTTTCATAAATGGTATAATTAGCATCAGGATAAACTTTTTTTACTTCTCCCCAAGCCCAAGCCCACGATAGATATGTGAGACCATTTTTTTGCTCGGTGTGTTCATTTACATTGATTTTATTTAATTCAATAAAATAATTTCCTTCCATTACTTCCCCCCCTTTTTTTGTTTTTCTTTATATTCTGTAACAGATTTTAAAATCATCTCTTTTGAAACACCATCTAAACATTTATTATTTTCTACTTTAAGTTTATACATTGACATTGTATCTAATGTATATTCCAATTTTATCTGCTCCATAGCATCTTTTTTAATTATAGCTTTTAGATATTCTTTATATGTTTTATCGTCAAATACACGCTTTGTTTCTTTAACATCACACATACAATGTGCATACGGTCCAATATTTTTATATGAAACAAATTTTGACTCACATACTTTTTCAGCTTCTTTCTTTAAATACCCTTCTGAATTTTTATATAGGCTAATTCCAATATAACTTGAAATTAAAGCTAAACATAATAATCCACAAATTATTAAATTTTTCTTTTTCATTTTATCCCTTTCATTTGTTGTTTTACTTTTTCCTATTTTTTCACGGGCTTCGTTGCCAGACAGAATTTTAACGGATTACCTTTCCGACCTCCAATAAATGCTTGGGATGTTTCACCCATAAAACCATCTACCTTTGATAAATACAATATAATATATTTATTTTTAAAAGTCCACAAAAAAATGCAACTTTATCAAAAAAAATTATAAACTATTGATTTTATTTCTAAAATTCTGTTATTTTTACTCTTATCATTGGCGTATCTGAATAAAATTTCGTTAAATGCATATCAAAAACTTGTGCATCATCCCTCCAAAAAGAAAGTCTTGTTATTCCCAACCTTTTATAAGCCCCCCAACTTTATTCTTTATCTCATTATACTGTTTTTGAAAAATTATTATCAGTTTTACTTCTGGATAATATTTAGCCATCCTTTTTACTTTTGTTTTACTTCTATCATCATACCATCCCTTTACTTCGTGATATTCTATTGTTCCATTATTATTTTCAACCTCAAAATCTGGCAAATAAGACCGACAACCTCTTTTTATCCCATCAAACCAAAATGTTTTGTTCTCGTGTTGCCATTCCTTTATTTGATTATGCTCTTTTAACCACTCTAAATAACGAGCATAATTAGCTTCCCATTTACTCCTAAAATATTTTCGTTTTCCACCTATTTCTCTCCATCCTGCTTTCCAAGAACATTTTTCTCTTGTATTTACAACAATTTTACCATAATTTTTTATTTTTGTTTTTAACCCTTTTTCTATCCACATTAAACACCTCTTTTTATTTTCTTTATTTTTATAAAAATCAATATGTTTTTTAGATAATTTTTCTTTTGTTTTGTTAGAATGATGTTTCCCCAACATTCCTTTTGGGTGACCATATTTTTTTATTTGTTCTTTTGCTATAATAGATATTCTTTTTTTTAATTTTTCACAATAAGTTCTTTTATAAGAAGTAAGACCAACTGATTTTGCATATCTACACACAAATTGTTTTGTTCTACCAATACTTTTACAAAAATCCTCTAATTTTCCATCACCTGTTGTAAATCCCATCATATAAAATTCTTTTATTCTATTTTTATCTTCTTCCGATAAAACATTATTTGTACATTCTTTTATATTTAATCTTTTTAATCTTTCCCAAACACTTTGTCCACAAATTCCAACATCTTTTGCTGTTTTCCAGACATTATGTGTTGCATAATAAGATTTTAATATATCTTCGTCTGAAACTCTTTTTTTTGCCGTCATAATCTACTCCTTTTGTAGACCTTTAAATTCATTGTGGCAGGCAGTAAGGTTCTGCTTTTCGGGGTGCACATCCTAGCCACAAAATTATTATATATTATTTTTAAATAATTGTCAAATTACCCAGTTATCTAAATCTGGCTTTGTTATAACAGGCATTTGACCTTTTTCACGATTTTTCTTTGTTTCGCTTTTCCTCCACGAATAAAATAGGTCTATTTCAAGTTTAATAGCACCCTCTAGCGGTTTTTGTGGTCTATGAGGCATAAGCAACCACATTAACTCGTTCTTTGCTTGTATGGCGTTAGAGTTGGCTTTTTTACCAATAAAAAACTTCCCCGTCTTAAAATTCTTTAAAATAGTGCTTGACCCCTGTGCTGTATGCTTTGGCGGTTCGCAATGTAAAATAAATTCTAATTCCATACTATCCCCCTGTCTTGTTTTATATCTTTCTCAATTTACTAATTAAAACCTTATAAATCTTTAATTCATCCATTACATAAACATCTGCCGTTCCATCTCCATATAACACAACAACCTGTCCTGTTTTTGCTGGCATTGTCTTTTTTACAGAAAATCTAACCAAACATCCTATTATTATTTTTTGGTTTTCCATAATAGACCTCCCCCCTATAATTACTTAATTGGCTTTCTTTAATCTTATATATCCTTCTTCTTTTTAACATATTTGATACAATAATGCAAATATCACGCTGTTTTCTGACTATTTTCCCATATCTAAACTTATTGCCATCTGGCAACCAAAATTCTACCATCTCTCCTACTTCAAACATTTTTAACCCTTTCAATCGCTTCTTTAATCGACAATCCCTTTTTTATATAATAAAAAACATTCATATAATCCAGATTGTTTTTCTTACAATAAGATAACAACCCTACCCCATTATATACATATTTTGATGGGCGTCCCCTTTTATATACTTTATCTCCAACAATTTTAATTGCCTTTTCAATACCAACCCCCCTTTTAATAAATTTTACAACAGAATTATATAAAATCCCATTTTTCTTACAAATATGATAAACGCTTTGCCCATCCTTTATCCATTTTGTTTGTGGATAATTTGTTTTTGATAAAGCCTTTTTTATACTATCTTCTACTGACAACCCCTTGTTTATCCAAAAATAAACCTTTGAGTATTTGATATTATTATCTTCACAATATCTTTTTAATCCAATCCCATTGATATAAAAACAACTCATTTCGGCATCCTTTTAATACAATCAATCATTTTAATCCCATTAAAACCAATTTCTTCCCGTTCTATTGGTTTCCTAAACTGTTTAATTCTTTCAATTATCCAATCTTTACTAACTTCCTCTCCATATTTGTTTTCAAATATCCATTTCCAAATCCGTTCTACTTCTTCATCTGATGCGCCTACAAGATAATCTTTATACTCTGGCATAGTATCATCCAAATAAAACTGCCCCTCAATAATCATAACCATATTGCTTTTATCTTTTGGCTTACGGTCATAAAACATCTTTGGTGTTGGGTATTTACCATAAAGTGTTTCCGTCTTACAGATATTTTCAGATATAATAGAAAATTCTTTATCTTCAAAATCGTTTTTCATTAAATTATAAAACAAACTATTCTTTTCTTTATCAACTGGAACATCGCCAAAAATTAGAAGCGTATTCATACATCTATCAAAACAGACTTTCGTTAGCATTGTTTTCTTCCTCCATTTCTCTCATTATTCTTATATTTCGTTGAAAGGTTGTTTCTTTTTGTTGGTTTTGTTTATTATCCTTTAGTTGGAATAATCCAGACCAGTTATTTGATGTGCTTTGTTTTACAATAGCCATAGCTAATTCTTTGTCCCCACCAGATAATTTTTGTAATTTTTCAAAACAATCTTCCAGCCCAACATCAGTATAACTTTCCTTTTTTTCTTGTTTATATTGTAACCACCTTTCCATAGATTCTCTCAAATCCTGATATTTAGTCATTAGAGAATCTTTTTTTATTTCAGAATATTTGTTTTTTTGTTTAATCTTATTCTTTTCTTTATCTTTATCTTTATCTACAACTTGACCACCATTTTGACTTCCATCTTGGTTTTCAACTTGATGGTCAACTTGACCTCTATTTTTTCTTTTTTTACAATTATTTATTCCTTTTGGATTGTGATTTCCACCCCAATTTTTAAACTCTTTCCTATCAACAAAACATTCAAGTATTTCATCAATTATTTGGTCACCGGTTTTTTCAAATTTACCAGTTTTAATAACAGATAGTAATCTATCATCTGGACAGCCCAAACGAATAAGAACGTTTAGTTTTTGCTCATCAATAATCAATTTTTTGGTTGTTCTGAACTGCATTTTTTTCTCCTTTAATCTCCAAAATATCGTCTTCCAAACAACGCATAGAATTAGAAATAACGACCTTCATCACAGGAGTAAATCCAACTATCTGTGATAAGTCATTTATCATTCTACTGTAATGTTTTGAAAAAATATCAGATATTTCTTTCTCCATTGTTTTCTCCAAATTAATGTTAGACTCCTGTCCAACACCATTTTTATATAACATTTTATCCGTAATGTCAAATCGGTTCATTTTTTACTCCTTTCATTTGCAATTCTTTACATAATATATTTTTTTAAAAAAATCCACTATTTTTTTGTATTTTTTTTAAAAAAAATCATAAACTATTGATTTTGTTTGTATATTTTAAGCAACTTTTTAATTTGACATTTTTAAAATTTTATGTTATATATATAATTGCTCTTAAGGTTTGTTTCATTTCCTTTCAGAGTGTTTCATTTGTTTAGGCGGTTAGGATGTTCACCTAGCCGCCATTTGACAAACCGATTTTTAAATGCTATATATATATTGTAGCCTTGGTTTATTCCTCTGTTAAAAAGTATGTGTAGGCTACGATGTTTTTTGTTCACATCTTTTTAGGGCTGGATTTTTCCCACCAGCCTTTTTTATTCTTGTGGTTCAGGCTCAACGTGTTTTTTTTCACGATAGTTCTTAACCAAATCTCCAGCTCTAATCCACACATTAGCCCCCATATTCTCATTATCGTGGATGCGGATTAAATCATATCCATCCTCTGCGTTAAGGATTTCCATTGTTTCAAGGATTTCAGCGCCCTCTGGCACCTCTCCACCAACATAAACAATTCCGTCTTTCTTGTATTTATATGTTTCTGTAATGTACATCTTATTCTCCTTTTAATAATCACGAAGTGGCAGGAAGGTCGAAAGCACATACGACATAGCCTGATGTGCCACTAAATGTTGGATAGCCAGTTAAACCTTGTATTGTGCTTTGAAGATTACTTGGAAAATGTAAAGTGTGTGTCACGGTTCTTCCTGTACTAGATAACATATTTTGGAATTGGTCTGTATAAGAGCCAAAAGATGTTGTTGTTAAAGAATTAAAATAAACATCTGTTATTTTAGAACAATAAGAAAAAGCGTAATAAAGTCCACTACCACCAATACTTGTTAATGCTGGAAAACTTACACTCTTTAATTCTGTACAACTAGAAAAAACATTAGAAAGTCCACTACCATCAATACTTGTTAATGATGGGAAATTTACACTCGTTAATTTTGTACAACTAGAAAAAGCACTATAAAGTCCACTAGAGCCAACGCTTGTTAATGATGATAAATCTATACTTGTTAATCCAGAACAAATATAAAAAGCCCCATAAAATCCATAAGTACTAACGCTTGTTAATGATGATAAATCTACACTTGTTAATCCATAACAATAAGCAAAAGCATTATAAAACCCTCTTTCCCCCACACTTGTTAATGATGATAAATCTACAAACCCTGTTAATTCTTCACAACGCTCAAAAGCCATATAAAGTCCATAAGTACCAACGCTTGTTATATTACTAAACTCATTACCTGTTAAAGCACCGCTTCTTCTACTAGCCACTCCATTTACTACTTGATATGATGGAAGTTCTGTATAACCACTAGAACCACTAGGAATACTTCCTATCGCAGTTGCTAAATTATCCATATTTTGCGAAGCAGGTAATGTTCCACCCTTATTATTTACTGCCGTATAGGCATTTTGCATATTTGTATTAAGTTTTGTCAATTCGCTTGATATGGACATATCTAACTCCCAGAATTTATTGTGTGTAATGCTGTTTCAATACTACCAATCTGAGCCTGTAATTTACCAATGCCTTGTGTTATTGTGTCAGTAGCAACAACAGTACCGCTTGTTGATGTATCAATACCAGTTAATGTCGTGTCTTGAATTATTTGTTTTAAACGGTCTGCCCTCATTACACGGCTTGTTGTTGCCGTACCTGTTGTCCCTTCCGATACGCTCATCGCAGAATAAACGTTTCTATACCCCTGACAAACAAATCTCCAATATTCTCCATCAAATACAAAAACAGACGGAGTATTCGCTGTCCATACATAAGCGTCAGTCGATGTTGTAATAGCAGAGTTTTGATACCGCATAGGATATGCAGTAAAGTTATTCAACTTTAATGTAGAATTTTCAACAGTGCTTGTAACTGTTGGAAGCACAATAATAAATTGCCCCGCACTTAAACTCGTAATGCTTGGGATTGAAACAACCTTTTCAACATCAGTTGCGGCAGAATCACTTACTCCAAAGAAATAAGCAGATGATGTTGATAAAGGAGCACCATTTACTTTATTACTAGAAATATCTGATGGGATACTCAAAGTCACATTACCATTGACAGGACTTACATTATTTACTGATGTGACAGTTCCTAAATTCTTTGTAAATCCCCAGCCTGATACAGTGTTTTCCGTTACTTGTGTCGGTATTGAAATGGTGACATTCCCATTAACAGGTTGAACGTTATTAACGCTAGTCACTGTCCCTACATTAGAAGTATATCCATTGGGATTACTTGAATTATACGGTGTATATCCCAACGCACTTGTGACATCGCTTGATGAAATCCCCGTAATATATCCTTGTTGCCCGACCCATTGTTCTGTTGCATAGCCGTTTAATGCAGTACTTGTCAAATATCCCTGCTGCCCTACCCAAGTTTGAGTGGCATATCCATTCAATGCAGATGACGTAATATATCCAGCTCCGTTAGTTAATTGATTGTTATTTGTTGGAATTATAATATCAACAGCCTTGCTTGATGGTGTCAATGCAGTTCCGTTCACTTTTACTGTTTCAATTACGTTTGCTTGGTACCCGCTTGGATTTGTAGAATTATAAGGCGTATAACCTAATGCTGTCGTAATATCACTAGGAGTTAAATCAGCACCTGCTGTCACAAGACCTTTGCTATCATAAGTGATTTTACACTTTGTCGCACCAGTTATAGCTGTATTTGAAGCAACAGCACCGACATCAGAAGCATCCAACGATATATTACTTGATAATGGATGACCATTTATCGTTCTTGTTTCTGGCACTAAATCTGGCGCATCTGTTTGAGCAACAAAATCTGTTTCAAGTATTTCACCAGCCTGACGAGCCGCATCAATTTGAGAACCAGTACCCTTTACAAGTCTAACCCGCTTTACTTCAACTTGACTATCAATCGGCATATTCTATCTCCACTTCTTCATAATCTTCTTCTTTAATACCATCTTTTAATATAACAAAGTCAAGAAATTCTTTTGTACCCTTTTTTCGTAATTTAAACCCATCTGTCGGTTGCAAAACAAAGATTATTTCTTCAATAATAGCACCCGTTGGTGCTTTTTCCGACCAAACATAATGAACACCGTTTAAATTCCCTTTAATTGTAATTCTAACCCGCATTAGTCATAACCTTTCCGCTTATTGTAATTTCAGTTATATATCTCGGTGTTGTTCCATCAAGAACAACGGCATAAGTATCATAGAATCCACCAACGGTATTTGGTGTCACCGTACAGACATTCCCCGAAACAGATGTTGTGACATTTATCACACTGGTTAGTTGCCCCCCATTACCAGCAAACATAATTGTAACCCCACTTACAGCGTGAGAAGAATCTGCCGAATTTATAACAATTTCAGAAATTCTAATCGGGTCTGGATTATAAAATTCCAAATTTGTTGTAGATTCCCAATAGGTTGAATAATTACCATCAAATGCTTTATAAACATTCTGGTCTGATGAACCAAAGCCAGTAACAGCAAAATTGTCACCACCTATTGTCCCATTAGACGTTAAAATAGGCTGAATAAAATCTGGTAACTCTGGTAAAACAATCGTTTCTTCAATGTCTTCACCATTTGTTGTTATTTGAGCGGACGCTGCAGGATGTTCCGCCGTTTGTGCCACATCAACATTAAGGACTTCCCCAACAGAAGAATTGACATAAACTGTATAAACATTTTCAGATTCTTGCGTTAATGGGACATTAAAATTATTCCAAGTACAAGTAATATCTGAGAGAGGGGCTTGAACCTTTATTGTTATTTTATTATATTCACCCGTTGACAAATCAACATTAACGGTTCTTGGCTCACCACCCTCTATACAATCTGTTTCAGTTCCTAAAAACGCTTCATTTAAAGTACTATCATAAACAACATAATGAAGTGTAGAACCAGTCGCTAAAACAACACCATTATATATTTTATCAGTTGTTTCTAAAACTGGTACAACGATTGGGTAAACACCATAATTAAGGGCTAGACTTCTACAAACTTTTTCATTAGGACATGCAGCTAATATTGGACAATTTGGTTTTAAATTACTTATTTTTCTAGCTGTAAAACCACTCATTGTTGCTGCTACGACTAGTTTTGCTTCTAACATATTCGCACTTGCTGCTACACTATTTGCAA
>CALEJD010000029.1 GCA_937898195.1 uncultured Clostridia bacterium | reverse complement strand
GGATAAGATATATTGATAATGACCAATTAAATGAGTCATTTATAATATACCAGGTGTTTTATATGGAAAGAAAAGTTGGTACTATTTCAAGAGGAATTAGATGTCCTATTATTAGAGAAGGAGATAATTTAGTAGATATCGCTGTAAATAGCGTTTTAGAGGCTGCTGAAGCTGAAGGATTTGCAATGAGAGATAAAGATGTTGTTGCCTTAACAGAATCGATTGTAGCACGCGCACAAGGAAACTATGCAACAATTGATGATATCGCTCTTGATGTTAAAACCAAATTTGGAGAAGACGCAACTGTAGGTGTTATTTTTCCAATTCTTTCAAGAAATCGTTTTGCAATTGTTTTAAGAGGTATTGCAAAAGGAGTTAAAAAAGTTGTATTAATGTTAAGTTATCCTAGCGATGAAGTAGGAAATGCCCTACTTTCATATGATCAACTAGATGAAGCAGGTGTTAATCCTTATTCAGATGTTTTATCACTAGAAAAATATCGCGAATTATTTGGATATACTGTTCATGAATTCACTGGTGTAGATTATGTTGACTATTATGCTAGTTTAATTAAAGAATGTGGTGCAGAAGTTGAAATTGTTTTTGCTAATCAAGCTAAAACTATTTTAAATTATACTGATAAAGTTCTAACTTGTGATATCCATACTCGTGTCAGAACAAAAAGAATTTTAAAGAATAATGGTGCAAAATTAGTCTATGGTCTTGATGACATCTTAACTACTTCAATCAATGGACACGGTTTCAATGAAAACTATGGATTACTTGGTTCAAATAAATCTACCGAAGATAAAGTTAAGCTTTTCCCTAGAGATTGCCAAGGCCTAGTAGAAGCAATCCAAAAAGAATTCTTAAAAAGAACTGGAAAGGATGTTGAAGTAATGATTTATGGAGATGGAGCTTTTAAAGATCCTCAAGGAAAAATTTGGGAATTAGCAGATCCTGTTGTTTCACCAGCATTTACTCTAGGATTAAGAGGAACTCCAAATGAATTAAAACTAAAATACCTTGCTGACAATGATTTTAAGAATTTAAGTGGTGATGCATTAAAAGAAGCTATTTCTAATAGTATTAAAGCTAAAAACAATAACTTAGTAGGAAATATGGCATCACAAGGAACAACTCCTCGTCAACTTACTGATTTAATTGGTTCTTTATGTGACCTAACTAGTGGTTCTGGAGATAAAGGTACTCCAATTATCTTAGTTCAAGGATATTTTGATAATTTCACTGATTAATAAAAAAAAGGGGACGTATCCCCTTTTTAAGTATAAAAACCAACCCTTTTAAGAGTTGGTTTTTTCTTATTACTTGCTTGTTTCTTCAACAGCAACTGCAACTGCAACAGTTGCACCTACCATTGGGTTATTACCCATTCCGATTAATCCCATCATTTCTACGTGAGCAGGAACTGAAGATGAACCAGCGAATTGAGCATCACCGTGCATTCTACCCATTGTGTCTGTAAGACCATAAGAAGCAGGACCTGCAGCCATGTTATCTGGGTGAAGTGTACGACCTGTACCGCCACCTGATGCAACTGAGAAGTAGTTTACGCCATTTTCCATAGCCCACTTCTTGTATGTGCCTGCAACTGGGTGCTGGAAGCGAGTTGGGTTAGTTGAGTTACCTGTGATAGAAACGTCAACGCCCTCTTTCTTCATGATAGCAACGCCTTCAAGAACATCGTTTGCGCCGTAGCAACGAACAGCAGCTCTTTCGCCGTCTGAATATTTTGTTTCGTTAACGATTTTAAGTTCGCTTGTATAGAAATCATATTCTGTTTCAACATATGTGAAACCGTTGATTCTTGAAATAATCATAGCAGCGTCTTTGCCGAGACCGTTAAGGATAACGCGAAGAGGTTCTTTACGAACTTTGTTAGCTGTCTTTGCGATACCGATAGCACCTTCAGCAGCTGCAAATGATTCGTGACCTGCAACGAATGCAAAGCACTTTGTTTCTTCTTTAAGAAGCATTGCGCCAAGGTTACCGTGGCCAAGACCAACGTCTCTCTGTTCAGCAACTGAACCAGGGATACAGAAAGCCTGAAGACCTTTACCGATAACTGCAGCAGCTTCAGAAGCAGTTTTTACACCTGATTTAAGTGCAAGTGCAACACCGAGTGTGTAAGCCCAAACAGCATTTTCGAATGCGATTGGCTGAACACCCTTAACGATGCCTTCAACATCGATACCTTTTGATTCGCAAAGAGCTTTTGCGTCTTCGAGAGAAGCAATACCGTATTCAGCAAGACATTTCTCGATTTTAGCCATTCTTCTTTCTTTGCCTTCAAATCTTACATCATTAGCCATTTTAGTATCCTCCTTCTCTTATTCTTCTCTTGGGTCAATGTATTTTGCAGCATCTGCAAAACGACCATATGAGCCTGTATTGTTCTTGAGAGCTGTAGCAGCGTCCATACCGTGACGGATATCTTCCATCATCTTACCGAGCTTAACGAACTCATAACCGATAACCTGGTCATCAGCGTCAAGAGCCATTCTTGTGATATAGCCTTCAGCCATTTCCATATAACGAACGCCTTTAACTTTTGTTGAGAACATTGTACCAACCTGTGAACGGAGACCTTTACCAAGGTCTTCAAGACCTGCACCAACAACAAGACCATCTTCTGAGAAAGCAGACTGTGAACGACCATAAACGAGCTGGAGGAAGATTTCTCTCATAGCTGTGTTAATAGCGTCACAAACAAGGTCTGTGTTAAGGCATTCAAGAAGAGTTTTGCCAGGAAGAATTTCAGCAGCCATAGCAGCTGAGTGAGTCATACCTGAGCAACCGAGAGTCTCAACAAGAGCCTCTTCAACAATACCATCTTTAATGTTAAGTGTGAGCTTACATGTACCCTGTTGAGGAGCACACCAGCCGATGCCGTGTGAGAAGCCTGAAATATCTTTGATTTCATAAGCCTTTACCCATTTTCCTTCTTCAGGAATTGGAGCAGGACCGTGGTGAGGACCTTTTTTAACACAGCACATTTTTTCAACTTCATGTGAGTAGTTAATCATAATAAATGAAAACTCCTTTCATAATTTAACGGAATAATTCCTATCTTAGCAATTATACAATTATTGCCAGAATTTTTCAATAGTTATTTTGACAAAAGATTGACAAAGAATATGAAAATTATAGTCATAATTGTATTATAGACAAAAATTTCGTAAAAATACAAAAAATGGGACGCCGAGTCGACGTCCCCTACATTATTTTATTAGTCGATATGCAATCTACGATTGCTCGATATTTTTACTTCGTAAAATCGATATGTTTTCGCTAACGCTCAAACTCGATATGATATAAATCTCGTTCACGAAGTGAACATATCGTGTGCGTTAGCACATATCGAGTCAGTATGTGACATATCGAAAATCCTGAAAGGATTTATATCGAGTAAAGCGTCATAGACGCTTTACATTGATTCTGGTGTTGAGATGCTGAACATTTCGAGAATGTTTGTGATAACATTCATAACACAAGTGCAAAGGAAGATACGAGCTTGCATAAGTGCTTCATCTTCCACAGCAACACGACAAGCATTATAGAACTTGTGGAAAAGAGTTGCAAGGTCGATGCAATAACGAGTAATCTTTGCAGGGTCATAGTTCTTTGCAGAGTTCACGATTTCGTCTGTGAGAGATGCAAGGTGACGGATAAGCTCGATTTCTTCAGGAGCAGTAAGGAGTTTAAGTTCATCCTTTGTGCAGTCACGAACTGTTACACCGTCTGCTTCGATTTTTCTCAAGATACTGTGGATACGAGCATTTGCATACTGACAATAGTAAACTGGGTTCTGTGATGACTGTTCAACTGCTAAATCAAGGTCAAAATCCATCTGTGAGCCTGGTTCACGCATATTGAATAAGAAACGAACTGCATCAACAGGAATATCTTCAAGCAAGTCAACGAGTGTGATTGCTTTACCTGTACGCTTACTCATTCTAACAACTTCGCCGTCACGAGTAAGGCGAACTAACTGCATTAAGATAACATCAAGACGGTCAGAATCAAGGTCAAGCGCTTCAAGTACACCCTTCATACGAGCAACGTGGCCGTGGTGGTCAGCACCCCAAACGTCGATTGCCTTGTCAAATCCACGAGCAACGAGTTTGTTTTTATGATAAGCAATATCTGCTGCAAAATATGTTGGATTACCATTCTGACGGATAAGAACATCGTCTTTAAGCTCTAACTTATCGATTTCTTCCTGTGTTTTACCCTGACGAGTGAGCATTTCTGTCTGCACTTTGATATTATTGTACCAAACTGCACCATCTTTTTCATAAGTCAAACCTTTATTTGTGAGATAGTCGATAACTTCTTTAACAGCACCGCTATCGTGAAGCTGACTTTCTTTAAACCAAGTATCATACTTAATACGATATTTTGCCATATTAGCTTTCATATTGTCGATGTTTTTTGGCAAAGCAAATTCAACAAGTGCTTTTCTTCTCTCATCTTCAGTCTTGTTGATGTACTCATCACCATATACATCAGCAAACTGCTGTGCTCTTTCTTTGATGTCTTCGCCGTGATAGCTGTCTTCAGGAAGTTCTACTGCAGCTTCACCTTTAAAAATCTGCTGATAACGGATATCAAGTGAAAGACCGAATTTTTCAATCTGATTACCTGCGTCATTGATATAGAATTCGCGCTCAACTTCATAGCCAGCCATATCAAGAACTGCTGCAAGACAGTCACCGAGTGCGCCGCCACGAGCATTGCCCATGTGCATTGGGCCTGTTGGGTTTGCAGAAACAAACTCAACATTGATTTTTTTGCCCTGACCGTAATCGCTTCTGCCGTAATCCTTGCCGAGTGCCTTAACATCAAGAAGAATGTCAGCATAAAAATCTTTTGAAAGTGTAAAGTTTACAAATCCTGCTCCTGCAACTGTGCAAGAATCAAAATATGAACCGTCAAGCTCAATATGTTTTGCAACTAAATCAGCAATCATTTTTGGTGCACGACGGAAAACTTTTGCACAAACAAATGCGATATTTGATGAATAGTCACCATTGTCACGATTTGCAGGAACTTCAATATTAAACGCTGGAATTGGCTCTGCAGGGATTTCGCCGTCTGCAACAGCTTTTTCTAAAGCATTCACAATAAGTGTATGTAATTCGTTAGTTGCTTGTTTAACTAATTTAGACATCCTTATTTCTCCTCAATATATATTTTCATAGTATTTTCTGATACAAATCCGTTGTTAAAATCAAGTTCGTATTTAAGTTTAAGAGTTGCGCCTTTTTCATCTTTTGAAAAGTCAACCTGTGTGCCATAAATACCCATTGTCAATTCACCATAAGGTGTTCTGTAAAATGTGAGATGGCGTTTGCCTTTTTCAACCATCATTTCACTACTAAACTGGCCGTGTCGCACAATGCTTACAGTATCATTATTTGAAACGGTGATTGTTGTTTCTTCAGGGCCCGTTTCTTCATTGTTTTCGATATATTCAATTATGCTTTTGTCGTTGTCATAGGTAATACGACCTAAAACTGACATTTCACCTGCATTGTCACCGTTTTCAGTTCTTTGCAGACTGACAATTTTTATAACTGCATTTGTTCTCATTCTGCGAATTCCTTTTCCCATTTATCCATTGCAAGAGTACAAAGTTTGTCGAGCAAATCACCATAAGAAATTCCCGCTTTATCCATAAGCATTGGGTACATACTGATGTTTGTAAAGCCGGGGAGAGTATTTGGCTCGTTGAGAAGCACCGCACCGTCAGAATATCTAACAAAGAAATCAACTCGTGCAAGACCTGAACAACCCCAAGCCTTATATGCCTTGATTGCTTGTGCTTGAACTTCTTTGATTTTATCTTCGCCAATACGAGCAGGAATATGAAGTCCACTATCTGACTCATATTTTGCTTCAAAGTCATAGAACTCATTACTTGGCTCAATTTCGCCAACTGCACCTGCGAAAGGCTCGTCATTACCCATAACTGCACATTCAACTTCTGCACCGAGAATTGCTTCTTCAACGACAACTCTTGAGTCAAACTGCAAAGCATATTCAAGTCCGCGCTGAATTTCTTCAAGAGTTTTTGCTTTAACAACACCCACAGATGACCCGGCATTTGCAGGCTTGATGAACACAGGAAGTCCTAAATATTCTTCACATTCTCTTGCGAATTCTCTGCCACGAAGTTCAAAATCATATTTTGTGATATATTTCCACTTTGCTTGTGCAATATTGTTAATATCGCAGATTGCATTTGTCATTGCTTTATCCATACACACTGCCGATGCCATAGTGTTACAACCAACATAAGGGATACCTGCAATAGTCAAAAGTCCTTGCATTGTGCCGTCTTCACCATTTTTGCCGTGAAGCACAGGGAAGCACACGTCAATTCTGATTTTCTCATATCCGTTATCGTTAAATACAACAATACCACGGTCTGCACGGTCTGTTGAGATAATTGCTTTTTTAAGATTCGCTTTATCTTCAAGCCATTTGTCCTTTGGCAATTTTTCAAAGTCGCCATCATAAAGGAACATTTCACCTTGTTTTGTAATGCCGAGCATTATAACATTATATTTATCCTTTGGAATGTTTCTGATAACTGATGATGCAGACACAACCGAAACATCATGCTCAGATGAAACACCGCCAAAAATAATAAGCGCATTTTTCATAATTATCACCCTATAAAAAGTCATAATAACACATTTTAATAATTAACTATATTATTTTATCACAATATATTTAACTAATCAATTATAATATTCACAAATTTTTAATGACAAATTGAAATAAATGTGTTATATTATATGGGATGTCTAATTTTATAACGATTTGAGGTACTAAAAATGCTCGACAGAAACGAAGCTCTTGCACTTGTATTAAAAGGTTGCAGTGCTAATTTTGAAGCAAATGATTTTAAAGTAAAAATCCCTGAAAATATCGAGAAAGGTGACGCACCAATCTTTACAGAAGAAGAAAGTGCATATCTCGAAATTGAAAAGAACAGTCTTGTGGTTCGTCTTGTAAGCCATGATAACATTCTTGATGTTATGGAACAAAACGATAACGGCGAATTTAAAAAGGTTTCTTCAAACCTTTTCGACCTTGAAGATTTCACAGAAAGAGATATCAAATCTCTTTGCAATGAACTCTGTGACACTCTTGATACTGCTTATGGCAAGAAATCAAGAAAAGCAGCTGCAACTAAAAAAGCTCCTGCAACTGTTTCAAAGACAGCGGTTAAGAATGGTATGTCTTATGACGCTAACACTCTTGCAAACAGAATCACAACAGTTTATCCTGAACTTAAAGATGCTTATAAAGAGAATTTTCAAAGATATGACGAATTCCTTGGTGAAGATTTCTTTGTAAATCACGCTAATGCATATATTATGGAAACTCTTCATTCAAATGACCAGCAGAAAATCAAGAAGCTTATGAGAATTCTCAGTGACACTTATGAAAACGGAACAAATGATGTTCAGGATTTAGTAGTCGTTACAATTCTTGGTGAAATCAACAATGATGCTGATATTCTTGCAAAGTGCAGAGCAGAAATTACTGACGAAGATTTCTATGAAACACTTGTTGCAGTTAACCAGTATCTCGCATCTTCAAAGGGTAAGAAAGCAAAAGAGCTTCTTAAAAACCCACCTGCATATAAGCCAAAGAAAGAGAAAAAAGGACTTATGGCATCAATGATGTCAGCAGGAATGCCACAACAATAAAAAAACACAAAACAAAAAGAGACTCTCGCGAGTCTCTTTATTTTTTATCTTGCATTCTTCTCCAATGGAATAAATATTGTTGAGCAATTCCTTCAGTACCCTTTGTGCATTCAGGTAACCCGTCTGGATACATTTCTGCCATAATTCGTCTAACCCACACATCAATGGGGAACGCTTCAATTTTATGAAAACCATAAAGCAAAGTGCACTCTGCGACCTTTGCGCCCACGCCGTTGATTTTTTGTAATTCTTCACGACCAAATTCAATTGGATTGTTTTGAATTACATCAAAATCAACTGTTCCATTAGCAACCTTTTGCGCTGCGTCAATAATATATTTTGCTCTGAAACCTGAACGCAACGGTGCTAAATCTTCAACAGTTAAAGTTGCCAACTTTTCTGCTGATGGGAATGTTTTTTGACCGCTTTCGCCATCACCAAAGATTTCACAAAGACGGTCAATGATACCCTTTATTCTTGGGATGTTGTTGTTTGCAGAAATTATAAACGAGCAAAGTGCTTCCCAAGGCTCTTGACGAAGAATTCGAATACCGTTGTAATCTTTGACGGCTTGTGAAAGATATTTGTCGTCATATTTTCTTGTGATTTCTTCATAGTCACATTCAAAATCGAAATAATTTTTCCAGATTTTATTGAAATCATCTTCGTCACAATCGAAAATTATTTTATTTTCTTTTTGAAAAACAGTTAAAGGTTTGGAAAAAGCAACGCCATGCCATTTTCCATTATTTTCTGTCCAACGAAACGCCTGACCACAATCAAGAGTAAGTCCTAAATCGAAAACAGGGGGACACTCTATTTCAAAATGTTTCTTCGTAAAAATCACCTCGCAAAATAGCTAAAAATTTTTGAAAATTCTATTAAAAAGCACTAATAAAAAGTTGCACAAATCTTTTAGTAATTTTTTAAGTAGTTAAAGCAACAGAATGTATAATTTGTCAAGTAATTACAACAAATTGTATTTGATATAATTTTCACAAACTTTTTATAAAATTGTCGAAAAATGGCAAAAACCTTTGATTTTCAATGAAATCAGGGCAAGTTATAAACATTTTCAACAGAGTTTTCAACAATTTTGTTGAAAAGTTAATTATACTTTTAGTATAAAATAATGTGTAATTATTTTTGGTGAAAATCCCATATTGACAAATTTTTCTTAGAAATTCTATTGGTAAAAGAGTATAAAACTGACTAAAAATGCCTATGATATTTAAAAACAAAACAGTGAGGATATAAAAATGGTAAAAGGCGTTAACCGACAAGTTTTAGAAATTCTTGAACCCCAATGTGATTACTTTGAAAAAGCATTGTTTTTTGTTAAACCTGAATACAGCAACGAGAGTGACGCTAAACTTCGAAACCAAGCGTTGAAAAGTATTCAGAATTCTAATTCTGTGCCCAAAACACGCAAACAAAAGGTAAAAAGTAAAATGTTTTTTGTCGTACAAATGCTTTCGTCTGCGGTGGTAGGGTCAATTATAACGGCGCTGATTATAAGATAATCAAATCTTTTGGTGCGTTAGTGAGATTTTCGCAGCCGTTTTCGGTGATAAGAGCCATATCTTCAATTCTCACGCCGAATTTTTCAGGGATATAAATACCAGGCTCGACTGTGACAATGTTGCCAACTTGTAAAATGCTGTCAGAAGCGGGTGAGAGATTTGGAAATTCGTGGATTTCAACACCAACACCATGACCGGTTGAATGTGTGAAGTATTGACCGAAACCTGCATCTCTGATTACGCTTCGTGCAAATTCGTCACCGTCTTTGCAATTTATACCTGAACGGATATTTGGAAGACAGTTGTTCTGTGCTTTAAGCACAATGTCATAAACATTCTTCATTTCATCAGTAGCAGAACCGACGGCAACAGTTCGGGTCATATCGCTATGATAACCATTTATAATTGTACCAAAATCGAGAGTGATAAAATCGCCATTCTCGATTTTTTTGTTACTTGGAACACCGTGTGGCATTGATGAGTTTGCACCACTGACGGCAATTGTCTCAAAAGATAAACCTTCGCCACCGTTACGAAGCATAAAGAAATCCAGTTCAAGTGCGATTTCTTTTTCAGTAACACCAACTTTAATGAATTTGAGAATATGTTCAAAGGTTTTTTCTGCAATGCGTTGAGCTTTTATGATGCTCTCAACTTCGTTTCTTGTTTTGATTGAACGAAGTGAATTTATAATTGTATCAAGTGTGGTGTCAGTAGAAATACTGATATTTTTAAGCACACCTTTAAGTGAATTATATGTAGAAACCGTCATTCTTGTTGATTCAACAAGCAAATGACGACAATTCATCTCGTTAAGTATTGTTGCGATTTGCGGATATGTTTTGCCCAAAAGCATAACTTCACAAGCAGAAATCTGCTTGTCTGCCGCTTCAATGTATCTTCCGTCAGTAATAAAAACTGCACGGTCAGATGACACAAGCAAAAATCCGTCAGAAGACTCAAATCCTGTGAAATATTTTCTGTTTTCAGGTGAGATAATAAGTGCGCAAAACCCCGCGCCCTTATCCTTTAAAAGTTTTTGTAAATTATTCATCATAAACACCATATCCATAAAGTCTTTCAAATTCTGCAATTACGGGTTTTTCTTTTCGCCTGCGATTTGCATAGAAAATCGGAAAACGGGTTTCACCCTCTAATGCATCAACAAGTACAGCGATTGCCCCACAATTGTTTGCCGCTAAAACATCAGCAAAAATCTGGTCACCAACCATTGCCATTTCCGTTATTTTTACACCCATAAGCTCTGCGCCCATTAAAAGTTTCTTTGCTTTTGGCTTTCGAGCATATGATAAATGAGCAAGACCTAAACTCTCTGCAACCTTTCGTGGACGTTTGCCGATAGCGTTAGAAATTATCATTACTTTGATGCCTGAATCTTGTATCTTTTTGAGCCAAGACTCTAACCCATCTATAACATTTTCTTTTCCGTCGTTACAAATTGTGTTGTCAATATCAAGGGCAACTGCACGAGCTCCCATTTTGTTCAAATCTTCAACTGTGATATCAAGAACACTTTTAAAACGATATTTGGGCATTGGTGAAACCATAAAAAACTCCTTAACCGAAAACAGAATAAAAAAATAGTGGGCAATCCGTCAATGGATGCCCACTTGCGTTTTTAAAACATAGCTCCGCAAAGCCTAAGATTATTTAAACTTACGCTTACGTGCAGCCTCAGACTTCTTCTTTCTCTTAACAGAAGGCTTTTCGTAATGCTCTCTTTTGCGTACTTCTTGAATTACGCCGTCGCGAGAAGTCTGTCTCTTAAATCTTCTGAGAGCACTTTCCAAGGACTCGTTTTCTTTAACTTTTACCTGACTCATTAAAAATCCCTCCCTTTACATTGGGATACATTGTGTATTATACAATAACTATCTTCAAGTGTCAATACGAATTTTACAAAAAATCGTCGGGCGAATTTTCGCCCGACGAAAGACCTGACTCTCATTTTCACAAAACAGTCATTAAAAAATTTTTTATGACAGAAGAATACTATTACTTAATAGAGTTCAGGATTTTGCACATAATTAATTCGTTTATAATTTAAATTATATCTAAACAAATTAGATATGTCAAGCATAATTTATGAACAGTTCATACGGTTTGCGGGTGTGTATATTGTACAATTAGATAAAGGCGGTGAAGCAAATGGAGAAAAGAGAATTTAGTTTAAGGCTTGCGCAGTTGCGAGAAAACAAGGGAGTATCTGCAAGAGAAATGAGTACATCTATTGGACAATGTGAAAGTTATATTAACGGTGTTGAAAATGGTGTGAACTTTCCATCTATGACTGTTTTCTTCTACATTTGCGAATATCTTGATATTACACCACAGGAATTTTTTGAGACTGAGATTAAAAATCCTGCAAAGACAAAAGAATTGCTTGATACTGTTAAAGGATTGAGCAATGAACAACTTGACAGTTTGATTGTTCTTGCAAAAGGATTAAAGAAATAGATAAGAAAAAGGACATCGTGCGATGTCCTTTTTTGTTTGTCAGTATTTATTAACAACGTTTTGTGGATTGCCATTTAAATATGCTTTTACATTTTCTTCGAGAATGTTCATAAGTCTTTCTCTTGTTTCAAACCCTGCCCAAGCAATGTGTGGGGTAATAAAACAATTTTTTGCAGAGAGCAAAGGGTTATCTGCTTTTGGTGGTTCAACTGTGAGCACGTCAAGACCTGCACCACGAAGTTTACCACAATTGAGAGCGTTTGCAAGAGCTTGGTCATCTACAACAGGACCACGGCTTGTGTTGATAATAATTGCACCGTCTTTGCATTTTGAGATAAATTCTTCATTCACAAGTCCTGTTGTCTTTTCGGTGAGCGGACAATGGAATGAAATAATATCACTCAGTTTTGCAAGGGTATCCATATCAACCCAAGAAAAATTCTTTCTGTGACTTTGGTCTGTTTCGTGACCTGAAACAGCAACAATATTCATTTTAAAAGCTTCTGCAATGTCTGCAACGGCTTGACCAATCTGACCAAATCCAACAATACCAAGTGTTTTGCCACAAAGCTCGGTGAGTGGAGTTTTCCAATAACAGAAATCAGGACAATTAGCCCAGTCACCATTTCTTACGCTTTCACTATGTATTCCCACAGCATTTGTAATCTCAAGAATGAGTGAGAATGTGAGTTGTGCAACTGCATTGGTTGAATATGCAGGAATATTTGAAACAGGCACACCCATTTCTTTTGCATATTCACAATCAACCACATTATATCCTGTTGATTCAAGGGCAATATATTTAAGATTAGAAAGTTTTGATAAAGTGTCTTTTGTAATAGGTGTTTTATTTGTGATAACAACATCTGCGCTCATACATCTTTCAAGAATTTTGTCTGCGGGTGTACGGTCATAAATCTCACATTCACCCAGATTTTCAAGCCATTCCCACGATAAGTCCCCAGGGTTGAGTGCATAAGAATCAAGCACAACGAATTTCAAAGTAATCACTACCTTTAAATGTGTATATATTATAGTGTTATATTTAATATTATAATAACAAAAATATTGACCTTTTTCAATAAATATTATAAAATTAAGATGTATATGTATGTTTACAAACTAATAGAGAAAGGGGATGCAGATGGAAAAAAGAAACCTTGACAGAAAAGGCGCTATGAATCTTAGCGCTATAGGACTTTTTGCTGTGGCAATTTTGCTTGCAGTTATCACAATGATTATGAGCACAAAAGTAGCCGAAGGTGGTTGGGCAGAGTTCTTGTGGGCATTGGGCAAATTACAAGATTTTATTCAATCTCTTGAAAACAGATGGCTTATCGCTCTTGCAATACTTGTGGTTTATGCACTTAAAGCAGTTGTTCCAATTCCGTTCCCTTTTATTATGATTATGACGGGTGTTATGTTTGAACCGGAACTTGCATTGCCACTTAATATTGTGGGCTTTTCAATAACACTTTCAATAGTCTATTGGTATGGCAGACGACTTGATGAGGGCGTTGCCGTACATAAATTAAAAAAATATGAAAATGTTCGAGAAATGCTTAACCATGCAGGCAAGACAAAATTGGGAGTACTGTTTTTGATAAGACTTATTCCATCAATCCCAATTAATATGGCGAGTCAGTTTTATGGGGGAATTAAGTTTCCGTTCGGTAAGTTTATGGTTGCATCAATTGCAGGTTATTTCATTAAGTTATGGACATATTCTGTAATGGGTGGTAACATTGCGCAACCCTTCACATGGCATTTTATGGCTCCTGTAATAATTCTTTTAGTTATTTCAGGCACGGCTGTTTTAATTACAAATATAGCGTTGGAAAAACGAAAAGGAGAAAATAAAGATGGCAACAATTAATGTTTTGAAAAATGATATTTTGAATGGCGCTTATGATGAGAGATTCAAGCGCGTTTATGTTACAGATGAAGCAGTTAAGGCTCAGCACGAAAGATATGTGTCTCTTGCAAATGATTTTGCAGAAATTTTTAGTGAAGACAGAGACGCTCGTCTTTTCTCAGCACCTGGTCGTACAGAAGTTGGTGGTAACCACACAGACCACAACCACGGCAGAGTTTTAGCAGCAGGTATCAACCTTGACGCTATTGCAGTTGCTTCAAAAAATGATGAAAACATCGTTCGTGTAAAATCCCGTGGATATGATATGGATGTTTGTGACATCACAGACCTTGAAATTAAAGAAGATGAAAAAGGACATTCACCAGCACTTGTTCGTGGTATGTGTGCGGGATTCCTTAAATATGGTTACAAAATTGGTGGCTTTGACGCAGTAACAATGTCAAGTGTGCTTTCAGGTTCAGGTCTTTCATCATCAGCGGCTTACGAAGTGCTTGTCGGTACAATGCTTAACTACCTTTATAATGACGGACAAGTTGATGCAAGCACAATCGCAAAGATTGCACAATATGCAGAGAATGTTTATTTTGATAAGCCTTGCGGACTTATGGACCAGATGGCTTGCTCAGTTGGTGGATTTGTTACAATTGATTTCAACAACCCAGCAGAGCCAATCGTAAATGAAGTTAAATTTGATTTTGCAGCTTCAGGTCATTCACTTTGCATCGTTGACACAAAAGGTAGCCATTCAGACTTGACAGATGACTATGCAGCAATCCGTAGCGAAATGGAAGCAGTTGCAGGTTGCTTTGGTAAGAAAGTTCTTCGTGAAGTCCCAGAAGAAGAATTCAAGAAGAATATCCCAACAATTCGCGCAAAGGTTGGGGACAGAGCAGTTATCCGTGCAATACACTTCTTTGCAGATAATGCAAGAGTATTAAAAGAAGTTGACGCTCTTAAAAAGGGTGACTTTGAAGAATTTAAATCATACATACTTGAAAGTGGCGACTCATCATACAAGTATAATCAGAATGTATTTTCTGTTAAAAAGCCTCAGGAACAACCGGTTTCACTTGCATTGGCAGTAAGTGAAAGCATTCTCAAGGGCAAGGGCGCTTGGCGTGTTCACGGTGGTGGATTTGCAGGTACAATTCAGGCATTCGTTCCAAACGAAATCCTTGCAGATTACAAAAATGCAATGGAGAGTATTTTCGGTGAAGGTTCTTGCTATGTACTTATTATTAGACCAGTAGGCGGCATAGAAATATAAAATATAAGGTTGATTTAAATGACAACTATTGAACTTTTAGAAAAATTAACATCCCTCGCAGGTGTTGCGGGGGATGAGAAATGCTCCTTTGAAACATTCAAGGGGCTTTTTTCACCGTATGGCAAGGTTTCTTGCGATAAGGTTGGTAACATAATTATCGAAAAAGACGGCAAGGGCAAGCATATTTTATTAGATGCTCATCTTGATACAATCGGTTTTGTTGTAACGGGGATTACCGACGATGGTTTTCTTCGTGTAACAAAAGTCGGTGGTGTTGATATGCGCACAGTTGAGGGCACAGAGTTGACAATTCATGGTACAGAAGATATCTATGGTGTTGTGTGCACAGTGCCACCACATCTCTCTGACGGTGAGAGCCGTGTTTCAAAAGACGGAACTTGTGTTGTTGATATCGGTATGAGCAAGGCACAAGCGGAAAAAATAGTTTCAATCGGTGACAGAGCAAGTTTTAGAAATTCATTTTCAGTTCTTTCTGAAAACGTGGTTTCTTCACCTTATATTGATGACCGCGGTGGAATTGCAGTACTTCTTAAAGCCCTTGAATATACAAATACAGAGAATAAAATCACTCTTGTTTGCTCTGCTCAAGAAGAAACAGGTGGCACGGGCGCTACTTGTGCATCTTTTAATAGTGATGCGGATTTGTCTTTGTCAGTTGATGTGAGTTTTGCTCATACACCCGATAGCAATGTAAAAGAATGTGGCAAAATGAATGGTGGACCAATGATAGGTTATTCACCGATTTTAAGCCGTGAATACTCAGAGCTTCTTGTAAAAATAGCAGAAGAAGATAAAATTCCATATCAAAAAGAAATTATGAATGGCAAAACAGGCACAAATGCCGACCATATCACAATCTCAAAAGGTGGAATTCCATCAACTTTGGTTTCATTGCCACAGAAATATATGCACACTCCTGTTGAGACAGTGGATATTCGTGATATCGAAAATAGTGCAAAGCTTATTGCACGATTTCTTGAAAGGGTGTGAGCATTATGAATACGAATTTGTTAAATGAACTCTGTATGCTCAATGGCACATCTGGTGATGAAAAAAGTGTGAGAGAGTTTATAATCTCAAAGCTTCCCCAAGATTGCACATATTCAGTTGATGCTCTCGGCAATCTTATTGTTGATAAAAAAGGTGAAAACATACCCAAAAACAAAGTTGCGCTTTTTGCTCATATGGATGAAGTTGGTTTTATTGTCACTTATATCAGCGATGACGGATATGTTTATGTATCAAGTGTGGGTGGGATTGATGATTCTGCACTCTTTGGTAAAAAATTAACTATAAACGGATTAACTGGTGTTGCTGGTGGCAAAGCAATCCATCAATGCAGTGCTGACGAGAGCAAAAAAATACCAAGTATTACTGATATTTCAGTTGATTTTGGCTTTGAAAAAAAGGAAGAAGCAGAAAAGCACATTTCTCTTGGTGATTTTGGATATTTCACGTCTGATTTTATTGAGTTTGGCAACAAAATGCTCAAATCAAAAGCCCTTGATGACCGGGTTGGTTGTGCTGTTATGTTAGAACTTTTACAAGAGAAGTCAAAAATTGACTATACTTGTGTTTTCACAGTTCAAGAAGAAATTGGAACTCGTGGAGCAACAGTGAGTGCATACACAGTTAACCCTGATTATGCTATTGTAATTGAAACAACAACAGCTTCGGATATTCCTGATACACCCGACCATAAAAAAGTCTGCAAAACAGGTGGCGGCGCAGTAGTATCATTTATGGACAGAGCAACACTCTATGACAGAGAATTATATAAACGAGCATTTGAAATCGCAGAAAAGAATAATATTCCTTGTCAGACAAAGACAGTGGTTGCAGGTGGAAACGATGCAGGGGCAATTCATAAGTCAGCAGGTGGCATAAAGACAGTTGCGGTGTCTTTGCCTTGCAGATATATTCATTCAGGCTCATCTGTATGCAATTTAAAGGATATTGAAAGCGTTGAAAAGCTCACAAAAGAACTTTTAAAGGATTTGGCAAATGGTTAAATCAATAAATCGAGTAGATAAGTTAGTTTTTGACTATTTGGGGAAAGACAATACCGCACTCTTTCTTTCGCAAACGGGATTTTTTATGGATTGCGAATTAAAAGACGGCGTTTTATGGGCACAATTTAATGACGAAAATAAAATTACTGCAATTGTTTCAGGTGATAACGACAGATGTGTTGCTTTCGCAAGTGAAAATGCAGATTTTGAAGAGCTTGAATTTGTACTTAACGGCTCAATTTTTTCAACTGACAAATTGCCACACACCCAAATAGATAAAAAATATCTAATGTATATTTCCCTAGACAAAATAAAAGGTGAAAAGGGTATAAAATATACCCTTTATAATAAAATAGAAAAGTTAAATGATAAACTTACACCCGACCAGACAATGCTCAAACAGTATTTAAACCTTAATGGCTGTTGTGAAGGTGCAGTAATCGAAAAACCCTTGCAGACAATAAGCGGTGGATTTATATCATTTAATAAAGATTTAGCCTTGATTACAGATGTTTTCACAAAAGAAAAATATCGAGGTCAAGGTTACGGAAGAGAAATAGTTAAAAAGTTGCTAAACATTTCTCCGCGAAAAGATGTCTATTTAATCTCTCGTGATTATAATGTGAAATTCTATGAAAAACTCGGCTTTGAAGTCGTGAAAGAGATATACGAATACAAAATATAAAAGGAAAATTAAAATGTTTTTTGAAATCAGTGACAGAATTAATGAATTATCAAAGATTGCACTCCAAAAATCTAAGCCTGTTTTTGAAGGAATCGACCAATTAACAGAATATAATCAGCAAAAGGTGTTGTCCGCTTTTATTCGAAACCGTGTTGACGAAACAGATTTCAACACAACAACAGGATACGGCTATTCTGATAAAGGACGAGAAAAGCTGGATAATCTCGTTGCCGATATTTTTGGCACAGAAAGTGCGATAATCCGTGCAGGTGCATTGGCAAGTGGCACACATACTCTTGCAGTTTGCCTTTACGGTATTCTTCGTCCAAATGATGTAATGCTTTGTGTAACAGGCACACCATATGACACTCTTCACTCAACAATTGGCTTGGGTGGTAAAAATATGGGTGACGGCACCCTTGCAGACTTTGGTGTGCATTATCAACAGGTAGATTTAACTGAAAATGACGAAATTGATTATGATGCCATCGAAGAGTGTGCAAAGGACAAAGCAGTCAGAATGGTTTATATTCAACGCTCTCGTGGATATTCACTTCGTCACACAATTTCAATAGCAGAAATTGAAAATGTTTGCGAAATCGTACATAGAGTTAACAAACGAGCAATTGTTATGGTTGATAACTGCTATGGTGAATTCACAGAAAAACTTGAACCAACTGAGGTTGGCGCAGATTTAATCGCAGGCTCACTCATTAAAAACGCAGGTGGTGGAATAGCCCCTAGTGGTGGATACATCGCAGGTCGCAAGGATTTGGTTGAGCTTTGTGGATACAGACTCACAACTCCTGGTCTCGGCACAGAATTGGGCGCAACACTTGGTCAGAACAGAAACATTTTTATGGGACTTTTCAATTCTCCACATGTTGTTGGTGAAGCACTTAAAACTGCTATTTTTGCAGCATCACTCTTCACAGAATTAGGGTTTAAGGTAACTCCTGAAGTGAACGAGACTCGTCACGATATAATTCAGGCAATCTGTCTTGAAAATAGTGCTAATTTGATTGCGTTCTGTCAGGGACTTCAAAAGGGTGCTCCGGTTGACTCATATGTAACACCTGAGCCTTGGAATATGCCGGGCTATGACAGTCAGGTTATTATGTCTGCAGGCGCGTTTACATCGGGCTCATCAATTGAACTTTCTGCAGATGCTCCTCTTCGTGAGCCATTCGCAGTCTGGATGCAAGGTGGACTCAATTTCCACAGTGGTAAATTGGGTGTAATGCTCGCAGCAGAAGAAATGCTTAAAAGGGGGTTGATTAAATGAAACTTATGCATTTAAAAAGTGGAACTGATGTTCGTGGTGTTGCTGTTGCAACAGAAAAATATCCCGAAATTCAGTTGACTGATGAAGTTGTCAGAGAAATCAGCGCATCATTTATTGATTTTCTCTGTGAAAAGAAGGGCAAAAAAGCAGACGAGCTTTTGGTTTCAGTGGGTCACGATTCAAGAATATCTGCCGACAGAATAAGAACGGCAGTTATTGATATTCTTGTTAAAATGGGTGTTAATGTGCTTAATTGTTCATATTGTTCAACACCTGCAATGTTTATGACAACTGTCACAAGAAAATGCGACGGCGCAATTCAGATTACTGCAAGTC
The DNA here is from genome assembly GCA_937898195.1 of uncultured Clostridia bacterium. GTDB lineage: Bacteria > Bacillota > Clostridia > Oscillospirales > Acutalibacteraceae > Fimenecus. The sequence goes on along the minus strand of CALEJD010000029.1, from coordinate 2,034 downwards.
ATCACCCTTTTGACCGAAATGGACTTAAATTCTTCACTCGTGATGGCGGTCTTTCAGGCGATGAGCTTAAAAATATTCTCAAAAACGCCGAAGAAGAAAAACCAAGAGAATTAAATAAAAAGGGTAGCATTACAGAGATTGACTATATTTCGGAATATTCTGCATTGCTTCGCGAAATGATAAAAGAAGAAGTCGGCGCAAAAGACTATGAATATCCTTTAAAGGAATTTAAAATCGCAGTTGATGCAGGTAACGGTGTTGGTGGATTCTATGCAACAAAGGTTTTGGCTCCACTTGGCGCAGATGTCAGCGCAAGTCAGTTTTTAGAGCCTGACGGAATGTTCCCAAATCATATTCCAAACCCTGAAAACAAGGTTGCTATGGAATTTATCAGAAAAGCAACTGTTGAAAATCAATGTGATTTAGGTGTGATTTTTGATACCGATGTTGACAGAGCGTCCTGTGTTGACTCTCACGGTAATGAAATCAACAGAAATTCAATCGTGGCACTTGCATCTGTTATTGCACTTGAGAATAATAAGGGTGGTACAGTTGTTACTGATTCTGTCACAAGTGACGGACTTCGTGAGTTTATTGAAGATAATTTAGGTGGCAAGCATATCCGTTTCAAGCGTGGATATAAAAATGTTATTGACGAAGCAATTCGCAGAACAGAATTGGGCGAAAACGTGCCCCTTGCTATCGAAACATCAGGGCACGCGGCCTTCAAAGAGAATTATTATCTTGATGACGGTGCATATCTCATTACAAAAATCATAATCAAAGCAGCAATTTTAAGAAAAGAAATGAAATATATTGGCGACTGCATTGAAGACCTTAAAAAGCCAACAGAAGAAAAAGAATTGCGCTTTAATATAACAGCAGAAGACTTTAAACCAATCGGTGAAGCACTTATTGAAAAAATCAAAGCTCTTGCCGAAAATGATAGTGATATGATTCTCGCACCTGATAACTATGAGGGTGTCAGAGTTTCGTTTAAAGACCAGAAGATAAACGGATGGTTTTTGCTTCGTCTTTCTGTTCACGACCCAGTTATGCCATTTAATACAGAGAGTGATTCTGTGGGTGGTTGTGTTGAAATTTGTAAAACTTTTTATGAAATTGTAAAAGATGTAAATGATATTGACTTTACGTCGCTTAAAGATTTCATAAAAATACAATAAAGGTGTTGACAAAACCGATAAAAAATTTTACTATTATTGGTATAAAAAGTAATTGGAGGTGTTATATGATGTTTGAAAAAATTCGCGAAATTATTTGTGACCAGCTCGAATTAGAAGAAGACCAAGTTACAATGGACTCAATTCTTCTTGAAGACCTTGGTGCAGACAGCATTGATTTAGCTGACCTTGTTATGACATTTGAAGATGAATTCAATATGGAATTTTCTGACGAGGCTCTTGAAAATATTAAAACTGTTTCCGATATTGTTAAATACGTTGAAGAAAACTAATTTGATTTTTAACAGGGACAATCAGTTTTGTCCCTGTATCTTTTATAATAAGTATATGTAAGGAAGAAGAAAAATGGCTGAACAAAAAAAGATGGTTGAAGAAATAACTTCAATGGACGTGGATTTTGCCAAATGGTATACCGACGTTGTTAAAAAAGCAGAATTGGTTGAATATACAAGTGTAAAAGGTTGTATGGTTATTCGACCTTATGGCTATGCAATTTGGGAGAATATTCAGAAAACTCTTGACGGAATGTTCAAAGAAACAGGGCACGAAAATGTTTGTATGCCTATGTTTATTCCCGAGAGTCTTCTCAATAAAGAAAAGGACCACGTTGAAGGATTTGCACCTGAAGTTGCTTGGGTAACTCATGGTGGTAGTGAAAAACTTGAAGAGCGTCTTTGTGTTCGACCTACTTCTGAAACACTTTTCTGTGAACACTATGCAAATATAATCCAGTCATACCGTGACTTGCCAAAACTCTATAATCAATGGGTTTCAGTTGTTCGTTGGGAAAAGACTACAAGACCTTTCCTTCGCACACGTGAATTCTTATGGC
>CALEJD010000028.1 GCA_937898195.1 uncultured Clostridia bacterium | reverse complement strand
CAACCATCTGGCTAAGAGGAGTAACAAGTGGAGGATAACCCATATCTTTACGAACCTGAGGAATTTCAAGAAGAGCTTCTTCCATTCTGTCAAGAGCATTCATATCTTCAAGGTTTGCCATCATATTTGAGAGCATTCCACCAGGAACTTTATATGTCAAAGCATCTGTATCTGTTACAAGTGCCTTTGGCTTTAAGAGTCCTGATGCAAGATACTGGTCACGAAGTGGCTTGAAGTGGTCGTTAACAGCTTTCAATGTATCTCTGTCAAGACCTGTTTCGTAGCCAAGACCTGTGAGAGCATCGTGAAGTGTTTCTGTTGCAGGTTGTGCAGTACCACCTGAGAAGCAAGATGTTGCTGTGTCAATAATATCACAACCAGCCTCAACTGCTTTAAGGATTGTCATATAAGCCATGCCTGTTGTGCAGTGAGTGTGAAGAATAACTGGCATTTCAGGCATTGCATCCTTAATTGCACCAACAAGGTCTTTTGCTTCAACAGGAGTCATAACGCCTGCCATATCCTTGATACAGATTGTTGAGCAACCCATTTCTTTCATTTCTTTACAAAGAGCCACATAGTTCTCAAGTGTGTGAACAGGGCTTGTTGTATAAGAAATAGCACCTGATGCGATTGCACCGTTTTTAATTGTTTCATCAACTGCTACTTGAATGTTGCGAACGTCGTTGAGCGCGTCGAAAATTCTGATAACATCAATACCATTTTCAATACTCTTTTTAACAAACATTCTAACAACATCATCTGGATAGTGCTTATAACCTAAAAGGTTTTGACCACGAAGAAGCATCTGAAGCTTAGTGTCAGGACACTTTGCCTTGATGTTACGAAGTCTTACCCATGGGTCTTCGTTAAGATAGCGAAGACATGAGTCGAATGTAGCACCGCCCCAGCATTCGAGAGAATAAAAGCCTGCCTTATTGAGATTTTCAAGAGCCGGTGCGAAATCTTCGAACGGCATTCTTGTCGCAATAAGTGACTGGTTGGCATCTCTCAATACGGTTTCAGTAAACTGTACTTTCATAGTTTTTTTGCCTCCAAACACATGTTTAAATTCTTAAAATACAAATATTTCCCAATTTAATTTGTATTGTGATAATTATACATTATAAATATAGTATTATCAATAGAAAAGAAATAATAAAAATAATTTTGGCACAATAGCAAAAAAAGACACTAAAAAGTGCCTTTTTTTGTCAAATATTTAACACAATATATAAATGCTTTTAGAACGGATTTACCTGAATACTACCTATATTTGGTGCATAGGTAACTCTGTTGTTAAAACTGTATGAGCCATCATTTGAAAGTTTGATTTCATTGTCACCAGCTTCTAAATAAAGTACAACAGTTTTTGTTTTGTAATGCTCCCAACTATAAGTGCTACGGAAGAAATGATTACCACGATTTTCACCATTGACAGTAAATGTGATATATCTCTCAACAAGGTCAACATTATAGTCGTGATATCCGCCTTCTTCGTTATTAGCATATTCAATAGTGAAGTTGTAGTATCCAGCCTTTTCTGCATTTACATTGAATGTAGCATAACTTCCCATATCAGATGCAATCCAACCGATTCTCTTGCCACTTGTGGTGTTCGTATCATCTTCAATAGTTGCACCATTGAAAACTTTCATATCAGCAGGGGAAATGGTTGAAAGAGTAAATACTTTTGAATAAAGACCAATATATTCAATAGTAGTGTTGTCGTCTAAAACTACCTTGTTATAACCACGATGCAAAAATACGCTATCAGTATCACTTGATGATATTTTATCAATTCCGTTTATAGTTAACTTGGTAGTAGGCTTTGACAAATTAATTTGATAAGTGGTATCGTAAGGCACAACAACTGACCAAGCATTCTCATTCTTGTCAGCATTTCTTGATTTTAAAGGTGCAAAATATACATCTGGATTAGTATCATCAAATGGAGAAACATCAACAAAATCAAGTGTTAATACTGCATCATTAAGCACATTAATATGAACTGTATTTTTGCCTTTTTTAAGGTCTGCAATGATTGTCTTACATTCCATATATTCATCTTTAATTGTTGACGGAAATTTAACTTCTTGTTCTTCACCATTTATTGAAACTTGTGCAAAAGCAGTAATTCTACCTTGTTCAACTGCGCCGTTTGCATAGACAAAATCGAGTGAATAAGTGCCAGCTTTGTCCACATCAACCGTGAATTTTATTGTACTTTCCTTATCAAGACCTTTAACAACTAATCCCTTTGAACTTGCATAGGAAATCCATTCAGGTACAAAAGCGTTACCATCAAATTTTGCATCTTCTGCTTCAAAACGAAGTGTTCTGTTTTTGTTTTTACTTTCTTCTTCATTGTCATAAGGTGTGATTTCAATGAAATATGACTGACTTTCACGCTCGCAAGGGAGAGTGAATTTAATCGCATTAACCGAAACCTTAACAACTTTAGTCATACATTCTTCGGGTGAACAAACTGCACCACCAAGTCCCTTAAAATCAACATAAGTTACCTTAACTGTAACCTTATCACCATTTTTAAAATATTTTTCATCAATATTTTCAATTTTTATGTTGCTATCTTCGGCACTACCACCAGCAAGCACATAAAACTTCTTTTCGCTTTCATCGAAGCTTGCCATACCGATAAAGCCCTTGTTGAAAAGGGGATATTTGCCCTTAAGCCAGTTGCCTATATTACTGTGGAACATATCCCATTCAGTAACATCTAATTCTTTGCCTTTCATATCAGCATAGAATTTATAAACCCAATAGTTTGAGTTAGGGGTTACATCATCAGCAACAGTTTCTGCAAGGTTATTAGCAAGTCGCCAATATGCAACACAACCGTAAATATCACTTGCTTCAAGACGGGATATCCATTTAACAGATTCACCGGGGATACCATTAGTCTGCATGAGTCCGTATTCAGAAATGCATATTGGTAATCTTTCCACACCTAATTCGTCACACATTTCATTAAACTCATTGAAACGATATTTCATCCAATAGATTGAATAGTTAGGCTCGCCAGCAAGCTCGTGCCATACAAACATATCTGGCATACAGTTGTTTTCTTTGCAATATGTCAAAAATTCTTTGTTCCAATCATAATTGTAACCACAATGTCCTGGGCCCGCAATTTTTGCTTTAGGATTAATATCTTTAACTACTTGATATGTAGATTTCCAAGCTTCATAGAATTTATAACGATTTGCTTCAACCCAATGGTCGCCAAACCAAACGCCGTTGTCCATTTCGTTATAAATACAATAAACTAACTTGTCTTTATATTCAGAGTTTTCCATTTCAGTAACAGTTTTCTTAACTCTTTCATTATAAAGCTCAAGACTGTCAAACTGATAATACCAAGTGTCATACATATCTTGCGTATAAATGAAAAGATATTCGCCACCTGCGTTAGTGAATGTCTTATACACCTGATTAACATCACCGATGGGGTGCTGAAGTCCACCTGCAGGTTTTGTCGCAAGTGTATTTATAGCAATACTTTCTGTAATTTCACTTGTAGGCACTTCGTTTTCAGCAAGACCATAAAGAAATCCCGAAGCACGACCTGTTAATTCTGATTGTTTTGAGAAATCAATAGTGAGTGTTGGCACTTTTATCACCATAAAAGCCATACCAAGAATTATAACAAGTGAAAGGAGTGTGCCTAAAATTCCTAATAAAAATTTTTTGCCTTTTTTCATGAGAATCCCACCTAATTTTGATAGGATAATTTTAACATATAAAATATTTTCTTACAATATTATTTCTTGATTTTCATTATAGATACAACACCCATAGAAATCAAAAAAACGGCAAAGATTTTTGAAAGATAACGGGTGTCAATTAGATTTAAAAGAAAACTTGCAGGAATAGCACCTAATATTCCACCTAGTATAACAGGAATAATCTCTTTAAAATCTATTTGTTTTTTTACTGCATAAATAATAACCGACAGAATAGCGCAGGGAATAAAGAAAATTAGATTTATTCCTTGTGCCGTGATTTGTGGAACATTCGCAAACACAACTAAAAAAATTATTAAAACTCCACCACCACCGAAACCCATTGAACCGATAATTCCTGCTAAAAATCCTGCGAGAATTGATAAAGTCATACTCATTTTATAAAAAGTCTCACTCCTGACCAAATCATAAATATTGCAAAAACGAAAGACAAAGCATTATTACTAATTCGTTTGATTAAAAAAGTACCGATAACGCTACCCAAAAGTCCCGGCAGTAAGAAAACATAAGCATCTGAAAAGTTGACATTACCGTTAAGAAGATATATAATTGAACTGATAATTGTAATTGGAAGAATTGTTGCAACTGCGTTGATTTGGGCTTTGCTTTGTTCCATACCCATTTTGCAATATAACGGAACAGTCAGCATCCCACCACCAGCGCCGAGAATTATATTTGTTGCACCAATCAGCATTCCAACAAAAAACTTTTTAACATTATTCAAAACAAAACCTCCGGGAGTGATTTGTGTGAAGACTAAATTCAAAAGTAAAATAAGCCCAGCACTTTATATAGCTTTGGTAATATATCATCTTATGATTATCGGTATGTTTGTTTTATCATATTTCCTTTATTACAAAGGTCTTACCAACGGCTTAGGCATTTTTCTTATAATCGTTGATGTTGTATTTTTATTACCAATAGTTTTCAATACATATTATACCCTTGAAGATAAAGCAATATTTATTCACCAATGGCCTTTTATCAGAATAAGAATTGGTTATGGTAATATTTTTGAAATTGATAATAAACCAGTTGAGAAGAATAAGAATACAAAACATGCTTCACTTTCAAATGAAAAGCTTGTAATTGGTTATTATCATTATTCAATCGACAATAGCAATAAAGAAAAAAGATATGTTGAAATTTCACCTGCAGATGCTGACTTGTTCCTTATCAAAATGGGTGGTCATTTCAAACGTGCCCGTGATATTGCAGCCAAACTTGAAGAAGAGCATAAACAGAGAAATGAAGAACATTTCAGAAAGAAAGCAATCGCTGATAAAGCTCGCGAAGAAAAAGAAGAAGCAAATAAACCAGTTGATGTGGTTGTTAAACCAGTTAAGAAGAATAAAGCGAAAGTTAAAGTTGAAGAAAATGAAGAATAAAATTAAAACGCTTAGCAGATTGGCTAAGCGTTTTTTGTATGTTTAGTATAATAGAAAAATTCTCTTTACACGAGAATTTTATTCACCTATAATGTTATTGTAAAACTCAAAAAAATTAGTTACTATTGACTTGTAGCTACAAGAAATATTTTGAGGTGATTTTATGACAATTTATTTTGGTGAAAACATTAAAAAACTACGTAAAGAAAAAGGATTAACCCAAGAAACTCTTGCGGATTTTTTAGGCGTTTCTTTTCAAACAATCAGTAAATGGGAAAGGGGAGAAACCTACCCGGATATAACAACACTTCCCGTTATTGCCTCTTTCTTTAATGTGACTATTGACGATTTGCTTGGTGTTGATAAGGCAAAAAAGGAAGAAAAAATCAATGAATTCCTTGATTTGTATGAAAGGTGGCGACTTAAAGAAACTGCTGAAACATTTACAAAATTTAAAGTTGCAGTTAAAGAGTTTCCGGGAGATTATCGTATTCTTGTAAGGTATATGGAACTTTTAAGGTGTGAATGTGATTATAAAGATGAAAAAGCAACACAGGAATTACTTTCTATTTATGATAATATCCAAAAGCATTGTACTGATGATAGTATAAGAATGTGGTCAAAGCGTATTGTTTGTCAGCATTTACATAGGTTAGCGTGTTGCACAAATAATGAAAGCTATCAGAAACAAGCAGATGAAATTCTTGCAGAAATGCCTTCTTTACTTAATTCTAAGGAATACATTGCAATAACAATGAATGGTGATGTTGAAACGCACAGTAAGGTATGTGAAACTGCAATTACAGAACTACTTTATTTACTTGATAATTCTTTTGCTCATTATTGCTATTACGAAAATGGTTTTACAGCCGAATACAAAATTAAAATAATCAGTGAAATAAATTCACTTTTTCATACATTTTATCAAAACGATAATTTTGGAAAGAATTGGATGAATCTTGTGTATAACTATGGTCATTTAGGACATTTGTATTTTGAATTAGGAAAAGTGGAAGAAGCACTGAAATATTTGAAAATTGCAGCTGAATATGCTATTCAATGTGATTCTGCTTTTTATAATACAGAAACGGTAGCAAAATTTTATGAGCAAGAAAGAGATTATCGGGAAATGAATATGTGTACTCGTATGAAAGAACTTATGACAAAACATTACCCATTATCCAACGAATTTAAATCCAAACCTGAATTTCAAGAAATAATTAAAATATTGGAATAATGTAGGGGACGATTCCCACAGCGTCCCGAAAAAAAGAGGTTGCATATTGCAACCTCTTTTAATCTATCGCCTTTGGCATATTCCACTTAAAAATTATTGCAAGAACTCTCAAAATAAATGTAACAAGCGTACCTGCAATAATTGAGAAATTATCATTTATACCTGCAAGGAACATTAAGTAATATGTAAGTGAACCTGCAATGGCTGCAAGGGCATATATTCTCTTGACAAGCACAAAAGGTGTTGAATTTGTGAGAACGTCCCTAAGCATACCGCCACAAATACAAGTGATAGCACCACAACTCACACAAATCAAACCACTGTCTGCATAACCATTCTGAATTGCCACTTTAACACCAATAACTGCAAAAGCCCCAAGACCTAATGCGTCAAATATATCATTTATGTGCTCAATTTTAATTTCATTTTCAAGATAAAACTTTTTAAAAGTCTTGGCACACATAAAAACTAAAAGTGCAACAAGAAAACATATAATGAGATGGTGATAACTACTGAAAACAGCAGGGGGAGAGAAACTGAAAATTACATCTCTTGTAAGACCACCACCACAAGCCGTGATAATTGCAAGAAGAATAACACCAAAAAGGTCAGTTTTTCGTCTAATAGCAACCATTGCACCTGAAATCGCGAAAGCAATAACACCTAAAAGTTCAATAGCGAGTGAAAAAGTATCCATAAATACTCCTGATTAATAAAATTGGTGGACATAAGCGTCCTTTTTTCGACAATATTCTAGCATACTTTTTCAGTGATTTCAACACATAAAAATATCACACAATAACATAAGAATTACCCCCGAAACACCGCCAACCGAAGATAGTCCTAATGTCCAATAGTTAACAGGAATATGCACCTCAATAAATTTGCCAATAAAGTTTACCGCAAAAAGTGCGCAAATGCCTTGCATAGCAGTTAAAAGTAGTGCTGTAAAAAACTTTTTGGATTTTATATATGTAATAAAAATGATAATTGTATAAATTGAAAAAATTATACCAAGAAAAACATTTGCTGATTGCACTTTTTTCACCTCAAAAAAATATTTTTTGGACATAATATTTTTATTGTTTAAATAATGTTTTTATGCATAGAAATTATAAGAGGTGATTTTGTGTCAGAGATTAGAAGAACTTATGAGCAGTTTTGCACGCATTTTGGGAAAAATGTGATTTTTGTAGAAGTCTGTAATGCTGATGGTGAGTGTAAAGTCTATTGCACCAACAAAGAATGTTTGAATAAAGACGAAAAATGCAAGAACAAATTAAGACAAAATTGTTAAGTTTATCATATTGACCGATTGAGAAAAAAATAGTACAATATAAAAACACGAAGAATACTATTTTAAAATTTATATATAGCGGTGAGTTTATGCAGAAAATCTGTGATTCAATTTATGACATCATCGCATTCTCAAACGGTATCATTTACACTCGAAAAAAGACTCTTGAAAATGGTTCGGCAAGAGTCAGCTTTTATGGATACGATATAAAAAGAATGCAAAACACTCCGGTAACAAAAAGTGTTTATCTTTTGAACAAATTTGGTCCGGAATACAAAAAAATAGCAGAGCAATTAGGTGACTATGTTTCTTGTGATGCTGATATATTGCCATCTAAACAAGTTGTAGTTGTTTATCCAAGTGGCGAAACAGGATTTTTCTCTCCAACGGGTGATATGGTCTGGTCAAGTGACTTGCTTTATCAGGGCTGTGAAATTTGTGGTGCAGTTTATGATGACCGTCAGATTTGGAGCGTTATTCCAGATCTTAACTGTGTTGTCAGCTATTCAGTTTCACATAAAAAATTCAGTATGAGAATCGGTTCAAAAGACTCAAACACATTTGAACATCCAATATCAATTTCAAAATATGATAACGAGTTGTTTATTTGTAACAGAGACTCAAATAAGGTTCGCACAATAAATCTTACTGATTATTCAGTTAATGATTTCAGAATCTTTGACGAACCAGTTTATAAATATTTACGTTCTTGTGGCAAAGAAATTGTTGTTCTTGAATCAGGCGTATATGTATTGTAATTTTACTAAAACAAAGGAGTATTAAATATGAGTGAAGAATTTAATCCAGACCTTGTGTCAGTTATAGATGAAAACGGTGTTGAACACGTTTTTGAAGAACTTGACAGAATTGAAACAGATACAGCAAAATATGTTGCGCTTCTTCCTGTATATGACGAAGCAGAAGAAATTCTTGACGATGATGGCGAGCTTATCATTCTTAAAGTCTGTGAAGAAGATGGCGAAACATATTTAGAGCCAATCGAAGATGATAACGAATTCAACGAAATTGGCAAAATTTTTGAAGAACGTCTTTCTGAATTATTCGACTTTAACGAGGAAGAATAATTATAAATAAAACATTTACCCTGCGAAGCCCGATAACTGCGGATGATATTAACCCAACACTCACTAAAAGGGAGCTTATACTCGGTTTGTTGGGAGCAGACCTCCCGTCATATTGACGGACGAAGGGAGCACAGATACAAAACGGAAAGCACCCACCTGCTTAACATGCAGGTTAGTATTCACCGCAACCGACTTTGTGGGGGAACCTTTTATGGACGCACTCGTTGCGTCTTTTTTTATTGACTTTATGTCAAATTAATGCTATATTCAACTTGAGGTCAGTGGAAAAATCACATAGGAACGCATCAAAGAATAGTTTCATTGTGTTTAATGGAGTTTATTTCAATTTTGGAGGGTGTTACTGGTAATGTATGCAACAAATACTGATTTTGAATTTGTAAAGATGCACTATCCGTTTTATAAAAGAGAGGCTATTAAGATTGTAACTGGAGGGGCAAGTTTTCAGGAATATCAAAAGTTTATTCAAGAGAATAATATAGAATTGGCTGAAATAGTTATGCCCAATTTGGATATTTTAAGGTCTTGTCCTAGTTTAAAGCACTTGAAAATTACGCCATCGTTTGATGCACCAGTCGATTTTGATTTTTCTCCACTGTATGATGTTTCTGAAATTGTTTCTTTAAACTGTCAAAATCAATATGGCGATAAGGGACAATATATTAGCACGATTGATTATTCAAAAATCAACGGTTTAATAGAACTGTTTGTTAGTTTTAATAAAGGTACTTTGAATTTTAATAGGATAGAAACATTGAAGTCTTTGAGAGTAGGGGATTTCAAAGGTGAGAAGAATGATATAAGCAACTTGTTTTGTAGTAAGGAATTAGATACTTTACAGTTGATTGATTGTAAGATTCAATCACTTAATGGTATTGAAAAAGCTCCTCAAATGCAATGTGTTTATCTATATTATAATCGCATGTTGCGTGATATCAATGCATTAAATAGTGTTAAAGACACACTTAAAGCTTTGAGGATTGAAAATTGCTCAAAAATTGAAGACTTTTCAGTATTAAGTGAACTGGAAAATTTAGAACTGCTTGAATTAAGTGGAAATAATACTTTGCCTAGCTTGGACTTTCTTAAATCTATGAAAAATCTAAAAACGTTTATTTTCAATATGAATATAATTGATGGCAATTTAACGAATTGTTTAGATTTATCTTATGTGTATTCCGAAAAGAATCGAAAGCACTATAACTTAAAAGACGAAGATTTGCCTAAAGGATTATATGTAAGAGGAAATGAAAATATTGAAGAATGGCGAAGATTAGAGTAAGACAATCAGAGGACTGTCCTCTGTGTTGATGAATCAAACAATTAAACTTAATATTTTACACTCAAAGCCGATGGGACTTACACCCCATCGCTGATTTTTTGTTTAAGTTTGATTGCAGTTGCCAATACTTCACTCACAAGGAGTGAATTTATGAAAAATACAATATTAAGAATTGAGATTTCAGTTTTGATTGCATTGGTGATTTGTTGTGCAACAAATATTAATACTTTCTCTAAACAATGCGATAACATAAGAGATAAAATGCTTCGTATGCACGTAATCGCCAATTCTGACAGCAAAGAAGACCAAGAACTCAAACTAAAAGTTCGTGATGCCGTGTTAGAAGAAGGCAAAGAACTTTTTGATGGCTCAGTTACAAGTAAAGAAGCAGAGAAAATACTTACACCACATATAAAAGAACTTGAAGAAGTTTCCCTTGAAACAATAAAAAATGAAGGTTTTGATTATAAAGTGAAAATCACAGTTGGGGAAGAATATTTCAAAACACGAACTTATGATAACTCAGTAACTTTACCTGCTGGGTATTATACTGCAGTTAAAGTAGTAATAGGGGAAGGGCAAGGTCAAAACTGGTGGTGTGTGATGTTCCCACCAATGTGTTTACCAGCTGCTAATGCAGAATGTGAACTTTCAGATGTTCTAAATACTGATGAAACAGATATTGTAACTAATAGCGAAAAATATAAATTCAAATTTAAAATAGTTGAATTTTTAGAAGATTTGATGAAAAGAAAATAATACTTTACAAATGGTGTGCTTTTTTGGTAATATAGTCTTGTGGTAATTTTGAGTTTTTTAATTACTGCGATTATTCATCCAAGGAGTTGGATATTATGCCACTTGTGTTAGCGCATCGCGGCGCAAATAAAGTAGCACCGCAAAACACATTACCCGCTTTCGAGAAAGCAATACAATTTAATGCAGACGGAATCGAAACCGACGTTCATTTGTGTAAGGACGGCGAGATTGTTATTTGTCATAACTATACTGTTGATGCTACATCAAACGGTAAGGGTTCTATTGACGAAATGACATTCGCAGAATTACGCGAATTGGACTTCGGTTCTTATTTTTCTAAAGACTTTAATGGTGTAACACTACCAACTCTTGCAGAACTTTTGACTTTGGTTAAAAATATGAATTTAATCAATATTGAAATCAAACCACCTAAAAAAGATAATGATTTAGTTAAAAGAGTAATTGAAGAAGTTTATAAATTCGGTATTGAAAAGAATTCAATTATATCTTGTTTTGACCCCGAATGTATCAGACAAGTTAAAGAAATCGATAAAAACTTAAAAACAGGTCTTTTATATGAGCGTGGCGCACTTGGTGATGAGATTATGAACTTTGGCGTTACAAAATATTGCAAACAGTTAAACGCAGATGCCGCTCATCCAGAACGCGTTTTATTGACAGAAGAACTTGTAAAAGATTTACATAATAATGGGATTAAGGTTAATCCTTGGACAGTCAATTTAAAAGAAGATATTATAAAATATACATCATGGGGATGCGATGCGTTGATTACAGATGTCCCTGATTTCTGTCGTCAGGTATTAAAGGAGATTTAATAATGAAAACACCTAAATATAGTATTATTCCTAAACCACAAAAATATGAAGTTTTAGAGGGCACATACACAGTAACACCTGCAACGGCTGTTCTTTGTAACCCTGAATTTGTGAAAGCAGGGAATTATCTTTCACAATTTTTACAGACAAAAAAGGATGCACAGAATGGTGCAATTAAAATTAATAAAGACGATAGCATTCGCAGTGAGGGCTATAAGTTAATAATTAATAATGATGGTGTTGTTATCACAGCATCCGATGTGAACGGTGCTTTTTATGGTGCTGTAACACTAAAAATTATGATTATGCAGTCCAAAAAAGAAAGTGGAATTGCAGTTCTTAACGGTGCATATATATATGACTATCCAAAATTCGCATATCGTGGTGGAATGATGGATGAATCTCGTCATTTCTTTGGCGTCGATGCGGTGAAACGTACCCTTGATAGTATGGCATTATTAAAACTTAATAAATTCCATTGGCATTTGAGTGACGACCAAGGATACAGAATTGAAAGTGACGTTTTTCCACTTCTAAATGAAATTAGTAGCAAAAGAAAATACGAACTTCTTGGTGGATGCAACAATCTTCTCTATCCTGAAATTTCTAAAGACGGAAACGAATACTTTTATTATTACAAAAAAGATGAAATCCGTGAAATTGTTGAATATGCAAAAGCATTGTGCATTGACATAATTCCAGAAATTGACATACCCGGTCATACAGTTGCAATTCTTGCAGCTTATCCTGAACTTTCTTGCCTTAAAGGCGAATATGAAGTGTTCTGTGAAAACGGAATAACTAAAGACATTCTTTGTGCAGGTCAGGAAGAAACCTATGATTTTGTTGAGAAACTTTTAACTGAAGTTTGTGAGTTGTTCCCGTATGAATATTTTCATATGGGTGGCGATGAGGCATCAAAGGGCCATAAAATATGGGAAAAAGATTGCCCTGTTTGTCAACAAAAAATGCAAGAACTTGGTCTTGAAAAAGGTAAGGATTTGCAGGTGTATTTTAATAATCGTGTCAACGATATGCTCAAAAAATTCGGTAAAAAGAGTATAGAGTGGAATGACGGAATCGGAGAAAATACCGACAACGATATAATCGGTCAATATTGGATGTATCGTACACCGGTATGGGTTAAGAAAGAGAATGATAAACGTAAATTTATTGTATCTACTTGTCCGACATTATATTTCGATTATTCTTATGCAAGTGTACCGCTTAAAAAAGTTTATAACTTCAACGTTGCAAAATCCGGTTTTGTAAATGAGAAAAATGTTCTTGGTGTAGAGTTTGAATCTTGGGCAGAGTGGATTGATACAGAAAGTGCTTGGCAGTTTGCAGTTTATCCAAGGATTTTTGCAGCTGCTGAAGTTGCTTGGACAGAAGATAGAATAAAAAACTATAAAGATTTCTATAAGCGCTTTGAATTCTTTAAAGCATATATGAGAGCAAAAGGGATTAACTACTCAAGACTTGAAAAGAAAAAGTTAGGTGTGAAAAATCGTTCAGTTTTCCACCTTGGTGAACGTGGCAATGAATATAAATACAATGAGAAGTTAAAAGCGAAAGAATAAAAGGAGAAAGAAAATGACAATCACACATTTATTATCTTTCTTTGCGGGTATAGGCTTGTTCCTTTACGGCATTAACGCCATGGGTGACGGTCTTGAGTATGCCGCAGGTTCAAAAATGAAGAAGATTTTGGGTGCATTAACCAAAAACAGATTTTTAGCAGTTATTATGGGCGCACTTGTAACTGCACTTATTCAAAGCTCATCAGCAACAACGGTTATGGTTGTGGGTTTTGTTAACGCAGGGCTTATGAATCTTGCGCAGGCAGTTGGTGTTATTATGGGTGCCAATATCGGTACAACAGTTACCAGCGTGCTTATTGCTCTTGATTTAAGCGACATTGCGCCAATTGCACTCTTCCTTGGTGTTTTTGTAATGCTTTTTGTGAAAAAGGACATTATCAAGCACATAGGTCAGACTGTTGCTGGCTTTGGTATGCTTTTCTTGGGTATGGACACAATGTCAGCGGCTATGGAGCCATTAAGAGATTCTGAAGTTTTCGTTCATTTTATGACAAACTACAGCAACCCTGTTGTTGGTATTCTTATCGGTCTTGTACTTACTGCTGTAATTCAGAGTTCGTCTGCAAGTATTGGTATTTTACAGGCTCTTGCAGTTCAGGGACTTGTGCCTATTGAATTCGCTATTTATATTCTTTTAGGACAAAATATTGGTACTTGTGTTACTGCACTTCTTTCTGCGGCTGGCTCAAAAACTAATTCAAAAAGAACTGCAGTTATGCATTTGCTCTTTAACGTTATAGGTACAGTCATTTTCTTGTTGATTACTGCATTTACACCATATACAGACTTGCTTGAAAGAATAAGTGACAATGTTTCAGTTCAGATTTCAACTGCTCATATTATCTTTAATGTAGTAAGCACAGTTATTCTCTTCCCATTTGCAAATTGGATTATCAAAATGGCTTGCATTCTTGTGCCAGACAAAGAGCCAGAAGATTCAAAACTTGAATTCAAATTTTATGATGAGCATCTTCTTACAACACCACCAGTTGCTGTTGAACAGATTGGTAAAGAAGTTGTCAGAATGGCAAAACTTGCAAGAGACAACTTTGACCGTGCAGCAACAGCACTTATAAATAACGATACATCTAAGGGCGAAAAGATTGAGTCTGTTGAAGAGGTTATTAACTTCTTGAATCATGGAATTACAAGACATCTCGTTAAAATCAACGCCCTTGATTTAGACTATTCAGATGCTAAATATATTGGTCGTTTATTCCATGTAATCAACGATATTGAACGTATTGGTGACCACGCTGTTAACCTTAGCGAAGCAGCAGTAGTGCGTAGTAATGAGAAACTTGCAATATCTAACGAAGCAGTTGCAGAACTTGAAACAATGCGCAAATGTGTTGTTGAATTGCTTAATGCTTCAATTGATTCATTTGAAAAACAAGAATTAACACTCGAAGAAGCAAAACGCATTGAAACTCTTGAAACTGCATCAGATAATCTTAAAGAAAAATATCAGAATGCACATCTTCGTCGTCTTAACGAAGAACATTGTGAAACTCGTGCTGGTATGATGTTTGTAAATACTCTCATCGACTTTGAACGTGTGGGTGACCACTCAAAGAACATAGCATTCGCAGTTGCTAAAAAACCAGGTGAAAAAGTCGCAGCAGACGAAGAAATGATTAAATCATATTAAAATAATGTTGGATAAGTAACTTTACCACCATTTATATAGGAGTTGAAAATATGAAAAAGGTAATTTCAGTTTTTCTTTCATTGGTTCTTTTATTAAGTTTAACATCTTGTCAATCAACATTTAAAACTGATAATATTGACGCTTTCAGTGTAATGAAAAACGCTCAAATCATCGGTGATTTGAAAGGACAAGTAGCAGCAGAAGGAACATTTATCGAAATTCGTTTTCAAGAAGATGTAACTTTTGACACAGTTGTTATAAAAGAAAAGGATAATCAGATTGATAAATTCTCAATCTGGCTTGAAGATGAAAATGGTGAATATAAATCTATATATAAACAAGATAGAATAGGTGAGTATAGATATTGTGAAATCGGTGAACATACTGCTGATTCTCTCAAAATCTGCATCGAATCATCAAACGAAAATCAATATAATTTGAAAGATATTGATGTGCTTAATGTTAAAGATAATAAAAATAAGGATTTTCGTGTTACATCATATTTGGTTTGCCAATGGTTTTATGGTAACGAAACCGTTGACACGGAAAAAATGAACACATTGACAGATATAATTTTGTTTGGTGTTGCTCGATTTGATGAAAACGGCAAAGTATATCTTCAAGACCTTGACATCAATGGTGAAATGGTAAGTGGGGATAAAATTTTCAAAGAAATTATTGAAATAATCAAAACAACAAATCCTAATGCGAAAATCCATTGTAATATTTTAGGGCCAGATGGTGTAGATGCTAAAGATAAAGAAAAACTACATAGTCGGGCATTTGTTGATAATGGTGAAGTGCTTGTTGATGGTATTTTAGATTTATTAAAAACTTATGAGTTTGATGGCATTTTCTTTGATTATGAATATCCACATAAACTTAAAAGCATTAAAGATTATTCAGATTTTCTTGTAAAACTTGATTCTGATTTGGGCGACTATATTCTTGGTGCTGCATTTTCTCATTGGAGTTGTAACATCTCAAAGGATGCAATAAAAGTTCTCGATAGAGTTGAAATAATGGCATATGATAATATGGGTGAATATGGTTCTCATGCCGAATTTGCAACAGTTGGTGGTGCTTTAGCAATTAAAGACTTTGAGAAGCGTGGTTACGATTTGTCAAAATGTGACTTAGGTTTACCATTCTATGGCAGAACACATAACGGAGATGAGGCTTGGCCGTCTTATGCACAGATTGCTGGTGATTTAGAAAACAATCCATTTAAAAATAAGATTACGAAATCATATATGACAGGTGATATAAGCGGGAATATTTTTACTAGCTTTAATGGCGTGCAGATGATAAAGGATAAAACTGCGTTTGCAAATGATTATGGTCTTGGTGGCGTTATGGTATGGCACTATACTTGTGATGTAGCCTATGAAGACGACTTGTCACTTTTCAAGGCAGTTCAAACCTCACTTGAAACAAGAAATTAAACACAAAAAAGCCGTGCTGAAAAGCACGGCTTAATCTTTTATTTAATTCAATTATTTATTAAGTGAATTTACGATATCTCTTGTATCTCTTGCAATAACAAGCTCTTCATTTGTAGGAAGAACATAAACTTTAACCTTTGAGTTTGCTGTTGAAAGTTCGCCTTCAGCACCCTTAACAAGTGTCTTGCCATATTCTTCGTCAATTTCGATTCCAAGGAATGTAAGCTCTTTACAAACCTTTGCGCGAATATCGTCAGCGTTTTCACCGATACCACCTGTGAATACGATAGCGTCGATACCATCCATTGCAGCAGTATAAGCACCGATATATCTCTTAATCTGATATGCAAGAATGTTTCTCGCAAGTGCACAACGTTCGCCAAGACCTTTTTCGTTTGAAGCTGCTTCTGCTTTAACATCACGGTCGTCTGATGAAAGACCTGAAATACCAAGAATACCTGATTTCTTGTTAAGAAGAGTATCCATTTCTTTAACAGAAAGATTTTCTTTTTCCATAATATAAAGAATTGCAGATGGGTCAACAGCGCCGCAACGAGTACCCATAATAAGACCATCAAGTGGAGTAAGTCCCATTGTTGTGTCGATTACCTTACCACCCTTAACAGCTGTAATTGATGAGCCGTTGCCAAGGTGACAAGTAACAATTTTAAGGTCTTCAATATTCTTGCCCATAACTTCTGCACATCTTGCACTTACGAAACGGTGTGATGTACCGTGGAAACCATATTTACGAACCTGATATTTTTCATAGAATTCATAAGGAACAGGGAATGTGTATGCTTCTGCTGGCATTGTGCTGTGGAAAGCATTGTCAAATACTGTAACCTGTGGAACATCTTTGCCAAAGAGTTCAATACTTGCATTGATACCCTGAATATGAGCTGGGTTGTGAAGAGGGGCCAATGCACACAATTCTTCAATACCTTTGATAACTTCATCAGTTACAAGCATACTCTTGTTGAAGAGAGCGCCACCTTGAACAACACGGTGACCAACTGCTGTAATTTCGCTGATGTCGTCAATAACTTTGTAATCGCCCTCAGTAAGAACTTTCTTAACTTCTGCAAATGCAGCAGTGTGGTTCTTCATTGGAACTTCGTACTCAACTTTTTTGCCGTCAGGAGTTTTGAAACTGATACAAGCGTTATCAGAACCAACTCTTTCGCAAATACCTTTTGCGATAACTTCTTCATTTGTCATATCAATAAGCTGATATTTAAGTGAAGAACTACCTGCGTTAATAACGAGAATTTTCATTATTCATTTTCCTCCGTTTTTTACTTTTTTCTTGAAGTAAAATCAAATCTATATTATTATATACTTGTATTTATTTAATTTCAAGTAATTTTCTTCATTTAGTGAGGTTATTTATGTCAGTAATCGGTATTGTTTGCGAGTTTAATCCTTTTCATAACGGACACAAATATTTAATTGACTCAGTTAAAACTGAAAACGATATTGTTGTGGCTGTGATGAGTGGCAATTTTGTCCAAAGGGGAGAACCAGCAATTTTTCAAAAAGAAACAAGAGTTAAAGCAGCACTATTAAGTGGTATTGATATTGTTCTCGAATTACCATTCATTTATGCCAGTGCATCTGCAGAATATTTCGCATTTAATGCAGTTAAGATTCTTTCCGATTTTGGCTGTGATAAAATCGCTTTTGGAACAGAGAATGCTGATGTTGAATCACTTAATAAAGCAGTCGATATTTTAATGAAAGATGATTTTAATGATGAAGTTAAAAAACATTATAACGATGGTGTAAGTTTTCCTATGGCTCGTCAAATGGCTTTTGATAAGTTTAACATTGCTTATGATATTTCAACACCTAATAATATTCTTGCTATTGAATATATCAAAGCGATTCGAAAACTAAATGCTAAAATCAAACCAATAATAGTTAACCGAAAAGGTGCAGGTTATAACGATATTGAAGCTATTGATGAATTTGCATCTGCGACTCACATAAGACAACTAATT
This sequence comes from uncultured Clostridia bacterium, assembly GCA_937898195.1. Lineage (GTDB taxonomy): Bacteria > Bacillota > Clostridia > Oscillospirales > Acutalibacteraceae > Fimenecus. The sequence continues at coordinate 14,061 of CALEJD010000028.1, read as the reverse complement.
TGCAATAATGAGTCATTCGAAAAATTCATTCCAGATTATTTATTAGATTTATATAATGAAGACATAAAAAAAGGTAAATATGTTTCAACAGATAAGCTTGATTTAGCAGCATTCAGTATTATGCGCTCAAAACTTGGCGACGATTTAACCGATGTTGCCAATATTGGCGAAGGTTTGGATAATAGAATTAAATCTGCTGTAAAAAATAATACCCAACTTTCAAAACTTTATGATGAAATCAAAACGAAAAGATATACACATACAAGAATTAAAAGAGCCGTGCTATCAACAATTCTTGATGTAAAATCTACTGACCTTGAAATCGCACCACCATATTGTAGAGTTTTAGGCTTTAACACAAAAGTAAGCAGTAAAATGGGCGAGTTGGCAAAAAAAAGTAAGTTGCCATTTGTTGCTGTGTATTTTGATATAGTAAATCTTGAATCAAAAAACGCAAATAGAGTTTTTGAATTAGAAAACAAATCAACCGATTTTTATAATTTAATTTTGCACAATTCTGAGTCTTGTTCAACTGAAATGAAGTTCGCACCAATAAAAATGCAGTAAAATGCAGGAAAACTTGCAAAATCGCTTGCTTTTTTCTTGCAAAAATTGTATATTTATTTAGTGAATAATTTATTATTCGGGGTGATTTGAGAATGAAAAATTTCATTTTGTCAAAAGTTGATTTGACAGATAAAAAACTTTCAAAAGGTCATAAAAAACTCGTTCAATATATTACAGATAATTATGATAAAGCCGCTTTTATGACAGCATCAAAACTTGGCGAAACAGTTGGTGTCAGTGAGTCAACTGTTGTGCGATTTGCAACTGAAATTGGTTTTAAAGGTTATCCTGAGCTTCAAAAAGAATTGCAGAGAATGATTAAATCAAAGCTTACAGCAGTCCAAAGAATGGAAGTTTCAAGCAACCTTATTGGCGAGCAAGATGCTATTAAAAAAGTGCTTAATGGTGATATTGAATTAATTCGCAAAACTCTTGATAGCGTTTCAAGTTCCGAATTTTCGAAAGCAGTTGAAACAATAAATAGCGCAAAAAGAATTTATATTCTTGGTGTAAGAAGTTCAGCAGCGCTTGCAAGTTTCCTTTATTTCTATTTAAATCCTGTTTTTGAAAACGTAGTTTTAGTTGATACTTCAAGTGCAAGTGAAATGTTTGAACAGATGTTTAGAATTGGTGAAGATGATGTTTGCGTTGCAATCAGTTTTCCACGATATTCAAAACAAACAATCAATGCTTTACGTTTTATAAATGACCGTGGTACTAAAATAATTGCAATAACAGATTCAGATGAATCACCAATAGCAGAATATGCTGACACACTTCTCGTTGCAAAAAGTGATATGGTGTCTGTGGTTGACTCATTGGTAGCGCCTTTAAGTCTTATCAATGCACTTGTTGTTGCTGTAACATTCAGCCGTCGCGAAGAAGTTTATAACAACTTTAACAAACTTGAAAGCATTTGGGATGAATATCAGGTTTATGATAAAGCAGATGGTGTAAATAATGAGTAGAAAAGTAATAGTAATAGGCGCAGGTGCAGCAGGGACAATGGCTGCGGGTGTAGCTGCACAAAATGGTGCAGAAGTAGTTTTGCTTGAACGAAATGAAAAAATAGCACGAAAAGTTATGATTACGGGCAAGGGTAGATGCAATGTAACAAACAATGTTACGGATACTCAGGAGTTTATTTCAAACATTCCCGGTAATGGTCGATTTTTATATGGTGCTTTCTCTTCGTTTAATTCGCAAGATACAATAGATTTTTTTGAAAGTTATGGTGTACCACTTAAAGTTGAACGTGGTAACAGAGTTTTTCCTGTAAGTGATAAAGCGGTTGATATCGTTGATGCTTTAAATAAATATATAACTACAAATAAAGTTCAAAGAAAAACTGAAAGAGTTATAAAACTTATTTGTGAAAATAATGAAATTCGTGGTGTAGAAACTGAATTCGGCAATAAGCATTTTGCTGATGCTGTAATCGTTGCAACTGGTGGACTTTCTTATCCCAAAACAGGCTCAAGTGGTGATGGATACGAGTTTGCTAAAAGTGTGGGTCACACAATAACAGAACTTCGCCCATCACTTTCAGCACTTGTTTGCCGTGAAGGTCTTTGTAGCGACTGTATGGGGCTTTCGTTGAAAAATGTAGCAATCCGTGTCGTTGATACACAGAAAAAGAAAGAAATATATGACGATTTCGGTGAAATGCTTTTTACCCATTTTGGCGTGTCAGGACCAATGATTTTATCAGCAAGTGCTCATATGCGCAATATGGAAAAAGCACGATATGAAATTTATATTGACTTGAAACCTGCTTTAAATCACGAAAAATTAGATGCACGAATTTTGAGAGATTTTGCAGACAACAGTAATAAATCAATATCAAATATACTTGCCTTGCTTGTGCCTAAATCATTGATTGTGCCGATACTTAAAATGGCTCATATAAAACCATCAGAAAAAGCAAATCAAATTACAAAAGATATGAGAAAAGCTCTTATTGATGTAATCAAGGGAATTAAACTTACAGTTATGGATTTTAATGATATATCTGAAGCAATCGTTACATCGGGTGGCGTTAAAATTAGCGAAATTAATCCAAAGACTATGGAGAGTAAAATCTGCAAAGGACTTTATTTTGCAGGTGAAGTCATTGACTGTGATGGGTATACAGGTGGCTTTAACTTGCAGATTGCATTTTCAACAGGGCAATTAGCAGGTAAAAGTGCAGTAGAAAATTATTAAGAATTTTATAAAAAGGGGATATATTTTATGATTAATGTTGCCATTGATGGACCAGCAGGTGCTGGCAAAAGTACAGTTGCTCGTGCAGCAGCACAAAAATTAGGCTATATTTATGTTGACACAGGGGCTCTTTACAGAGCAGTCGGAGTTTATTGTTTAAGAAACTCTATTGTTACAACTGATGTTGATGGCGTAGGCGCTATTTTGAAAGATATTACAGTTGAACTTAAATTTATTGATGGCGTTCAGCATGTATTCTTGAATGGTGATGATGTTTCAACTGAAATCAGACTTCCAGAAGCTTCAATGGCTGCATCAAATGTATCAGCAATCCCATCAGTCAGAGCTTTCTTATTTGACCTTCAAAGAGATATTGCCGCAAAGAATAATTGTCTTATGGATGGCAGAGATATCGGTACAGTTGTTCTTCCAAATGCTCAAGTGAAAATTTTCCTTACAGCTGACCCAGAAGAAAGAGCAATGAGAAGATATAAAGAACTTATTGAAAAGGGTAGTAATGTTACATTTGAAGAAGTTCTTGAAGATTTAAAAGTGCGTGATTATAACGATTCTCATCGTGAAATTGCACCACTTAAACCAGCAGAAGATTCTGTAATCGTTAACACAACAGGTATGACTCTTGAAGAGTCAATTAATACGATTGTTAAAACAGTTGAGGAGAAGATTTAAATGCCTATAACTCCAAAATTTGATTATACAAATTTTAAAAAGCAAAAGATGATGAATGTCATCAGACCAGTCGGTAACTTGTTTTGTAAAACTTATTATAAGGTTGAGTTTGAAGGTCTTGAAAACATTGACAGAACTGATGCTTTCATTATCGCACCAAACCATGTAACAGAATTTGACCCATTGTTTGTTGCTATGGCATCAAAAAGACTTTTATATTACATAGCAAAAGCAGAATTATTTAAAAATCCGCTTCTTAACAAAGCAATAAGAAGTTTAAACGGTTTTCCTATTGTGCGTGGTATAGGGGATAAGAATGCGCTGAATTATGCTATTGAAGTTATAAGGCGCGGTGAAGTGCTCTGTATTTTCCCAGAAGGCACACGTTCACCTGATGGAACACCAAAAGAAGCTAAATCTGGTGTAGGTTATATCGCAAGAAGAACCGGTGTCGATATTATTCCAACCGCCATATATATGGAAGATAAAAATAAAAAGGGTTCAAAGGTTATTGTTAAATTCGGTGAAGCTTTTAAATATAAAGATATGGGCTTTACTGATAATGGCAAAACATCTGAAAATAAAGCAGTTGCAAGAAAAACAATGGATATGATAAAAACTCTTTGGGAGGAATGTAAGTGCAGATAACTCTTGCAAAAACAGCAGGATTCTGCTTCGGTGTCAACCGAGCAGTAAATATGCTCTATGACCTTGTTGACGAGGGTGTAAGTGTTTGTACTCTTGGTCCAATAATTCATAACCCACAAGTAATAGAAGACCTTGAAAACAAAGGGGTTAATATACTTGACTCAATAGAAAATGCAACAAAAGATAAAAAGGTTGTAATCCGTACTCACGGTGTTGAGCGTTGCGTTTTAGAATATTGCGAAAACAATTCACTAGATTATACTGACGCTACTTGTCCTTTTGTAAAAAAAATACATAAAATCGTTCGTGAAAATTCGAAAAGTGATTTACCAGTTCTTATTGCAGGTGACAAAAAGCATCCCGAAGTTGTTGGTATTAAAAGCTATTGCGCAGGGGATTGTTTTGTATTTAATTCTTGCGAAGAATTAGAAGATATTTTTAAAAACAACAATTTTAAAGCTGAAAAACCATTTATTGTGGTTTCTCAGACTACTTTTAGCACAAAAGAATGGAAAAAATGTGTAAAAAATATAAATTTACACTATACAAATGCCATTATTTTTGATACAATATGTAATGCGACCGAAGAAAGACAGGCTGAGGCTCTGTTATTATCTCAGAAAAACGATATGATGATAATAATTGGTGGCCGAACAAGTTCCAACACAGCAAAACTTAAAGCCGTGTGCGAACCTAATTGCCCGACTTATTTGATTGAAACGGCAAAAGAGCTTTTGGACATAGCCTTTTGTGATGTTCAGTCAATAGGCGTTACTGCGGGTGCTTCAACTCCCGACAGTATAATTAAGGAGGTACTAAAAACGATGTCCGAGATTTTTGAAAACACAAACACAATTAATATGGAGGAGACAGGCTTTGAGCAGATGCTTGAAGAATCACTCAACAGTATGAGTTCTGACCAGAATGTCATTGGTACTGTTGTTGGATTCACAGCAACTGAAATTCAGGTTGAAGTTGCCGGCAGAAAGCACACAGGCTATGTGTCTTTTGATGAATATAGCGATGACCCATCAGCTGACCCAAAAGCAGAGCTTAAAGTTGGCGACGAAATCAAACTTCGCATTATGAAGACAAATGACGTTGAAGGTACAATCAAACTTTCAAAGCGTCTTTATGACCGTGGCGCAATCTGGGAAAACATTGAAGCTGACGACACAATTCACACAGGTGTTGTTACAGGTATTGTTGGCGACAACAAAGGTGTATTTGTTCAGAGCGGTGCTATTAAAGTATTTGTTCCTGCTTCACTTGCAAAAATGAGAAGAAGCGATTCTCTTGAAGACCTTCTCAAGACAGAGGTTGAATACAAGATTATCGAAGTTAATAAGCAGAGAAGAAAAGTTGTTGGTTCAATTCGTGAAGTTGCTGCAGCAAAGAAGGCAGAAGTTGTTGATGCATTCTGGGCAAACATCGCAGAAGGCGCAGTTTACACAGGCACAGTTAGAAGCCTTACAAACTATGGTGCATTCGTTGACCTTGGCGGTGTTGATGGTATGGTACATATCTCTGAACTTTCATGGCAGAGAATCAAGCACCCATCAGAAGTAGTTAAAGTTGGCGATGCTATTGAAGTTTATGTAAAAGAGCTTGACAGAGAAAACAAGAAGATTTCTCTTGGCTATAAGAAAGTTGAAGATAATCCATGGGAAGTTCTCAAGCGTGATTATCCAGTTGATAGCGAAGTTGAATGCAAGATTGTTAGCCTTACATCATTCGGTGCTTTTGCACAGATTATTCCAGGCGTTGATGGTCTCATTCACATTTCACAAATCGCTTATAAACACATTGGCACACCAGCTGAAGTTCTCAAAGTTGGCGATGTTGTTAAAGCAAAGATTATGGAAATCGACTTCGACAAGAAGAGGGTTAGCCTTTCAATCAAAGCACTTCTTGAACCACCAGTAGTTGAAGAAGTTGCAGAAGCAACAGAAGAAGCTCAAGCTGAAGAAGTGGTTGCTGAAGAAGCAGTTGAAGCTCCTGTTGAAGAATAATTAAATCGGCATTAGGCCGTAAATACAGGTCAGATGTTGAAAGAATCATCTGACCTGATTTTTTATGAGGTGTTTACTTATGAAAAAGGGACTTGCAATCGTATCAGGAATTACTGCTGCTATTGGTAGCAGTGTTTTGTATTTAAAGAAAAAAGATATTTGCCCAAAATGTGAGATAAAAAAAGCACTTGCTAAAACAAAAATTCATTATACAAAAGACGAAATGTATAATAACGGCGCAGCACTTACTCCACCTATGGGTTGGTCAAGCTGGAATTTATTCAGACACCGAATCGACGAAAATGTGTTTTTAACTATGGCAAAAGCTATGAAAGATAGTGGCTTGGCAGATGCTGGATATATCTATGTCAATATTGATGACTGTTGGCAATCTTCAATGCGTGATGAAAAAGGTAGAATGCAAGGGGATTTAACCACTTTCCCACATGGTATTAAATGGCTTGTCCAGGAAGTTAATAAACTTGGCTTAAAACTTGGCATTTATTCTTCAAATGGAACACTCACTTGTGAAGATTTACCGGCTTCTCTTTATAACGAAAGAATTGATGCAGAAACTTTTGCAGAGTGGGGCGTTGAATATTTTAAATATGACTATTGTCATCATGTGTTAATCCCAACAGACGCACCTTATATTGATAGCATAACTGTTGGTGGCAATTCACTTGAAAATGAGCTTGAATTACCTGCAAAAAATGCAGTCTTAAAAGGCGACGCTAAAGTTATCAATGAAGAAGACGGAAAAAGCTATGTTAAAGGTCTTTGCAGCGGACTTGGCATAATCGAATTTAATAATGTAGAAGTACCAGAAGATGGTGAATATGTATTAACTATTGTTATGCGCAAAAATACCTGTAAAGGTCAATTCTGTGTTGTAACAGTTAATGGCAAAGATGAATATGATTTCTTAATTGCAGAACAAAAGGCTTTTTCTCGTGAAGGTCGCCGTCAGATTATGATTAATCTTAAAGCAGGTGTTAATACAATTTCTATTACTAACCCTGTGGCATCCCCAATGGACAGTGCTGCAAGACAATACGAAAAAATGGGTTATGAGCTTGCTCGTGCAACAAAGAAATATGCAGAAGAAAACAACTGTGAAGAAAAGAAGATTCTTTATTCAATTTGCGAATGGGGTTGGAACCAACCTTGGAAATGGGGTGGTAAAGCAGGTAACATCTGGCGAACAACACCTGATATTCAACCTCATTGGGCTTCAGTTGTTGGTATCTATGAAGTTAATGTAAGACTCGATAAATATGCAAGACCAGGTGCTTTTAATGACCCCGATATGCTTGAGGTTGGTAATGGTAACTTGACTTTTGATGAGAATAAATCTCACTTTACACTTTGGTCAATGATGGCTGCTCCTCTTATTCTTGGTAATGATGTGAGAGATTTTATCAAAGAAGACGGAACAGTCGATAAAGATAATAAAATTCTTCAAATTCTCACAAATAAAGATGTTATTGCTATTGACCAAGATAAACTCGGCATTCAATGCAAGAGAATTAAGACAAATGTCTTCCAAGATATACTTGTTAAACCACTTGAAAACAACGAAGTTGCAGTTTGCTTCTTTAATAAAGGTAAATCCAATGCGTTTATGACTTGCAATATGGCAGATATTCACAATGTTGTTGATGTTACATTACCAAAAGCATCATCATATAAATGTGTTGAACTTTGGGATAAAACAGAAGAGATTATTGCAGATAAACTTAGCACAACAGTTGTGCCACACGGCGTAAAAGTTTTTAGAATTTCTGTAAATCAGCAAGAGGCTTAATATTATCTAATAAATAAAAAGCTAGAATAGATAAAATATACCAACAAGCAGAGAATGGCAAGGAAATCTGTCCTAATAAGTTGTAGGGGAGATTGCTATAATCCCATACACCAAGTGAGAAAACTCGGTTGACAATTATGCCAACGGATAATTCAAGCAAGGTTATAACGACCATACCAAATAACGCTTTAATAAAAATTGAAGTGTTCGGGAATGTGCTGTGTATTAGATAAAGTGACAGAAAAGCCGAGCCACCTGTGATTAGCATTGACCAATGGGTGTAACCGCGAAAAGCGACTTCAATAGCGCCGTAACCGATTCCACCCACTAAAAATATTATTAAATATACAACCGAATTTCTCAAAAAAATCACCTTTATACATTATCCCCAGAATTGAGAGAATAATTATAAAAAGTGATTTAATAAAAGGTGAAATAAATGAACGATTTTGAACAGAAAAAGTTAAGAGCCGAAGAACTCCGCAAAGAGCTTAACCATCATATCTATCGTTATTATGTTGAAAATGAAAACGATATTTCAGACTATGAATATGATATGCTTATGCGTGAGCTTGACTCAATTGAAAAAGAATATCCTGAACTTTTAGCACCCGATTCACCAACACACAGGGTTGGCGGTCAAGCTGATGGGCTTTTTGAAACAGTAGTTCATACTGTTAAAATGGAAAGTTTACAGGATGCTTTTTCTCACGACGAAGTACGTGATTTCGATAAAAGAGTTAAAGAAATATTCAGTAATGCAGAATATGTTGTTGAGCCTAAAATCGACGGGCTTTCTGTGTCACTTGAATATACAAATGGCGTGTTCACACGTGGCTCAACCCGTGGTGATGGTGTTCAGGGTGAAGATATAACTGCAAATCTTCGTACTGTTAAGTCAATCCCTTTAAGACTCAAAAAAGATATTCCTTTTATCGAAGTTCGTGGCGAAGTATATATGCCTAGAGAAGTGTTCTTGAAGATTGTCGAAAAACAAGAACTTAATGGTGAGAAACCGTTCAAAAACCCAAGAAATGCGGCAGCAGGTAGCATAAGACAAAAAAATCCTAAAATTACTGCTGTACGCAACCTTGATATTTATGTCTTCAATATTCAACAAGTTGAGGGTGTTGAAATTAAAGGTCACTATGAATCGCTCGTGTTCTTGAAAGAGTTAGGCTTTAAGACCATTCCATTCTTTAATAAATTCAATAATATTGATGACACTTTAAAAGAAATTGAACGAATTGGCGAAATCCGTTATACTTTACCGTTTGATATTGATGGTGCAGTTATTAAAACAGACGATTTCTCAATGCGTGAAATTATCGGTAGCACAGCAAAGTTTCCTAAATGGGCATTGGCTTATAAATACCCACCTGAAGAAAAAGAAACCAAGCTTATTGATATTGAAATCAATGTTGGTCGTACAGGTGTGTTAACACCAACTGCAGTTTTTGAGCCTGTTCTAGTTGCTGGCTCAACCGTAAGTCGTGCTACGCTTCATAATCAGGATTTTATTACTGAAAAGGGTATCAGAATAGGGGATACAGTTATAATTCGTAAAGCAGGTGATATTATTCCTGAAGTGCTTTCAGTTGTAAAGCACGAAGAAAACACTTGTGCCTATGAAATGCCAAAATTCTGTCCGTCTTGTAATTCCCCTGTGCATCGTGAAGATGGTGAATCAGCAATTCGTTGTGATAACCCTGATTGTCCTGCACAATTGTTGCGTGTTCTTATTCATTTCTGTTCTCGTGATGCTATGAATATCGAAGGACTTGGTGATGCAGTTCTTGAAACATTGCTCAATAAAGGTTTAATAAGCAAAATTGCAGATATTTATCGTATTGATTATGATAAAATTGCACAGCTTGAAGGAATGGGCAAAAAGAGTGCTGATAATATGCGAAACGCTATTGAAAAATCAAAGGAAAATGATTTGTCAAAACTTCTTTTTGCATTTGGTATCCGTCATATAGGTCAAAAGGCTTCAAAATTGCTTTCAGACCACTTTTTAACACTTGATAGCATAATTTCAGCAACAAAAGAAGAAATCCTTAATATAGAGGGATTTGGCGAAATTATGGCTGATTCAGTTGTTGAGTTTTTCTCACTTTCACAAACACAACAAATGATTGAAGAATTAAAATCATTTGGTCTTAATATGGAAAGTCAACGCGAAATCAAAGACAATCGATTTGAGGGTATGACCTTTGTGCTTACAGGAACTCTTTCAACTTATGGAAGAAAAGAAGCACAAGAGATTATTGAGTCTTATGGTGGAAAAGCATCTTCATCAGTTTCTAAAAAAACAACCTATGTTTTAGCGGGTGAGGCGGCAGGCTCAAAACTCCAAAAAGCAACCGATTTAGGCATTACAATAATTAACGAAGAACAATTCGCTGAAATGATAAAATAATTGTACGGAACGGCATTCTCGTCGTTCCGTTAATTTTTTTGAGATATATTCAATTAAAACCGTAGTATATAGTTGAGGTGGAAAGGAAGTGAAAGCTTGGAAGATAGTAAAATTATTGAATTGTTTAATGAGCGCTCTGAACAAGCAATTGTTGAACTATCAAAAAAATATAAGACAACCGCTATAAAAATTGCCTATAACATACTTGGGAATACTCTTGATGCAGAAGAATGTGTGAATGATGCTTTTTTAGGAATGTGGAATACAATACCGCCTCAAAATCCCAATCCATTAAAAACATATTTTTGTCGCATTGTTAGAAATACTGCTATTAAGAAATATCATAGTAATACGGCAATTAAAAGGAACAGTATTTATGATGTGTCATTAGATGAACTTGAAAACTGCTTTGGTGTATTAGATGACCAGTGTGAAATTATTGAAATAACTAAATATATCAATGAATTCCTTGCTGATATTAAAAAAGAAGACCGAATAATATTTGTGAAGCGTTATTGGTATGCAGAGTCAATTTCTGATATTGCTAAAGCTATGAAAAAAAGCAATCATGATATATCTGTCAGACTTTCACGAACACGAAAAAATCTCAAGAAATTTTTGGAGAAAGTGGGTTATAAAGTATGAAAAGGAATAAAATATCTTTAGCAATTAACGGCATTGATTCTCAATTTGTAAAAGAAGCAGAAAAATATTCAGTAACATCTGTATCAAATAAAAAGAGTATTGTGTTTAGAGTTAGTGTTGTTGCTGCCGTAATTCTGTGCATGGCATCCGGATTAGTTGTGTTGGCAGGAAATCATTATAGTAATTGGAGTTCTTTAATGAAATTTGATGATGGAACTTCAGTTGAGGTTTACGAAAATATTCCGTTCAAAGCAATACCTAAAGATGCACCAGTTGTAAATAGTGATAAAAATGATAATCCGATTGAAATGACAAGAACAGAGTTAGAGAAAGCTCTTGGCTTTACAATTTTAAATTCGGTTAATGTAACGAGTGATAACTTTGTTTATAACACTTTTCTTAACAAAAACGGCAGTATTGCAAGTGTAATGTTGTTTTGGCCTGATTTTATTCAAGTAAATGATAGCAAACAAATATTTGCGACAATATCAATTTTGAATGAAAATGCTGAAGAAGGTTACATTTTACCTTTCAAAGAAGGTATTGATGCAACGGGTAATAAAGAGTTTTCAAAAAAATATGAGTTAGAAAATTTGAATATTTCTGCAGTAGTTTATTTGAGCGATTTTGATGGCAGACTGAATGCAACCTTTGTATATGATAATATTTACTATCATTTTACTGCGATTGGTTATACTGAAAGTGAATTTATCTCAATACTGCAAACTCTTAAATAATAACAAAAGGATGGTTTAAACCATCCTTTTTCTTTTATAGTCCCTTATTATAAAACTCGTTCTTAAACCACACATCATTAACTTCAAATTCTTTATGGTTTAAGTATTCAAGTATTCCTGCATCTGTTGTGAAATCAAAAATAAGCTTATATGAATATAAGAACTGCTTTTTATATCCATATTTCTTATTCTGTGCATTAGTGCCATACTTTCCGTCACCTAAAAGTGGATGACCGATTGATGCAAAATGTGCTCTTATCTGATGTGTTCGACCTGTTAAAAGTTCAACTTCAACAAGACTCAAATCACCATCACTATCAATAACATTGTACTTAGTGCGTATTTCTTTTGCATCTTCTGTTTTTCTCTTTGAAACAGTAACCTTATTTTTGCTTTCGTCTTTTACAAGATATCCTTCCAAAAGCCCACGTTTATTTTTAATTTCACCGTGAACTATGCAAAGATAAAATTTGTGAAGTTCACGGTCTTTCATTTTTTGGTTGAGAATACGAAGCGTTTCTGCATTTTTTGCAGCAATAACAATACCACCGGTATTTCTGTCAATTCTGTTTACCAAAGACGGTACAAAAGAATTCTCATCGTCCGGTTTATATTCACCTTTTTCATACAAATAACGCTTAATTCTGCCAATTAAAGTATCGATATATTCATTATCATCAGGGTGGGAGAGCACGCCAACCTTTTTATCACAAAGAATGATATTTTCGTCTTCGTAAATTATATTTAGATTTTTAGATGCTTTAAGAAAATCATGCTTTTCAGGTGCTTTCTGGAAAAACTCATCATTTATATACATATCAACAATGTCACCGAGATTAAGACGAGTTGAAATCTCAGCGCGTTTACCATTTACCTTAATTCTTTTAATTCTTATGTACTTATACATAAGTGCTTTTGGAAGCAAAGGTACACTTTTTGTTATGAATTTGTCAAGTCGCTGGTCTGCATCATTTTTATTGATTGTAAAGCTCTTCATTTTTGCACCTCAAAATAATATCAATTTAATATACCACATCTTAATTTTCATTTCAACTTGAAACTTAGATTATTTTGATATAGAATTATATAAGGTGATATAAATGGAAATAAACAAAATTCATTACAAACAATTAAGTGAGTCAAAAAAGATTTATATTGATGCGTCAACACTTAAAATTCGTGAAAAATTAAATATTGCTTTTAAAAGTCCAACTGCTGAAGATGATATGACAGGCATTTTTGGAAAGTATTATAAACTTGATAAATTATATAAGGTTAAATACATCTATACTCGAAACAAACAACTTCAACCAATGACTTTTGACAGATATCATTATCTTTTAGATGTTGGTCAAGATGAAAGTGGTTCATATATTGAATATGCAGTGGTTTATGATAAGCTCTATGACCCGTTAATTAGACTTGTCTATATACTCGCAGTTTGTGCAGTTCTCGGTTATCTTTTTTACGCACAGAGTTTAGGGGCTATGAACAAAATGTCAGCAGTTGTTTTAGGTTTAATTGTAACTGCGTCGATTATTCTTGTATTCAAAAAGTCAAAAGAATCTGTGGAAGAATGTCAAAAAGCAGAAATACTTTTAAAAAATTTAATTTCTGATATTAATTTTAGTTGACAAATTCTTTTTAATGTAGTATTATACTACCGTATTAACACTTTAACACACTAAAAGGAGTTGCAAATTATGAAAATGAAAAAATTTCTTGCTGTCCTTATGGCAGTGCTTATGATGGCTCTCTGCTTCGCAGGTTGTGGCGGAAACGAAGAAAAGACTGATATGGAATACGTTAAGGAAAAAGGTAAGCTTGTTGTTGGTATCACTGATTTCGAACCAATGGATTATCAGGATAAAGATGGTAATTGGATTGGCTTTGATGCTGACATGGCAAAGGCTTTTGCTAAATATCTTGGTGTTGAAGTTGAATTTGTTGAAATCAACTGGGATAACAAGAAAATGGAACTTGACGGCAAAAATATTGACTGCGTATGGAATGGTATGACTCTTACTGACGAAGTTAAAGCAGGTATGGATTGTTCAAAACCATATTGCAATAATGCTCAGGTAATCGTTGTTCCTGCTGATAAGGCAGACCAGTATAAGACAGCGGCAGATTGTAAAGACCTTAAATTTGCAGTTGAAGCAGGTTCAGCAGGTAAAGACCAGGCTGTTGCAAACAACTTCCAATATACAGAAGTTGTTGATCAGGCTACTGCTCTTTCAGAAGTTGCTGCAGGTACATGTGATGCTGCTATCATTGACTCACTTATGGCTGGTGCTATGATTGGTGAAGGCACAGGTTATGCAAATC
>CALEJD010000027.1 GCA_937898195.1 uncultured Clostridia bacterium | reverse complement strand
ACTGCATGGTCAGCCCATTCCCAAACACAACCACCCATAAGGTTGTCATATTTATAAATGCTATCCCAATATTCTTCTACTGCACCCGGACCTACACCCATAGCGTGAACATATTCGCACATAAAATATGGTTTCTCAAAGTATCTCTTGTCTTTATTAGTTCTCGCACCATAGCTTTCAACATTTTCGTGACTTGGATACATTTCTGAAATTACATCATAAGCAAAACGGTCAGTTGTTATAACGCTTTCATAATGGACAGGGATTTTTGAGCCTGAATTCTTTATGTAATCATAACAAGAATCCTGACAATTATAGCCCCAAGCTTCGTTACCAAGTGACCACATTGTGATACTTGGGTGATTTCTGTCACGGCAAACCATACGGCTGACACGGTCAACATATCGACCTTCCCATTTAAAGTCGTGGCTGATAAGACAGTTATCGCCCTTTGGTGCTTTAATATCCCACGCACCGTGAGTTTCAATATCTGCTTCATCAATAATATAAAAGCCCATAACATCTGCAAGTGTTAACAATGTTGGGTCAGGTGGATAGTGAGATGTACGGATAGAGTTAATGTTGAGTTTTTTCATAAGCTCTAACTCTTCTTTTATCTCTTCACCTTTAAGCACATAGCCGTGATACATATTTGTATCGTGGTGATTTACACCCTTAAATTTAATTGGTTTATCATTGAAATAGAACACATTACCTTTAATTTCAATATTTTTAAAACCTGTAATGTTTTTCACATAAGTTTTATTGCCTTTTGCATCTTCAAAAGTGATATAAAGGTCATAAGTATAAGGTTCTTCTGCATTCCATTCTTTAACCTGAAGATTCCCGAATGTGATGCTCTCTTTTGCTCTTGCATCTGCAGTTTCTCTTGCGATAAGATTTTCACCGTCAAAAAGTTCCGCACCGATTGAACAATTCTCTTTGTCACCCTTAATTCTGAATGAAACTGTTAAATCATAAGTATTGCCTTGTTTCTCTGTATCAACCTTGAAATCATAGAGATATGTTTTATCGAGTTCTGTCAAAAGAACATCACGGAAAATTCCGTTTTCACGGAACATATCTTGGCACTCTAAATATGTGCCTGTTGACCATTTTGAAACTGAAGCAACAATCTCGTTTTCACCCTCAACGAGATATTTTGTAATATTAAATTCGGCAGAGTTATGAGCGCCTTCGCTATAACCAACGAAATCACCATTGATATATAAATCCAAAGATGAGATTACACCCATAAATGTGAGAATATACACCTTATCAAGATTATCAATATTGATAAATTTTCTGTAAATACCCATTGGTACATCCTGTGGCATTTCTGGATAGAGTTTTGGGTCGAATTCATAACGAGTGTTAAGGTAACAAGGCTCACGATAGCCTGTTCTTTGCCAAGTAGATGGCACAGTTACCTTGTCGAACTGAATTCTATCAGTATAAAACTCATTTGGAATGAGCATATCCTTCTCATAATATTTGAAATCCCACTCACCGTTGAGAATATGTACCATATCACTATTATAGCGTTCTGTGAGAACATCTTGTTTTTTCAAATTTTCTCTTGAAGAATAAGGAACGAAGTATGCTCTTGGGGATAATTTGTTAATTTCAGCAATATCAAACTGTCGAAAATTTGCTCTGTCGATTATATATTTCATAAAAAAACCTCCGTCTTATATAGATAATTTAAGTTTACCATAATATAGGAATATTTACAATAAAAATAAAAGAAAAAAGGATGATTTTAACAGAGCGTCAAAATCATCCTTAATTTTATTTTGTTTATGCTTTTTTAGTCTTGTTTGTTTCTCTTGCGCTGACTTTTTCATCGGGGTTGATTTCGCCAGCTTTAAGCAATGATACTTTTGTAAGGAATGGACCGACAAGTTCATAAATAAGAACTGCAAAGAGAGTGATATTTGCAACGATAAGTCCTTCTGGTCCTAACTCTTCTGCTTTGATTGCCATACCAAGTGCAACGCCTGCTTGCGGGAAAAGAGTGATGCCCAAATACTTAACAATATTCTTATCACACTTTGTTGCCTTTGCGCTGATTGATGCGCCGAAATATTTGCCGATGCAACGAGCAACGATGTAAACAAGTCCGATGCATACAATTCCCACATCCTTGAATATTGAAAGTTCAAGTTCAGCGCCACTGATTACGAAGAACAAAATAAGTAATGGTGCAGTCCAACGGTCAACCCTATCCATAAGCTCTTCTGAAAAATCACAGATGTTACAGAAAACTGTGCCAAGCATCATACAAGCCAACAATGATGAGAATGAGATATGTACTCCACCGATGTTAAATTTAAGCATTGACAATGATACAGTTAAGAATACAAATGTAACAGACATTGCAAGTCGTTTTGACCTTGAATGAAAAAACTTTTCACAGAATGTGAACAAATATCCCATAACTGCGCCGAGAACAAGGGACAAAACAACTTCAAGAAGTGGTTCAATAATAATTGAAATTACATCAACGCTACCTACAATAAGTGCTTTTGCGATACCGAATGAAACTGCAAAAACAACCAAACCCACAGCATCATCAAGTGCGACGATTGGCAAAAGAAGGCTTGTAAGTGGACCTTTTGCCTTATACTGTTTTACAACCATCAAAGTTGCAGCAGGTGCTGTGGCAGTTGCAACTGCACCAAGTGTAATGGCTGCGGGCAATGATAATTTATCAGGTGCAACTAAATGAACTATCACCAATATAACATCCACAACAACGCATGTTGCTAAAGCCTGAAATATACCAATTACTGTTGCCTGTTTACCAATTTTCTTAAGTTGTGACAATCTGAATTCATTACCAATAGAAAATGCAATAAATCCGAGTGCCACGTCGGGAATAATATCATAAGCATCGATATTTGCCATACTTGTAAAACCAAAACCATCAAGGCCAAATGAACCAAGGAAATATGGTCCTACAAGAATACCTGCTACAAGATATGCAGTAACAGCAGGAAGTTTAAATATTTTTGCTACACG
>CALEJD010000026.1 GCA_937898195.1 uncultured Clostridia bacterium | reverse complement strand
TGACCGCATACACATATCAATTATTAACTGCAAATCTTGAAAATTACTATTAATGAAATGAGGTAAAAAAGCTATGAAATTTATTGTAAAAGTATTAGCAGAACAAATAAAGGAGTCGTTTGAAATGTGGAATGATGAAAGACGGAATATTTCAATATTCGGACAAAATGCACGTTCTGAATATCATACATTATTAAGAGGTACATTAATTACAAATTACGGTATGATTAGCGCAATGCACACAAATAATATAATAACCTTTAATGAGTTTAAATTGTTAGATAGATATAACGACAGAATAAAAGCGCTATATCGTAAGGACATATAGGCAAGGCGTCGTTTGGTAGTTGCGACTATAAATAAAACTACTACCAGTGGCATAGCCACAGTAATAGAGTGTGCTAACTCAAAATAGCAGAAAGGCAATAATATGAGTAGAGAAAAAATGTTTACAAGAGAAATATCTTATACCAAAGTAAACGCTTTGGTGTGTGATATTAACACCGCGACAGTAAGCACAAAGGAATTCACAATTCCTTTTGAAAGTAACGACAACACAAAGTTACTTGCTTACTTACAGAAAAATGTACAGACAGCGGAAAACCCTATTGTATCTATCACCAACAAAGAGACTATCACAAAACTTTACGGGTGTACAATAGCGGAATTTCTTACAGTCGCCAAAGAACTTGACGAAAACAGAAAGGTTATTGAAAAGTAAAAATCTGAATAGCAACGGCGGGATTTTCCCGCCTATTGCTATATTGAAAGGGGAATTATATTATGACATATTCAATGTACATCAATTTATTTTCTAAAGCGTTTGGTTTTTGGAATATTAGACGCGCATTTGAAACGCCTGTAAAAGTTGAAAGGTTACGCTATTGTACAGCAAAGGTTTATGTATATAGTGATATAATCGTGCTACAATCTTATAGTACTGTTGTCGCGTGGTATGATATCGAACGCGGCGTGCTGTTTGTTTACAACTATTACAGCGCCACAACACAACAGCATATATGTAAGTTTATACACGATTACTGCAAAGGTATGAACACCCGCTTAAATGGATATACAAATAGCCGCGGAATTATCGCATACAGCGACAGCAACGTATATCGCCGTAAAGGTAAAAGCGATAAAATTTATATTCAATACCCGTCGGGTATAAAGTCCGATAATTTCATAGTATTAGAATATTATTTAAACAAGCTATATGTAAAACAGCTTGACGCGGTATGCACCTAATATAATACATCTTATTATAATAAACTTTTCCCGCCTATATGACAAATAGGCGGGAATTTTCCGCGTCACCGTTTACACACTTTAAAGCGCTAACAATTTTCTGAAAGTTGGTGAAACTGTTGATATCATTATACATTCAAACAATATCACACTACCACGTTAAAACTGTATCACTTTATTATGGTAAATTGTTATCGTGTTATCAGTGCAAATCGTCACCACTTGAAAGCTCGATATATCCTTCTATTCCTATCGGAATACAGGGACTTCAGCGCATTAAAATGGTGAAACGAAAAAGTGCTAAAGTGGTAAAGCGGTGAAGCGCCCACTCATATAGGAAAATTTTGGAAAATGCTTTTCCTTTTTCCGCAAAATCCCTACACACATATTTAATTAAGGTTTGAACCTGCATTTAAAAATTCTTACCTTATTAAATAAACACCCATTTTTATAAAAACTGGGCAAAAATTTTTGAAAAAACAAAGTCCGATTTTGAGCGTTGCAGGCGCTTGAATTTGGTTGAAAGGAGTACCAAATGATTACAGTACGCGCAAGCAATTACAGCAAAGAAGATTACACACAGCTTCTTCACATCTTCCGCACAGGGTTTGAAACCTTTATCGCACAAAGCGGTTGCGGGAACGAGGACAAGCCTTGTGACAGTTGTCCACACAAATGGTGTTGTGATGACGTTGAAAGAGTTATCGAATATCTTGAAAGAGAGGTAAAGAAAAATGCGTAAACCTGAAAGACTTTTGACCACATCACTTTTACTGTTTCTTATGTCCCTCTTTTTCATAGAAAATGCACCCGCTGTTTCTTTTATTCTGATTGGCGCAATGGGCATACTAATCCTGTTATACTACATCAACAAAGGTGGTGACGATGAAAAATGAAAGATGCTATCAAAAGTTCGTTCAAACGTTCTCGAATGGTAGAGGAAGAAGCTGAACTTTGGGCAGACGGATATGTACAAGCACTTTGCATATATCCTGATTTTGACAGTGACCGACACATTTATCGCACATATCCTGTTTTAGTAGAAACCAAAATAAGGGAAAAACTGAAACAAATAATTGATGAAAATCTTATTGATTTTGAATTTCCGATTTACATTTTGTCGGACACAGAATAGTTAGATTATCTAATCAAGCACTTAAAAATTTCTGAAAAAATTTTCTGAATTTGCTTGACAAATGCCCTATAATATGTTATAATAAGAGAGTGGAAATCATACCATTGGTTTTCCTTCCTTACCTCATTTCTGTAAAGCGGTGCGGTTTCTTGTTCCCGCGCCGCAATGAACCTACGGAGCGCGCGAGCTTTAAAGGTTCTCCAAAATCTTTGCGAAAGGTGGTGAAAAATATGCGTAAACCTATTATGTCTCGCACAATGACAGTTACACAGTACACGGCGCTTTGCATTGACGTAGAGACCGAGGAAACCTTCGACAATGTTGGTGAACTTCCTCGTACCTACAAAACACCCGAAAAGCTGATGAAGGCTGTCAAGAACGCTGTTGAAACTGACCGTGTAAAGGTTTGCTACGTCAAGTCCTCAACAGTAGCGAAAAAGCTGTACGCAATGCCCGAACAGACATTTCTTGACAATGCGAAGGAAATTACAGGCAGAAGCGCGGCAGAGGTTGCTGTCCTCTTTGGTGCAGATGTTGACGACATTGAAGCACCTGAAACAGCGGAATAATTCAACAAAACATTTAATCAAAGGAGTACACACAAATGGAAGAAACAATGAACAACACAATTACAATCGGTATGTCTGTAAAGGACTCAATCAACGCAAGAAACAGCAGTGTCAAGTTACAGTCTGCTCCGTCAACCTTTAGAGCAAAGGCGTTAGCGGTATCGACAGACCTTGACAAAGAAACAGGAAAAATGCGTTATGTCGGCTATATCGTAACCGAGGACGGCACAGTGTATGGCACAGTTTCGGCAACAGCTATACAGACAATTCGCGCAATCGCTGAAGCTGTAAAGGCGGAAGACCTTGAACTTCCGATTGACCTTTCAATTGCACTCAAGAAGTCCAATCAGGGACGCGAGTTTATTTGCCTGTCTATCGCATAAAGTTCTGTTTGCCTTAACAGGTAATCAATAGAAATGAAGCCCGGGCAAATTTCTGTACCGGGCTCTCATTTTACCTGAAATTCATAACAGAAAGAGAGGTAAAACGTATGACCCTAAAGGAGCAATATGCTTATGAAGTAAAGCTATTAAAAGGGCGAGTTCAAAAACTTACAAGCCGTGGCTACATTTATGAGTTCAATATTACTCCACACAAATCAATTAAACCTGAAACAATTCGATACATTCATTCGCTACGCGGCTCAAAACTTACCGAAGGAATTAGCAGTCCAAATGTTCAACTAAAAGTGGTAAAAGCTGAAAAAGGCTATGTCCCTACAAGGGCTGAACAAAAAGAAGCAGGAATTTCCCTTTCAGAATACGAGCAAATGCTTGAAAGCGGTGTAAATCCTTACGAATTACAGGGAATTACACAGACCCGTATAGAATTTGCAAATGTTATGGAAGATATTTCTGCACCTGAACCCACGATAACACTGCCAAAGGTTGACACTGTTGACTATTCATCAATTGCACCTTTAAGTTACGATTTATCCGAGGAAGAACCAACATTAGACAACGCACCTAAAGCCGAGGATTTGGAAAAAGGCGTTTACTATGTTGACGAGTACACAGGTAGAATGTTTTCACCCGAAGATGATAGGATTTATATGCACGACAATCAAGGCAGGTTAATACTGGACGACGAAGGAAACAAAATTTTAAAGTCCACAATGCTATTAAAAACCAATAAAACAATGGACAGGCAGGAATACGAAGAAGTGTTATGGGAAAGTGTGCGTTCTCGTTACTACTACCCCGGCGCTGGAAATTCACACTCTTTTGTAAATTGGTTAGATGAAAAGCGTGCAGAATATGGCACATTTAAGGTTATAAATGCTCTGCGTGAATATGAAAAAGACGGACAATACAGACTTGACTACCATTTTTTCTACACAGCAAATGAAGCTGATATGGCGGCGTTAAGACAATCTTTGTATCAAATTTTAATGAAATATGAACGGAAGGTACTTACTAATCAGGAAAAACAAGATATAGTTGACGAAATGGACGATTTAGAGCGTCAAGAATGGTGGGAAGAACCTGACTAATGGGACGCACTAAACAAGTTCGCACATTTTCCGCTGACTTTGAGACCACTGTTTACAAAGGACAAACGCACACAGAAGTCTGGGCGGCGGCTTGCGTAGAATTATTCACCGAGGACGTAAGTATTTTTCACAGCATAGGAGAATTGTGGGAATATTTTGTGTCACTTGACACGAACCTCGTTGTGTACTTTCATAACTTAAAGTTTGACGGTGGGTTTTGGCTACCTTACTTTATAAATGATGTACAATATACGCAAGCAATTAAGAAGCGAAGTGAAGCGGATTTGGATATTGAATGGCTACCGACAAAGGATATGCCGCACAAATCGTTCAAGTATATTATATCTGATATGGGACAATTTTACTCAATTACAATCAAATACAAGACACACACCATTACAATACAAGACAGTTTAAAATTGCTACCATTTAGTGTAAAAAGAATAGGCGAGAGTTTCAAGACAAAACACCGTAAATTGGATATGGAATATAAGGGTTTTCGTTATGCAGGTTGCGAGATAACAGACGAAGAAAAAGAGTATATCGCCAATGACGTTTTAGTTGTCAAAGAAGCGCTTGAAATTATGTACAAAGAGGGACACACCAAAATGACAATTGGTTCGTGTTGTTTGGAAGAATTTAAGTCACTTTGGCTGAAAGAGGAATATTACAATTTGTTTCCTGATTTAACGAAAATGGAGATAGACCCTATACAATTTGGAGCGACGACAGCAGACGCTTATATCCGCAAATCCTATAAAGGTGGTTGGTGCTACTATGTTCCGAGAAAAGCAAAGAAACGTTTACGCAACGGAACAACAGCAGATGTAAACAGCTTATACCCGTCAATGATGTCCTCTGAAAGTGGCAATTTTTACCCTATTCGATACCCGGTATTTTGGAAAGGTAACTACATTCCAGTTTGCTGTCAAAATTCGCAATTTCATTATTACTTTATTCGCATTAGGTGCAGTTTCCACATCAAGCCAAATCATTTACCGTGTATTCAAATCAAGAATAACTATCTCTATCAGCCAAATCAATGGCTTGTCACAAGTGACATTTATGACAAAAAGACAAAGCAATTGTACAGCAAGTACATTGACGAAAATGGCATAGAGAAAAAGGCAGTCGTAGAATTAACACTTACTCAAACAGATTTTGCACTTATGCAAGAGCAATATGACATTGAAGATTTAGAGATACTGGACGGTTGTTTCTTTGAAGCACAGATTGGACTATTTGACGAGTACATTGAGAAGTACAAAAAGATAAAACTTAATAGCACAGGCGCACTCCGAGAGTTAGCAAAACTTTTCCTTAATAATTTGTACGGAAAAATGGCTTCCAGTACAAACAGTTCTTGGAAATATGCTGTACTCAAAGAGGACAAAAGCATAGGATTTTTACCTGTCGAAGCAAATGACAAAAAGGCGGGTTATATTCCCATAGGCAGTGCAATAACGTCTTATGCAAGAAACTTTACAATCAGAGCCGCACAGCAGAATTACTACGGTGACGATAAGCCCGGTTTTGTGTACGCAGATACCGACAGCATACATTGTGACTTACCGCCTGAAAAACTGAAAGGCATTAAGGTTCACGATAAAGACTTCTGCTGTTGGAAACTGGAAGGGCAATGGGACATTGGTTGGTTTACACGGCAAAAGACATATATCGAACACGTTGTCGGTGAAAACTTAAAGCCTGTTGAACCTTACTACAATGTTAAATGTGCGGGTATGCCTGATACCTGTAAAGACCTGCTAATAAAGTCAATGACAGGGTACAAACCTAACGAAGAGGATAAGGAAAAATATTCTACCGAGCAATTAGAATTTCTTAACACAAAAAGAGATTATGAAGATTTTGACATAGGGTTAAGGATTTATGGAAAACTTATGCCAAAGAGAATACGAGGTGGAATTGTCCTTATGGAAGATTATTACACAATGAGGTGATGAAAATGTCTGAAATAGACACACTTACTTCTATCCGTGACGCTTATGCAAAAAGGATAGAAGAATGTAACAACAAAATAATAGCGTTACGACTTGAAATTTCACATTGTATAAGAATGAAAGACTGCTATGACTATCTCATAAATATAAGGGGTGGTGTTATGTCATCTATGTGTCCACCGCCGAGCAAATATATTGACACAGACATTGTCCTAACAAAGTCGCTACTTAATGATATCTATGGAAAAAATGGTGAGGGAAAAAGTATTGCAGATACTTACAGGAAGGAAGGCTCTGTATGAACACTAATAATATCAATTGTGTTGAACTTATAAGAGCAGTAATAAGACTACACTTATTATGTTCAATAAGGGCAACGAAGGATTGCAAGAATTGCATATTCTTTGAAAGCTATGACGACTACTGTTGCAAATTACGTTCACCGTGTGAATGGGAAATTGACAGCTTAAACAAATGGCTCAAAGAACACGAAAGCGAGGAAACAAAATGAAGGGAGTTCGATATAAGTGGTCAAAAAGGTTAATAATGTGAGAGTTAAAAAACTGTTATGGGTTGAACAGAAATCTTTGGAAAGGGCTGTTGAACTACGAAGAGAAATCAGGGCGGCATTAATTGTTTTAATACAGAACCCTGAAACGATTATGAATAAAGCTATGAATATGATTAAAAAATTGGAAAGACAGATAGGCGCAATGGAATACGAATTGAATTGCAGAAAAAAGGAAAGGAGAACGCGAAAATGAGTGACAAAGAATTATTCAAAGCTATCAAGGAATATGAGGAAAAGAACAACTTAAAAGAGGTGCGAGAAGCAAACAAAATTTTACGCAAAATAAGGGACACTTGTAGGTCACAAGATTACTGTACATCTTGCCCTTATTACAAAATAATTCGGGAATGTATATTTATCACAGGTGTTCCCGATAGTTGGGAAATAAACTAAACAAAATGAAAACTCCCTTACTTTCGTAGGGGAGTTCTCTTTATATCTTTATCATTTGTTATTGCAAAGCGCATACCACATACGACAAGAAGTTGGGCGGGTTTCACGCCGTGGTGTCCCCAACAATCTCAATGCAATTTACAAATGAAGATACCATTAATAGGAAAGTGCTTTCAACACAGCTTCTTTACAAAGTAGGTTCTTAAATCTGAAACACCCGTGTTCAAACAGATATCTCATTTGAGCAAGAAACATATCATTTCTTTGTAACATTACATAGTTAATAGCGTGGTCTTCGGTGGTCACGCTTATTTTTGTGGAAAAAGTCAAGTCAGGTCTATCATCGCAATAGACAAAACCATAATCAACAAATTCCTTTAAAGCAAAGTTATTACCATTGTACTTTAATGTACACAGATATCTCGGCTTTCCTTCGGGCTTATCTATGAAACTTGTGTTATCATTTAAGTACACATTTTGTGCGGCATAAGCGCCGTAGTTATTTGCACCACAAAAGGCACGGTTAAACCCGCTTGAAAGTTGCGCTTGTGAAGCTGTCTCGTTAAATGTTTGTTCCAACACATAGCCATTTCCTTTAAGAAATTTGGTTTCACTTTTCAGCCTATTACTTATACCCATTTCTACGAAATAAGGGTTGATAATTGATACGGTGTTTGACAGCATATACACAGGGACGTAACGCACCTGTTTTCCCTGTCCTCTTGCAATTGACGTATGTATTGAGCGAAATTTTGTAATTTCTTCGGGACAATAGCGGTTCGCTTCGGACTGAAATTCATCAAACAAAATTGCGTCAACCTCGTTAAAAACGTGCGAATATTTTTTGACAATATCAGCGCTATTTAATGCGATAGAAAAACCGCAAACCTTGTCGTCCATTTTCAACTGATAGAACGCACCTTTTGCCATACTCTTTTCTGTCATATAATGGTCTCTAAAGAATAGACCTCTTATATCGTCAAAGAATTTGCTTGCGCTACCCTTTAGTTCGTAGTTGTATCGGTAAAGTAATGCAAATTTAGAACCATTATTTAGGTAACGATTTACCATTAACCTATTAAAATATGTGGTCTTTCCTGCTGTTCTATTTCCTGTACAAATATATATTTCAGGTTTTTCACCATTTAGGTCACTTAAACTTAACAGTTTTGTGCCGTCATAATAACGTATAGTTATTTCACGCTTTTCACCGTTTAAGTCACTTAAACTTAATACTCTTGTGTTGTCAGAATAACTCATTGTATCACCTACCTTTATATAATTATACCACATTACCGCAGAAATGTCAAGTGAAATTTTCAAAAAACTATTGACAAATTGCATTATATATGATATAATAATAGTGAATAAAAAGAGCAATAAGGAGAACGGATAAAATGGAAATTGAAATAAGATGTACCCCTTATTCTCAAAGTGCAGAATTACAAATCGTGATAAAAGGTGAATATGATTTAAAGCCGATAGAAGAAAATTTCAATAGACCTAACTCTTGGTACGGAAATTGGTATCACGATATTACAATAACAATTACAGAAAACAGCTTTGCACCGTATAGTGGAAAACAAAAAATGTGCCTAAAATCTAAATTAAAAACTGACGGTACAAATAGCATAAATGTTGTTTATACATTAATTATATATCCTTTACACTCTCAAACGTCTTATGGCGTCGATTTTGTATTATCTTTATTAAATAATAATGATGTAAGGGAAGAATTTACAGCGCACACCAATTTTAGTACACAAATAACACTAACAAAAGGTGAACAAAGCGATAGAAATATAGAACTAACATTAAAACAAAAACAAATAAACGCTGTTTATTTGCATAATCAATTAGTAAAAAGAAATAAATATTCATTAGAGTCATTTTGTTGTCTTTTAGGTTTATCAGAATGTGCGGGAAATCTTAACCCCGCGCAATATATGATATATAAAGAATATGAAAGCGACAATTTTGGTTATAATAGATATGATATTCTTAACTTAAAATACGGTGATTATAGCATAGCTTATTTTGGGAATTATGAAACAAATAGTCCCCCTTATATTTGGGCAATAAACCAAATGCTATATATCCCGCAAAATGGTATATACACCCATAACGGAAATTACTATGGAACGCCTGAAATGTATTTTGAAAGATATGGAGCGGATTACATTTATTATAATCTTTTTAATCAGTGGTTTTATGAACCGCTTATTGGTGAAATACCGAAATACGAGGGCGGCTTGTACGTTTTAAGTAATCCGCCAGAAGATTTGAAAAAATCAATAGCTTTTGGTGCGTTTCCTTTTTCACGAAACTATTTATTAAATGCCGCCTTTATAAATGGAAAGACAAAAGCCGAATTTTTTACACAACAAAGTTGGTTAAATATAGATACAATAGCAGACGCATATAAATATCTCACCACACACATTAATAATAGTGTTTGGACATTAACAAATGAACATCAGCAAGAATATTCTTCTTTGTGGTCAAAATATAATACCTTTTATAAATTTACACGTTCTCAAACTTCTGCTATTAAAAAGTTGGCAGAATTTATGTGTCATTGTTTTATAGACGGCAATCAAGGAACACTCGGCACAACAACAGTTTATTATGACCCCGAACCTTATTACGTTTTACCTTTATATAATATAGAATGTGTAAAAGAACGAGCCGAATATTGGTACAAATTCTTTAAAAAACGCAGACACCCGTGGTGGATGTACATAAAATGGAATATATAATGAAAGGTGGTGAAAATATGGCGATACTTTCAAAAGACGATTTTTTCAAGCTGATAAAGTCGAAAGTGGGAGAAGATACCTCTGACGAAACCATTAAGTTTCTCGAAGATATAACTGATACCTACAATGACTTATCAAATAGTTCAAAGAGTGGCGGCGAAGATTGGCAGAAACGTTACGAAGAAAATGACAAAATGTGGCGCGAAAAGTACAAAGAGCGTTTCTTCGGTGAAACTGACGAAACAAAGCCCAACATTGAACCAACACCCGAAACAAAAACACCCGAAGAAGAAAAGGCTGAAACAATCAAAATCAATGACCTTTTCGCACCTGAAAAAAAGGAGGACTAAACAATGCCTATCAGACCCGAAATTAAGGTACTTACAAACAGCTCCGTTGACGTTCTGAACGCCATAAGAAATAGCGCGTCTATGGACTATCGCAATTATGTACCGATTGCAACGCCTAATGCTGAAAGTATAAAGGCTATCGGCGCGGTAATTATGGATTACCCTAACTTACAGAATGAGTTTGTTTCTGCACTCATTAATCGCATAGGTAGGGTAATGATTACATCTAAAATGTACTCAAACCCGTGGGAGCGTTTCAAGAAGGGTTTCCTCGAATTTGGCGAAAGTGTTGAAGAAATTTTCGTCGAACTGGCAAGACCTTTTCAGTATGACCCCGCGGTAGCAGAAACGACAATTTTCAAGCAGGAAAAACCTGACTACCGTTCCGCGTTCCACGTTATGAACTATCAGAAGTTCTACAAGGTAACAATCAGACAGGAACAGCTGAAAGAAGCGTTCCTTTCGTGGAGCGGCGTAAATGACCTTATCACAAGAACTATTGAGACCCTTTATGTGTCAGCAAACTATGACGAGTTCCTGACAATGAAGTACCTCATAGCGCGTCACATTCTTGAAGGACATTTCTATCCTGTTGCTACATCTGCGGTATCAGAAGCAAATATGAAGTCGATAACTTCTACTATCAAGTCTGTGTCCAATCAGCTTGAATTTATGAACACAGACTATAACCTTGCTAAAGTACACACTCACACCGAAAAGCGCGAACAGTATCTCATTATGAACGCTTCTTTTGACGCGATGATGGACGTAAACGTTCTTGCAAGCGCGTTCAATATGAATAAGGCGGAGTTCCTCGGAAACCGTGTACTCGTTGACGGCTTCGGAAAGCTCGATATGCCGAGACTGAAAGAGCTGTTCAAAGATGACCCGAACTTTGTGGAGTTTACGGACGCACAGCTTGAAACTCTTGAAGCAGTTCCTTGTATCCTGATTGACCGCGACTATTTTATGATTTTCGATAATCTGAATGAGTTTCGGCAGGTGGACAACGGCGAAGGTCTCTACTGGAATTACTGGTATCATCAGTGGAAAACTTTTTCTGTTTCGCCTTTTGCAAATGCTCTCATATTCGCGGCGGGAACACCCGCGGTTTCGGCGGTTACTGTTTCGCCTTCTTCGGCTACTGTCATAGTAGGTAATACGGTACAGCTTGAAGCAAGTGTAACGGCTTCCAATTTTGCGCCGAAGAGCGTAGTATGGTCAAGTGATGATGAAAATGTTACGGTTTCGGCTAACGGTCTTGTTACAGTCGGTACAGGTGCAACAGCGGGCGATGTAACTATCACAGCTACTTCCACTTATGACCCCGAAGTTTATGGTACTGCTACAATCACGGTTTCTGTTACAGGTCTTGTTACAAGTGTGACGGTGTCTCCCGCTACAAAGACGGTAGCACAGAGCGGTACACAGAAGTTCACAGCAACAGTAGCAACTACACAGGGCTTCGTACCTAAAACAGTAACTTGGACTTCTTCCAATGATAAGGTAACAATTGCTACGGACGGTACGGCTACCGTGGCGGCAGACGCTACTGGCACAAGTACAATAACAGCTACCTCAACTTACGATAATTCGGTTAGCGGCACGGCAACTCTTACAGTTGGCTGATAAACAGGCGGCGCACATTTGCTATATTGGTAGGTGTGCGCCTTTTTCCAAAAGAAGGTGAAATTATGGCAACAGGTTATGTGATACCACAGGGCATTATACGCTTTTATAAAAATGTTCCCCTAAGCCCTACATATAATGATGTTCTTTATGCTAAAAGCGGCGAAGAAATTTATGGCAAAATAGGGCGCTATGAAGATACCAATTTGCGTTGCACACAAGAGACTTACACAAGGGTAAACAATGAAAGTAAAATCCGTGTCGGAATAAACGCAGAATATTTGTACACTTGTAATTATATGTCGTGGCAAAATAACGGGTTTGGAAAAGCAGGAATGATGTTCTTTGCTTTTATCGTAAATGTCGAATATATTAATAACAATTGTACAGAAATAACGTACTTAATTGATGATATGTCAACTTGGTTTCCTTATTGTGAATTGAAAGAATGTTATGTTGAACGTGAAACACCTGTCACTGATAATTTATATGAACATTTAGAACCTGAAAATTTGGCTATTGGAGAATTAACAGAAACCGACAATGCTACAATATTAGATTTGGGAAAAACAAAAGTCTTATTTATGGCTTCTACTGATGTAAATGGTGATAGAAGAGAAGAGGACGAAACGTTTTCAGAATTGTCTTGGGTAAACGGAATAAAAAGTGCTCTGTGTTATGCCGTATATGACTGCGAAAGTTCGAGCGATATGGAAGACTTATATCAGCTAATAAACGACTATTCAAATAATGGTCAAGCTGAAAACATAATTGCTATTATGCTCGTTCCTGAATTTGTAACTGAAAACATAAGAGACCCTAACTTTGGTGGTGCTTATGCTTTAAAAAGTTGGGAACTTACAGCACCAACAGACGTTGACGGATATGTGCCAAAAAATAAAAAATTATTTACATACCCTTTTAGCAAACTTGTTCTTACAAATAATGCTGGCGGTACTAAAGAATATAAATATGAAAATTTTTTAGGCGGGGTTATTGAGTTTGTGGTTTCAGGGTGCTGTTTTGGAACACCAACAGTACAAGTAGAACCGCAACTATATCTCAATCATTTGGGCGTAGATAATGACCAATCTTTATTACTAACAAATTTCCCACAAGCACCTTGTTTTAATGACACATATCGGGCATATATGGCGCAAAATAAAAACTCATTAGCTTCACAAGCGACTTTAGGTGTTTTAAGCAGCATAGTCACGATAGCCGCAGGTATTGGCTTAACAGCCGCTTCGGGTGGTATATTAGCACCGCTTAGCGCCGCGCAGGTGGCTGGTTTTGGTGCAATGGGCGGCGGTTTTATGGGCGCATTAAGTTCCGTGGTAAAGCCCCTTGCTAAAGAAGCTGACGCACAGAATTTGCCTGTACAAATATCTGGTCTTACACAAGCAGACGCTATGAACCTTGTCCGTGGCGTAACGCACATACAAGCAAAATATATGTCAGTTAAACGACAGTATGCCGAAATGATTGATAGTTATTTTAGTGCCTTTGGGTACACCTGTAATAAAGTAAAAACGCCAAACATTTCAGGAAGAAAAGTGTGGAATTATACTAAAACACAGGGTAGTTGTGTTGTCGGTAACGCACCTGCCACCGCACTCAAAAACATTAACGATATTTTTGACCACGGTGTTCGCTTTTGGTATGACCCTAATGACATAGGTAATTACTCAAAAAATAATTAAAAAGGAGTGATACAAATGCTCAGTGTTACAGACCCTTTTTACGAAACCTTAAAAAACAACAGACTTGACTATATGCTCTACTACAATAGGCTCTATGAATTGGCAATTTCTATGTTTGAATGGGTGAACCTTCCCGAAGAAATTGATGAACGTTTTCTTGAAATGACACTTTTCGCTGACGGGCAATCAATATTTTTCTATGAAGAAGGTATTGGCTATTGCGCTTTACAGGTAGCCGCGGGTGGTAAACTTGACCTGTATAGAATACCTGTTATTCGTAACGCTTATGCTTCTAACGGTTTCAAGCGTAAACTTAACAAGGACAATAGTGTGCTGATTTGGAACAATATGCTTCATACAAATTCTATGCTACCTATAATTGACTTTTCACAAAAACTTTGGGATTTAGACCGCGCAACAATTGTGAACGCTAAAGCACAGAAAACACCTGTACTTATAGCTTGCGATGAAAAACAGCGTTTAACTATGAAGAATGTCTATATGAAATATGACGGTAATGAGCCTGTTATATATGGTTACAAAGGCATTGACAAAGACGCAATGCAGGTTTTAAGAACAGACGCACCATTTGTCGCGGGTGACTTGTATCAGCTTAAAATGCAGATTTGGAATGAAGCGCTTACATACCTCGGAATTAGTAACAACAATACGCAGAAAAAGGAAAGAATGATTACAGACGAGGTTGTACGAAATATGGGCGGCACAATTGCAAGTAGATATAGCAGGCTTTCACCGAGAAAAAAGGCTTGTAAGATGATAAACAAAATGTTTGGTCTGAATATTGATGTTCGTTTCCGTGAGGACTTCCGCGAAATGGACGGTGAATATATGCTTACAGGTGAAACAGGTGACGAAAGCGCTACGACAATGGTAACGCAAGTAGAAACAAGCAAGGGGGAATAATATATGTCCCATTATACAACAGAGGTTAGGTATATATGTGAAACCACAGCAGGTCTAACCGAAAGCGAGGGCTTCAATTCTATTGATACCATTCTCGATAAGTGTACAGATGATATTTTCAACTTCGACTATCCTATATTCGATGAAGCGTATAGGTTTCCGTTGAATAAGAAAATTCTGCGGCACTTTTATACACGAGAAATAGGAGAAGAAACTGTCGGGCTTTGGAAGTTAAGATTACAGCAGAAACTAAATGAAATAATGCCGTACTACAATAAGTTATACGAAAGTGAACTGTATGACTTCAATCCTTATTATAACGTTGACCTTACAACTGATAGACATATTCACGGAAATAAGCAGGAAAATGTGGACGAAACTTCTAATAGCGATACGAGAAGAACAGGCACAAGAAATGAAAACTACAATGAAAACAGACGGAAACAGGGTACTGATACAGATAACACTAAAAACGTTATCGACAGAACCAACAACAGCACGGACGCAATAACCAAAACCACATCTTTAAGTGATAAGGAAAAAGAAGTTAAAAATAGTAAGTACGATGAACACCACTCACAGCAGTCAACCGATTTTACATCGGGAGATAATAAAGAAGATAGCACAATAAATAAAGCGGGAAACAGCACGGATAAATATTCTGATACCCCGCAAGGTGCTCTAAATTCTATGACAGGCGTAGAAGAAAATCTTTGGCTTACTAATGCAAGACTTATTAATAACGGCGAAACAACGACAACGCACACAGAGGGTTCACACGGAGAAATTAAAAATGGGTTTATTGACGGCGGAAATGACGGTACAGGAAACGAAACCACCACAACGACAGGCTCAAAAAGCGGAACAGAGAAAACAAGTGGAACAAATAAATTAACAGGAAAAGAAACAGGGACGAAAACAGGAACTAAAAACATTAATGAAACAATTAACACATCAGGAAATAACAATAGAACCGATAACTTTAACACAAATGTTGACGGAGAAAAATCCACATCGGGAAGAATTAATAACATAGAGGATTATCTTGAACACGTCAAGGGTTATAAAGGAACAAAGACATTTGCTGAAATACTTATGCAGTACCGCAAATCGTTCCTTAACATTGACAAAATGATACTCGACGACCTCGATGTATGTTTTTTCCAGTTGTGGTGAAAGGAGTACGCATTTATGAACTCAAAACTTATAAACGTCAAGCCCTTTATGTTCTATGCGCAGAAGGTTCTTCCTACGGTATATTCTGACGCGCTTTCCTATCAGGAAGTGCTTATGAAAATAGCCCGGAAACTCGATGAAGTAATAGCTTCAAACAATGCGCAGAATGAAGTAATAGAAAATCTGCCCGAAGATGTTTCACAGTTTGCTGAAATGCTTGCCGATTTTAAACGCGCAATGGAAGGCGAATTTGACAGCTTTACGGACGCTATTAATCAGTCCATACAGGAGTTTGAAGATGAGGTAAACGGTAAAATTGTTACCGATGATACACCAACACAGGGAAGTGATAACCTTGTAACAAGCGGCGGTGTTTATGCAAGCATTAAAGCGTTAAGTGATACGCTTGTAAAAGACCTTGTGCCTACGGAAAATAGTCATAACTATGTTGAAAGCGGCGGCGTATATAACGCTATTCAGACCGCTATCAATAACCTTTCAACAGCTATCGCGGCAAAACAGGATAGACTGACTTTTGATACAGAACCCACACAGAACAGTGTAAATCCTGTACAGAGCGGCGGTATTTATACGGCAATAGAACAGGCGAAAACAGACGCGACAAATGCACTTGACCGTTATGCAGAAACAACAGGCGAAACAATAGCAGAAATTCAGGAAGATATAGAGGAACTTGCTAACACAAAACAGAACGAGCTTGATTGGGACGCAACGCCGACAGAAGGTAGCACAAATCCTGTTACAAGTGAAGGTATAAGAAGAGCAATTGATGAAGCAATCCCCGTAATTCAGATTGACCCGTCACCTACACAGGGCAGTCAAAATGCTGTTAGTAGTAATGGTACTTATCAGGCTATTGAACTGTTGAGACAAGCTGTTAATTTACTTCTTGCGGCAAAACAGGATAAACTGACTTGGGACTTAATGCCGACACAGAATAGTCTGAACCCTGTTACAAGTGGTGGCGTATGGGAAGCACTCGGACAGATTGACCCTTCTATCACCATTGACGGCTATCCTACCGAGGGAAGTCCCCACGCTGTTTCAAGCGGCGGTGTGTATGGCTATGTTGCAAATATCGAGGAAAATCTTGAAAATGCAATAAGCGGTAAACAGGCGGCGCTTACTTGGGACACCACGCCGACACTTAATAGTTTAAACCCTGTTACAAGTGACGGTATAAAAAGAGCTATTGACGCAAGCGGCGGTGGTGGCGGCGGTACAATTGACCCTGTTCCGACAGAAGATAGTCCTAATGCCGTAAGTAGCGGCGGTGTGTATGACGCTTTACAGGAAAAACAGGACACGCTGACTTTCGATGATACGCCTACACAGGACAGCGCAAACCCTGTTAAAAGTGGCGGTGTGTATAGTTCTATTGCGACACTTACTACACAGGTTACAGGTAAACAGAATAAAATTACAACGTCAAACCACTGGCATAGCCTTCCCGTGGGTGCTGTCAATTGGGAAGATAATCAGTGCTACTATACTTATTCACACAATACAGGCGACAGGACTATAATAGATATTGACCCGACACAGACAGAACTTTGGGCGCAGTTTGGTGTATATGCGTACAGCGAAAGCAATAACTATATTCTTTTTAAGTGTAAAGAAGTACCGAGCACCGCGTTACAGTTTAAGATAACTACAATGGACGTTCTGAAAATATCTGATTAAGAAAGGAGATTAATATGGCACTGGTAAATCCTATTATATGGGGCGAGGGTAGTGCGCCCGTTGAAACATCAACAACAAGTGGAATGGTTTTCGTTTCCATTTCCGCTATAAATGACGTAAAAGCAGGAGGTACAGTTGAATAATGGCACACACATTAAATGAGCAGAGCCTTGTAATAACAGGCGCAGACGCAGATGAAAGATACGCTAACCTTTTAACGGGTATTGGCACGCTTACAGGTTGGACTGTTGACGGTGATGTAGTTTACATCGAAAGTTCGGAAAAGCTGACAATCACATTTACGCATAGCGCGGGCGCAACAACGTGTAAGGTGCAGTTTATGAACCTTTCAACCGAAGTGGGTAGTTTAAGTAGCTTTACGTTATCAAGCGATTTTACTATCTATTTCCACAGAAGTTCAGACGATAATGTGGAATTTCTTGACCTTAATCAGAACTACTGTCAGCTGTTACACGCTGTTAATAGCAATGACGACGATTTTATGATGACTTCGGAGACAAGCGATATGTGCTATATGGCTTCGACTGCGCAGACAGGAAAAACGGGACTCTATTGTAAAGTTACAGACGCAACAACATACTGCATAACGTCATTGCCTGATATTATTAACGGCACAACAATACCGTCGCTTTACTTAACAATAGGAACGGCAAATCCTGTAAGAAGAAATCAGATTGTTTCTTTCAACGGCTCGACTTATAGAATTGCATTTTTCGGTTCAACTACTTCCGCTACGGTT
>CALEJD010000025.1 GCA_937898195.1 uncultured Clostridia bacterium | reverse complement strand
TCAACTAAAAACAAAACTGACTCCGTTAGAAAAACGAAATCAGTTTGTTGCTTAAAAATTTAATATTTACACCATAGGGGGTGTTTTTTGTACTGTCCGCACAATTTGGGGCAGTTCACAAGATGGGTGTTTTCTATTTTCATTTCCCAAATATCAACTGCCGGTTGAACTTGTCGTGTCTTAACTAGTCATTAACTATCTATATTTTAACGATATAATAAGGTTGTAACTTATGCGAGATCAAACATATATTTAATAAAAATTTGAAGAATATCAGATTAAAACAAAGGTTATCTCAAAAAAATATAGCAGATTATTTGAATGTTTCTCCACAATATATTTCAAAATAGGAAAAGGGAGAGTTGTTACCATCAATATTATTTTCACCCTAATTGGCAACTTGTTTAAGTTGTGAAATAAATGACCGCTTTAAGCAAAATAATGAAACATATGACATTGATATGTTAGAACAAATTCTTATATATGCAATTAGAAACTAAAACTGCATATGAAATTAAAGATGCTTGTAATCAGTATTCTAATGTTTTAGAAACTGTTAAATATTTAAAAGAAAGTATTAAACAATCCACTACCGGAATACATCTATTGTAAACCTATAGGATAGCATCGTTTCTTAAAAGATTTCGTTGCAATAAATAGTATAGTATGTTATAATTTCGATGATTTTGTATTCTTATTCGACGAGGAGAGGTAACTAATGAAACACGCATTTTTAATAATGATTCACTCAAATTATGATTTAGTTAGCAGATTGCTTAAAAAGCTTGACCATTCAAATAATACGATTTATATTCATGTTGATGCAAAATCAACTTTTTCAGATGAAGATGAAACACTGTTAGTTAACAGTTGTAAGGACTCAAAGGTTATTTTTGTCGACCGCTATCCTGTTAATTGGGGCGGATACAGCCAAATAAGGTGTGAATTACACATGCTTAAAGTTGCATTTCGACAAAAGTATGATTATTATCATTTTTTGAGCGGTGTGGATTTCCCTATCAAATCTATGGAACATATACACGACTTTTTTAATAAAAACATAGGATATGAGTTTGTGCATTTCTGTAGTGATGAGTTTACTCAATCACATAAGAACAGATATTGCCTCTATCATTTTTTTCAAGAAAAATGTGCACGAAAAAACAATTTTTATATGATAGTCAAACGAGCCCTTTTGCTCATTCAAAAAATGTTAAAAGTGAACAGAGCTCGAAAATATCCAAACATCCAGTTTAAATGTGGAAGCAACTGGGTAAGCATAACTCATGATGCAGTATCCTATACGCTTTCCAAAGAAAAAGAAATCAAAAAAATGTTTTCTCATTCCTTTTGTTGTGATGAATTCTTTTTGCAAACAATAATATACAATTCTAATTTCAAAGAAAAAATATTCTGTGTTTCTGATGAAAATAATGTTTTCTCTAATATGCGAAGTGTTGACTGGGAAAGAGGCAATAAAAAGTTGGGTTCACCATATACTTATACAGACAAGGATTACGAGCAACTTATCAATTCAAAGAATTTATTTTGCAGAAAGGTATCGGATTCCACGCCCGAAGAAAATGCGCTCATAGAAAAATTAGAACAGTTATAATCAAAACAAATTGATTTCTTTTTGTTTTGTGCTATGATATTTAAAAGAGGTGAGAGTATGCAAAATAAGTTTAATTGGGCGATTTTGGGTTGTGGCAATATTGCAAATGACTTTGCCCGTGATATAACTCGAATGGGTGGCAAGATTTATTCTGTTGCTAACCGTACATATGAAAAAGCAATAGCATTTGCCGAAAAATATAATATATCAAAAGTCTATGAAAATATTGACGATTTGTTCATTGATAAAAATGTTGATATTGTTTATATCGCAACCCCACATAACAAGCATATTGATTATATTCTCAAAGCTTTGGAAAGTGGCAAACACGTGCTTTGTGAAAAGGCAATTACTCTTAATAGTGATGAACTTAATAGAGCAGTAGAACTCGCAAGTGAAAAAAATCTCATTTTAGCCGAAGCAATGACTATTTATAATATGCCACTTTATACTGAACTTGAAAAGATTATAAGTTCAGGTGCTTTGGGTGAATTTAGACTCGCTCAAGTGAATTTCGGCAGTTTCAAAGAATACGACATGACAAATCGTTTCTTCAATATGGATTTAGCAGGTGGCGCTCTTTTAGATATTGGCGTTTATGCACTCTCACTTGTTAGAATGTTTATGGATACTAAAAACGCAGAAATCCATTCACAAGTGAAATTTGCCCCTACTGGTGCAGACGAGCAGTCAAGCATTATAATTGAAAACGAAAAAGAGCAAATGGCAAGTGTAACACTCTCACTCCACGCAAAACAACCAAAGAGAGCCACAATCTGTTATGATAATGCTTATATGGAGATTTTTGAATACCCAAGAGCCGACAAAGCAGTAATCACATATACCGAAGACGGTCGCACCGAAGAAATCACAGCAGGCAAGCTGGAAAATGCACTTTACTATGAATTACAGAATATGGAAAATTCAGTAGAAACAGGCAAAAACACAATGCGACTTGACTACACAATCGACGTAATGAACATTATGACAAAACTCAGAAACGACTGGAATATGAAATACCCAGAAGAAAAATAAATAAGGGACGGTTAACCGTCCCTTTTCTTATATCGTTTTAACCCCTAAACCTTCACCGAATGTTCCACCGTTTTTGATATATTCAATAGCGTTTCTGCGAAGCTCAGTGTTCTTTTTAAGTCCACCTGTGAAACCATAACTGCCGAACTCTTTTTTGTTTTTCATAAGGTTGTCATTTGAAATTTTCACTCCAAATAACCAGCGATATGTTGGGTGGGGTGTTTCTTTTTCTTCAACAAGCTCAAAAAGTTTTTGGAATTTTAAAATATTGCTGTCTTCATCCATAAAGTTTTTGTTGCCAGAATAAAGCAACCAACTGTGGCACATAAACTTGTTGTTAGGAAAATCAGGATAATATTTTGCAAAAAACTCTTGTGCCATAACGAATGATTTTTCACATTCTTCAAAATCTAATTTTGCACCACGAGGAATGTGCACATTCAAAAGCTTGTCACCAAATTTAAAGTCCATATCATCTTTTTTATATGGTGTTTTGAAAAAATAAAATAATTTTTGAAATTGCAATCTGCCGATTTTGAAGATTCCTAAATTCATATGATGCATAATCCAATGAAGCTCATAAAGCCCGTCTTCGTTGGTTTCTGCTTTGTGGTCGTCAATCCAGATTTTAATATCGCTCATTGTGTCCCAGAAGATTTCTTCGGGAATCCCTTTTTCCATATATCTGTCCCACACAGTTGGCAAAAAGGCATATACAAGACTAAGCTTCATCATAGGGTTTTGTTTAAGCAATGGCTCCCAACGGTTTTTGTTGCAAAGAACAAGATAAAGTTTGATAGTCGTTTTGTGTTTATTTATATAACACTCAATTCTGTTTGCCAATTCTTCGCTATCATAAATTCTTAAAAAAATTTCTTTTGAACGAGCAAAATCAATCATAAAAATTCTCCCAAATTCAAGTTGATTTCATTTTACCATAAAATACAAAAAAATCAAACATGTATTTGTTTGACAAAGTGGAGTTTGTAGAACAGAACGCAGAGTGCAAAGTGCAGAGTGTCGGAACTGCGTTGCAAATTATAGATGTAACCAATTTAGTGTGTCGTAGGGGGCGATGACCCCAGCGCCCCGTTGTTAAGATGTTACTTGTTTCGGGACGCCGAGTCGTCGTCCCCTACAAAACTGATAGGCATATAAAACGATTCAACAACTTCGAATTTGTAAAAAAATTACAAAGCTACAAATATTTGAATATATTTAATTCTATAAATGACGGGCAAAATATTTGTGCGAGGTGAGAATAATGGAAAACAAGAACAAAAACAACCCACAAAATAAAAACAAGAATAACCCAACAAACGCAAAAGAAAACCCTTCAATGAAGAACGAAAACAAACAGGGCAATAGATAACAAAAAGCACCTACAAAACAGTAGGTGCTAAATTTTTACTTATAATCTTTACCAATTAAATATCGCCAAGCAGCAACATATTTTGATGTGGCTCTTGGTTTGTGAGTCTTGATATAGAAATATCTCTCTTGGTCGATAATAAGCAGTGCTTCAATTGAAATGCTCATAACAAGTTTAACTGTGTCAAGGGGGATTGTGATAGTTTCATTTTCGTTGAGCACTATCTCAAATCTATCCTGACAAATTCGAAGAATTGCATTTTCGGAAATTGATTTTCTCTTTCTGTCAACGATTGTTGAAATTCGTTGACCACCTTCTTCGAAAATCAGTTCACCAGCACCGGCTTTAAGCACGCGCTCTTTCCATTGTTCTTTTTGCCATTTATCCCAGTCAAGAATATTGTCAAAAACAAGTTTTTTTCGTAAGGGATAGAAAAATCCGTCAGCACGAAGTTCCACTTTATATCCGCAATCGCAAGTGAGATAATCACCTTTTGAATGAAGCTTGCCAACTTCAAAACAATGTGGACACATAAATAAAACTCTTTCAACGTGTTCAGCAAGGTTTTTACCCTTATATTCATTTTTATTCTTTTTAAGGTCGTCAAAAACATTTACATAAATGTCGTTTCTAATAGCTTCGTTGATTTCTTCAACGGTCATTTCTTTAAGTTCTTCAGGGGAATACTCTCTCA
Organism: uncultured Clostridia bacterium; assembly: GCA_937898195.1. Lineage (GTDB taxonomy): Bacteria > Bacillota > Clostridia > Oscillospirales > Acutalibacteraceae > Fimenecus. Next base: position 6,553 of record CALEJD010000025.1, on the reverse strand, counting down.
CAACACTACCACGAACAGGACCTTTTCTAAGCCCTGTGCCCCATTTAGGAGTATGAAAATATCCACCATTTAGTCTGAAAGTAATAAGCGCAACGCCTGCGTCTTTGATAAGTTGTCCCGTTCTTGGTGAGAAAAAGCCTGTTTCGCCATTTGGTGTGATTGTACCTTCAACGCAGATAGCAACGCTGACGCCTTCTTTGATGCTTTTCAGAACATCGTCAACCATAGCAGATGACGGTTTTTCACGTTCACGGACAATAAAACCTGAAATCTTTCTCAAAATAAGATTTAAAATAGGTTTGTTTACTAAATGGTCACTAATAACAAAACGCACATATTTTTTAACGGCATAGAGCATATAAACAGGGTCTAATGCATCAGAATGATTTGCTATTAAAATAAATGTGTCGTGTTTTGGTTTATATCTTTTGATTTTAGCGTGACAATAAGCCAAAACAATGCGACCGAATAGAATTCGCGCACCATTAACAGCTGTTTTGTTGCCTCTTGTTTTTAAAGTCATAAATTGCACCAAATCCCATAAAACTTATACTTAAAGAATAAAGTAAATCTTAAACATTGTCAAGAAATTCTTAAAATTTTAAGATTACAAATTATGGTTATATTATCTGTATTTATTGCATTTAATAATTATTTATAGTAAAATTAAATGGGTGATTTTATGCAAGGCAGATATTATTCATTAAATGAATATCTCTGTAACGAATTCGGTGGCAAAGTTTATAAACTTGCGCTGGATATTGGTTGCACCTGCCCCAACCGAGATGGCACAAAAGACACCCGTGGTTGCATATTCTGTCACAATGGCTCATCACATTTTGCAGAAATGGGAGTTGACATCAACACCCAGATTGAAAATGCAAAAAATAGAGTAAAAGACAAAATAAAAACAGATAAATATATTGCATATTTTCAAAGCTTTACTAACACTTATGGTGACATAAACTATCTCGAAAAATGCTTTATGACCGCCATAAACCGTGACGATATTGTGGCATTGTCCATTGGCACTCGTCCCGATTGTTTGGGCGAAGAAATGCTTTTATTGCTCGAAAAACTCAATAAAATCAAACCTGTTTGGATTGAACTGGGCTTGCAGACTTCAAACGAGAAATCTGCAGAGTATATCCGTCGTTGTTACCCTAATTCTATCTATGAAAAAGCCGTAAAAGACTTGAAAAGCATAGGTGTAACAGTAATAACCCATATTATTATCGGCTTGCCCAATGAAACAAAAGAAGAAATACTCCGAACCGTTGATTTTGCAGTCAAAAACAAAACTGATGGTGTAAAATTACAACTATTGCACATTCTTAAAGATACCGACCTTTATGAAGATTATAAAAAAGGACTTGTAAAACCTTTAAGTTTAGAAGAATATATGGATATTCTCTTTGCTTGCATTGAGAGAATACCCGAAAATATTGTAATCCACAGAATAACGGGTGACGCACCTAAAAAATACCTTGTCGAGCCTTTATGGAGTGCCGACAAGAAGAAAGTGTTAAACACAATAAATAGAGAATTAGAAAAAAGAGATATAATTCAAGGGAAGTGTAAAATATGACTTGGGAATTTTCATTGCCTGTAAAAATTTATTTTGGTACAGATAAAATCAAAGAGTTACCAAAAATCATTGAAGAATATGGATTTAAAAGGGGAGTGCTCGTCTGCTCAAACACACTTAAAAAGAATGGTGTTGCAGATGAAATCGTTCAGAACTCAAATGGCAGATTAGTGGCAGTTTTTAGTGATATAAGACCAAACCCAACAACTGATAATGTTAATGCTTGCGTTAAAGTTTTAAGAGAGAATAACGCAGATTTTGCCGTTACTTTGGGTGGTGGCTCACCAATGGACTGTTGCAAAGCGGCCTGTGCAATCGCAAAGGGTAACGATATAATCGAAAGTTATCACACAGGTGGCAAACCCATAGATAAAGACGAAGTTATCCCAATGATTGCGGTTGCAACAACAAGTGGTACGGGTAGTGAAATCACAAATATTTCTGTGCTTACAGATTTAAGCAAAAATGTGAAATCAACAATGAATGACCCACTTATGTACCCAAAAGCAGCCATAGTTGACCCAAGACTAACGCTCAGTGTACCACCAAAAGTGACCGCTTCAACAGGTCTTGATGTACTTGCTCACGCATTAGAAAGTGTGTGGAGCGTTTTGCACCAACCAATTTGTGAAAGTTGTTCAGTTCACGCTACAAAATTGGTTTTTCAGTGGTTATATAAAGCATATACAGAGCCAGATAATCTCTTGGCAAGAGAAAAAATGGCAGAGGCATCAATTGTTGCAGGTGTGGCATTTAGTAATCCACGAACAGCGGGTAGCCACGCTTGTTCGTTCCCGCTGACAAATCTCTATGGTGTACCACACGGCGAGGCTTGTGCAATGACTCTCGATTTCTTCACAAGATATAATGCCGAAGCAGAAAACGGCAGACTTAATAAATTTGCTCGTGATTGTGGCTTTGCTGACGTTTATGCTTTAGCCGATGCCATTACAAATCTTAAAAAACAAATGGGAATGGCAATGACTCTTACAGAAATAGGTGTGGAAGCCGATGAAGAAATCGAAACTCTTACAAAAATGAGTATGACACCACTTATGGAGAGAAATATTATCCCACTTTCTTACGACGATATAAAAAATATGTATATTTCAATGAAATAATGTGTAGAAATTTCCAATTAGTAATAGATTATTAATATTTTTGTGATATAATGAAAAAATAAAGTTTTTGCAAATGAGGTGTTGTGCTTTGAAAAACTTTGCAAATATCATAGTCAATGGTCACAAGGTTATTCTTGCGTTGATGTTAGTTCTTTGCGTAGGGTGTGCCTTGCTTATACCATCAGTTGAAATTAATACGGATATGACTAAATATCTTCCCGATGATTCTTCAATGAAACAGGGCGTTGATGTGATGATGGAAGATTTCACATCAATGGCAATGTCACAGACAATCAGGGTTATGTTTGAAGATTTGAGTCAGGATGAAATCTATGCAGTCCGAAATCAACTTGAAAATATAGAATATGTTGACAACGTTTCATACATTGAAGGCAGTGAAGATTACAACAAAGATAATTACACTAAATTTGTTGTGAATACTTCATATACATATGGCTCGCCTGAAGAACTCTCAATTGAAAAAGCAATTGAAGACCAGTTCAAAGATTATAAAATGAATTATATGAATGATAATGCAAGCAGTATGGAACTTCCTTGGATTATAATTGGTGTTGCTATTATCATTCTTTTTGCAATTCTCTTCTTAATGAGCAGTTCGTGGTTTGAGCCAGTATTGTTTATGGCAACAATTGGCATTGCAATTGCTATTAATATGGGCACAAATATTGTGCTTGGCAGCGTTTCTCAGATTACAATGTCAATTGTAGCGATATTGCAATTAGTTCTTTCAATGGACTATTCAATCATTCTTGCAAACCGTTATCGTCAAGAAAAACTCATGTGTGACGATATTGAAGAAGCAATGAAAAATGCTTGGGAAAATGCATTTTCATCAATTATGAGTAGTGGTATGACAACTGTCATCGGTCTTATTATGCTTGTGTTTATGAGCTTTAAGATTGGTATGGACTTAGGTCTTGTTCTTGCAAAAGGCGTTCTTTGCAGTATGATTTGTGTTCTCACAGTCTTGCCTGCATTGTTACTTATCTTTGACGAAAAGATTGAAGATACAGAAAAGAACGAGTTGCATTTGCCAATGGGACTTTTGTCAAAAGTTCAATATAAAATCAGAAAACCTTTGGCAATTTTCTTTGCAATTCTCTTTGTGGTTACAGCGCTCTTACAAAGCACAACAAAAATTGTTTATTCAATTTCACCTGAAGACCCAATAGCAGATGTTTTCACACCGTCAAACCCTGTTATTCTTCTCTATAATAATGAAGATGAAGAAAGCGCAAACAAGGTGATTGAAGAGTTTGAAAATAAAGATGTTGTCAAGAACATAATGAGTTATTCAAACACTCTCGGCAAAGAATATACATCAAGCGGACTTATGTCTATGATTGATGATATGGGAATCCCAATGACCATTGATTCATCACTTATTGATTTGGTTTATTACACCTATTTTAATGACGGTAAAACCTTGCCAATGACAATTAGTCAGGTGGTAAACTTCATTAAATACAATGTAATGAACAACGATATGTTCTCTTCATTTATCAGCGGTGATATGAAAGCTTCCATTGATAAAATGGAATTGTTTGCAAATCCACAAAATCTCACAACACCAATGACAGCCGAAGAAATTGCTCTCAGTTTCTCGATGGACGCAAAACAAGTGAAACAACTTATGGTGCTTTATTTTGGCGAAAAAGGTGGCGCAGATTGTGGAACAATGACCTTGCCGGTGTTTGCAGATTTTGTTGTAAACGAAGTTGCAAAGAATAAAACATATTCATCAATGTTTGATGCCGAAACAAAATCACAGTTAGGAATGCTAACAACATTTACTAATAAAGAAATTGTTACAGAAAAAAGACAATATGACTCAATGTCTCAACTTTTGGGAGTTGATGTTGAAAAGGTAAAACTTTTCTATGCTTATCACAAAGTTTATTCACAGAATCCTGAAGTAGTTGACTATGAACAGGTTATGTCAGAATATCTTGCAATGCAGTTCATCGGCAGCGAATATAAATTATCAATTCAAGAATTTATAAATTTCATTATTGATAATAAAGAGATGATGGCATCTGCAATGACACCAGAAGATTTGCAGAAACTGACAATGGGTCACGAAATTATCAACGGAACAGTTGAAGGCAAGTCATATTCACCTGAAGATTTGGCAAAAGTAATGGGTATGGAACCTGCACAACTCAAACAACTTTATCTTCTCTATATCTGTGAACACGGTAACACAAGCAGTTGGAAAGTTTCAATCCAGAATTTTATTAACTTTATTATCTCTGACGTGTTACCAAATAAGGCTTATGCATCACAATTCGATGCAGAAACTGCAAATATGCTCAAAGGTGTTAAAAAACTTATTGACGCAGCAGTTTCAAATAAAGCATATTCATCAACAGAGCTTGCTTCTATGTTCGGTGCTCTCACTGACCAGATAGACAGTAACACTATGGAAGTACTTTGTCTTTATTATTCAAGTACAAAGACAAGCAATCCTGATTGGAAATTGACCATTGAAGAAATGTTCTCTTATGTTTCAGATAATCTTCTCAATGACTCAAGATTTGTGAATATGATTGACTCTGCAACTCGTCAGCAGGTTTATGATATGAAAACCCAGCTTGATGGTGCAATCAATCAGCTTTTAGGCAACAATCATTCTCTTATGATGATTGAAACTTCACTTCCTGTTGAATCAGCAGAAACAACAGCATTTATGGATGAGCTTTCAGCTTTCTGTGGTGATAATCTTAAGAATGATTATTATTTCATCGGCAACACACCAATGAGTTATGAAATGGAGCAGAGCTTTGATAAAGAATTGTTGTTTATAACTATTCTCACAGCAGTTGCAATTTTCATTGTTGTTGCACTTACATTCCGCTCATTGTCAATTCCTGCTCTTCTCGTGTTGCTTGTTCAATGCGGTGTTTATCTCACAATGACAGTCAACGGACTTATGGGATACAGCATTTATTATCTTGCATTGCTTATTGTTCAATGTATCCTTATGGGTGCTACAATCGACTATGCGATTTTGTTCACAAACTATTATCGTGAAAGCCGAAAGACAATGGATATTAAAGATTCAATCAAGGCAGCATATGAAGGCTCAATTCACACTATTCTCACATCAGGTCTTATTATGATTGTGGTTACTGGTGCAATCGGATTTAGCCCTGTTGACCCGACAATCGCACAGATTTGCCAGACAATTTCAATCGGTGCACTTTCAGCAACCTTGTTGATACTCTTTGTATTACCGGGTGTTACGGCAACCTTTGACAAACTGATAAGCAAACAAAAGAATAAGGACAAATAAACATAAAAAAGCAGTTTGAGAATTTCTCAAACTGCTTTTTTGGTGAGGATGATGGGTTCAAGCCCCATCTATTATTAACAAAAAGATATAGAGCCACACAAAAGTGTGAACTCTATATTTGGTGCGGACGATGGGACTTGAATTATAGCCCACAATGCGAATGGGGGATTCGTATTGTGCTTTTGCCTAAAAACGATATACCATATCGTTTTCTTAACGGCAAAACCCAAGGGTTCAAGTCCCAACTTTTATCTTTTAAATATTAAAAAGCCCACAAAAGTGGACTTTTCGATATTGGTGCGGACGATGGGACTTGAACCCACAAGGAAGTAATATCCACAGGTGTCTGAGGCCTGCACGTCTGCCAGTTCCGTCACATCCGCATATATTATAAAATGCTTGATAATATTATCATTTTAAGGGGTAAAAGTCAAGCAAATAGCTTGTTACTTTAATTTGAATTTGTCGGGATAAAATTCGTAGGGGCTGGCGAGTCTCACCTGCCGGTTCGGTCGGTGCTTCTGCTTC
>CALEJD010000024.1 GCA_937898195.1 uncultured Clostridia bacterium | reverse complement strand
AAATATCGTATAAATTAGATGTTTTTGAGGGTCCAATGGACTTGCTTTTGCATCTGATTTCAAAACACAAATTGAATATATATGATATTCCTATCGTTACTCTTGTTGAGCAATATATCGACTATGTAAGAATGATGCAGGAAGAAGATATGTATGTTGCTGCAGAATTTCTCGAAATGGCAGCAAGACTTGTTTATCTTAAATCTGTGTCACTTTTACCGGTTTATACTGAAGCGGAAGAATTGAAACAAGAATTGCAAGGTGAGTTGATTGAATATCGTGATATGAAACTTCTTGCAGAAAAATTGTCTGAAAATACAGAAGGATTCGGGACATTTATTAGAACACCTGAAAAGATTGACCCTGACCATACATATAAGAGAATTCATGAACCAAGTGAGTTGTTTAATGCCTATGTTTCTGCTGCCGGTAAAAAACTTCGTTCTTTGCCACCACCAATTGAGGCATTTAAAGAAATTGTTGTCAGAAAAGTTGTTTCAGTAGGGTCAAGAATTACGAAGATTTTTTCAAAGCTTACAAAAAAAGGTCAGAAAACTAAACTCAATTCTTTGTTTTCTGATGCTGAATCAAGGTCGGATATTGTTGCAACTTTTTTAGCAGTACTAGAGCTTACAAAATCCAAGAAAGTTAAAGTTCTTGGGGATGGCGAAGAAACGCAGGTTGAATTATTAGACTCTGATTTTTCAGAGGTTAGCGAGGAATGGAATTAAATGAAAGCAAGTAAATTACAGGCGGCTGCTGAAGCAATACTTTTTGCGTCAGGTGAGCCTGTTGAATTGGATAGAATAGCTCAAGCACTTGAAATTGAAAATGAACTTTGTGAACAGGTTTTATATAATCTTTCTGCAAAGCTTGATGAGAGAAATAGTGGAATTTGCTTATTGAAACTTGGTGATAAATATCAGTTGTCTTCAAGAAGTGAATTTGCAGAAGTTATTCGTGATGTTTTAGAATTGAGAAAGAATACACCTTTATCGCAGGCAGCATTTGAAGTATTGGCAGTTGTTGCATATAACCAACCTGTTACAAAATCTTTTGTTGAGCAAGTTCGCGGTGTTGACTGCTCAGGTGTTATCGCAACTCTTTGTCAGAAAAAACTTATTGAAGAAAAAGGTAGACTTGATTTACCAGGTCGTCCACTTGTATATGGAACAACACCTGACTTTTTGCGTTGTTTTTCGATTTCGTCACTTGATGAGTTGCCTGAGATTCCACAAAAAGAAGAAACAATAGAAGAAAACGAAGAATCTAATGAAGAATAAAACAAATTAAAAATTATAAGGAGGTGGCTTTGTGGTTTTGTTATACATACTACTTGGTATTATTGCTTTTATTACATTAATATTGAGTATTAGAATTACAATTAACGGTGAATTCTTTGATGAATTTAAATTAAATATTAAGTGGCTTTTTATAAATTTACAAATATTTCCTGCAAAACCCAAAAAGGATAAGCCACCAAAAAAAGAAAAGCCTAAAAAAGAAAAAATAAAAGATGAACAACCCGTCGAAGAAACTACAACTACTGGTGAGAAAAAAGAAAATATATTTGTTAGATTTTATAATAATCAAGGTTTTGATGGTGTTGTTGAACTTATAAACAATGCTGCAAAAGATTTGGGCAAGATGTTCTCGTCGTTTAAAAAACATATTGTTCTTCGTGAGTTGTATTTATGGATGACAATTTCAAGTGGTGACGCCGCACAAACAGCTTTAGATTATGGCAGAATATGTCAAAAGGTTTTTCCAGCGTTATCATTTATCTGTACAAACTTGACCGTTAAGAAATATGACGTTGAAATTGAACCTGACTTTATTGGCTTGAAAAATAAAGCACAGTTTGCTTTTTCAATTTCAATCAGACCAATCTTTATTATTAATGCTGTTATTGTGTTAGCATTACGATTGGTATTTAATGTGGTTATCAAGTTCCTTAAAGGAACTAAAAATAATAATAAAAACAAAGAAAATATAAATGAAGGTGGTGCTTTATGATGAAAGAAAAATCATCAGCAGCAGGAATTCTTGAAACAACAATTGAAAAGGTTAGAGATTTAGTTAATGTCAGCACAATCATTGGCGAGCCAATGATTATTGAAGGTGGCGTTACAATTATTCCTGTTTCAAAAGTTACTTATGGTTTTGCTTCAGGTGGCTCAGATTTTCCATCAAAGAGTAATCAAGATATTTTTGGTGGCGGCGGTGGCGCTGGTGTTACAATTACACCCGTTGCTTTCCTTGTAATCGATGCTTATGGTAATGTTGATATTAAACACATTACTGCATTTGATAACGCAGCAGAGCGTATTGTAGGCCTTGTTCCAGAAATGTTTGATAAGGTTTCAAATGCTGTAAATAAAGCAAAGATGGACAAAGCATATAGTGATGCTTTAATTAAGAATACAGAAGAAACAGAAGTTCAAGAATAATGTCTTATATCACCGAGATATGCATATAATATTTCGGTGATATTATAATGAAAAAACTGTTTTTTATATTTACTGTTTTAATACTTTTCCTTTGTGCTTCAGTCAATTGTTATGCTTTAGAATATCCAGAAATATCCGCTAAATCTGCAGTTGTAATTTCTGCTGATACCGGTGAAATTGTTTTTGAAAAAAATCCATATCAAAGATTACCTATAGCTAGCACAACAAAAATAATGACATCTGTTTTGGCGTTAGAGTATGGTGCAAGTGAGCAGTATTTTACTGTTACAGATGAAATGGTTTCAGTTGAGGGCTCTTCAATCGGACTTTTACCAAACGATATGATTTCATTAAAAACTCTTGTAAAAGGTATGCTTTTAGAGTCAGGTAATGATGCAGCTAATTCAGTTGCACATATTGTTGGTGGAACAAAATCTGATTTTATTGCCTTAATGAATTATAAAGCAAAAGAAATTGGTATGAACAATACTTCTTTTGAAACACCGTCTGGTTTAGACGGTGAAAATCATTATTCTACATCATATGATATGGCACTTTTAGGTGCATATGCAATTAAAAATCCTGCGTTTAGGCAAATTTGTTCTTCGAAAGAACAAGTTGTTTATTATGGCAATGAGCCTTATAGGCGAGTTTTTACCAACAATAATAAGTTGTTGAACACTTATGATGGTGCTTTTGGTATTAAAACAGGTTTCACAAAGAAGAGTGGCAGGTGTTTGGTTTCGGCGGTTGAAAGAGATAATAAAACTTTAATTGCTGTTACTCTTAATGCGCCTGATGACTGGAATGACCATATGAAAATGTATGATTATTCTTTTAACAATGCATATTCTGTTGATTTATCGTGTGACTTAACTGATTTTTCAGTTAAAGTTGTTGGTGGTGCAAAAGATAAAGTTAATTTATACATTTTAACTAATTCAACAATTACCACTGTAAATGAAGATTTTATTTATGAAAGCAAAATATTTATAAAACAGTTTGAATATGCGCCTGTCAATAAAGGTGATGTTCTTGGTTTTGCAGAGTTTTATGATGAAAATGGTAAGTTAATTTCAATAACAGATATATGTGCTGATTCATCAGTAGACATTGAAATAAATGAAAGTAAAAAACACAATATATTTGAAAAGTTTATAGATTTATTTAGGTGAAATTATGGCAGACAACCAAATAAGGTTACAAAAATTTCTTTCTGAATGTGGAGTTGCTTCACGAAGAAAAGCAGAAGACTTAATTGCATCAGGCAAAGTTAAAGTTAATGGTCGCATTGCAACTATTGGCGATAAAATTAACCCTAAAAAAGATACTGTTACTGTTTTTGGAAAGAAAGTTATTAAAGTTAAGAAAAACACTTATATTATGCTTCACAAACCACGTGGATTTATCACGACTTTAAGTGATGAAATGGGGAGAAAATGTGTAGCTCAACTCGTTGAAGATGTTGGAACAAGAGTTTATCCTGTTGGCAGACTTGACCGTGATTCAGAAGGCCTTTTGCTTTTAACCGATGACGGTGAATTTGCAAATGCAATGACACATCCAGCAAAGCACGTGCCAAAGACTTATAGAGTTACAGTGAGACCTTCTATAACAGAAGACCAGATAACTGCCTTAACAACAGGTGTTGAGATTGATGGAAGAATGACTTTGCCATCAGAAGTTCGTGTAATTAGTAAACAAGAGGGTAGAGTTGTTCTTGAAATCATTATATATGAGGGAAGAAATCGTCAAATTAGAAAAATGTGTGAGACATTAGGGCTTGAAGTTGCTCGTCTTAAAAGAACACAGATTGGCTCTGTAAAACTTGGAATGTTAAAACAAGGCGATTGGCGCAATCTTACCGAAGAAGAAGTTCATAAGCTTATGGTTACCGCAACAGTTGACAGAAAGGCTCAAAAATAATGATTTGTTATAAGCCTATACATGATATTAGGGAACTAAAAGAAAAATATCATCAATTTGAATTCGATGAAAATAAAATATATGGTGGTTATTTCGGTGTAGAAGAAGACGGAAATACTGCTGGTAAATGTTTATTCGCGATTGATGGATATAATTGTTATTTACTTTCTATTGATTGTGTTTATTCGGACAAGCTTTTAGTTGAAGGATTTATACGTGCATCTTTAAACTACTGTGCAAATAGAAATGCTTATATAGCGCATTGTAATATTAATGAAATTTCAGATGTGCTTTTAATGCTCGGTTTTGAAAAGAAAAATAATACTTATAGTGGTGATATCCCAACATTGTTAAAGGGTAGTTGCTGTAAGTAATTTGGAGTGAAATATATGATTAGAAGTATGACAGGATATGGTCGTTTTCAGTCAACAGTTGATTCAATGAATATTACTGTTGAATTGAAAAGCGTGAATCATAGATATTTTGAATTCAATTCAAGAGTTCCAAGAAATTATGGCTTTTTGGAAGAAAAACTTAAAAGCTTTGTAAACTCTCGCGTCTCAAGAGGTAAGGTTGAATGCTATGTTTCAATTGAGAATCTCGAAGAAGACGAAGTTGAACTCGCGGTTAACCATTCTTTGGCAGAGTCTTATTGCAATGCGTTGAAAGAACTTGCTGGCAGACTAGAACTTAATTTACGTGACGACAATATTATGTCATCTCTTACAAGATACAATGATATTTTTGTTGTACATAAAAATGAAGCTGATGAAGAAAAAATCTGGAACGCAGTTAAGGTTGTTACAGATGAGGCTGTTACAAAGTTTATTGATATGCGTGAGCAAGAAGGCAACAAGCTTAAAAGTGATGTTTTAAGCAGAGCAGAAACAATTCTTGAAAAAGTTGCTGAAATTGAAGAACGTTCACCCGAAACTGTTAAGGAATATAATGATAGATTGCTGGCAAGAATTAATGAATTCTTATCAGATGTTCAGGTTGATGAGCAGCGAATTTTAACTGAATGTGCAATTTTTGCTGATAAAGTTGCTGTTGCAGAAGAAACTGTTAGACTTCGCAGTCATATTGACCAATTAAGACAATTCTTAAATAGTGATGAAGTTGTTGGTCGTAAAATCGATTTCCTTGTACAAGAAATGAATCGTGAAGCAAACACAATTGGTTCAAAAGCTCAGGATGTAACTATCGCTCGAAATGTTATTGACATTAAAGCAGAAATTGAAAAAATTCGTGAGCAGATTCAAAATATTGAATGAGGTATAATAATGAAACTTATAAATGTTGGCTTTGGTAATGCAGTTAATGCTGATAGAGTTATAGCTGTTGTTTCAACAGATTCTGCACCAGTGAAAAGAATTATTTCACAGGCAAAAGAAAATCATATGTTGATTGATGCAACTCAAGGTAGAAAAACTCATGCAGTGCTTATTATGGACAGCAACCACATAATTGCATCATATTTAAAAGCAGAAACAATTTTGGGCAGGACCGAATCTATTGATGAGGAGGATGAGATTAATGAGTAAAAAAGGTACATTAGTTTTATTCTCTGGTCCATCTGGTGTTGGTAAAGATACTGTTTTAGAGGTTGTTCTAAATAAAAATAAAGACCTTCAAAAATCAATTTCGTTGACAACAAGAGAAATAAGAGAAAATGAAATTGATGGTAAAGACTATTATTTCATCTCCAAAGCAACCTTTGAGGATATGATTAAGAATGATGAAGTTCTTGAATTTGCACAATATGGTAAGAATTTTTATGGAACGCCAAAAGCACCTATTGACAAATGGCTTAGTGAAGGAAAAACAATCATATTAAAGATTGAAGTTCAAGGCGCAAAAAAAATTAAAGAGCTATATCCAGATGCTGTAGGCATTTTTATTATGCCACCATCAATGGACGAGTTAGAAAAAAGACTTCGCTTCAGAGGCACTGAAACTGAAGACGATATTAAGCGTCGTTTAGATATTGCAAAGGGCGAAATAGAAAATAGTGTTGATTACGACTATTTGGTGGTTAATGATGAAATAAATTCTGCATCAGATAATGTGCTAAATATCGTTAAATCACTTGATTTTACATATGAAAACAAAGAATAATTTTAAATGTAAGTGAGGTAAAAATTATGTTTAATCCAGATTTAAGAGATGTACTTAAAAACAATGTGAGCAGGTATTCACTTGTTACTGCTGTTGCAAAAAGAGCGAGAGAAATTGCACTCAGCGCTGAAGAAAACAATGAAATTCTTGATGAAAAACCAGTAAGTTTGGCGCTTGACGAAATTATTGCTGGAAAAGTTGAAATCGTTGAACCAGAAGAAATCAGAAATATATAATTGAATTAAAGTATTACTAAAGGGGGCAGATTATGGGAATAACAACTGTTGCAAAAGTAGCTGTTGAGAATACAGCATATTCTTTTGATATGTTATTTGATTATTCTGTTCCTTCTTCTTTAATTAATGAGATTGAAGCAGGTAAGCGAGTTTTAGTTCCCTTTGGTAACACATCAAAAAAACGTGTTGGAATGGTTTTTTCAGTTGCATTTAATCAAGATACTGATAAAAAGCTAAAATCAATTAACTGTGTTCTTGACGAAGAACCGTTATTGACTCGTGAAATGCTTTTGACATCTAATTATATTCATGATAAGTGTTTTTGCACTTATTTTGACTCTTGCAGAATGTTTTTGCCATTGGGTATGTCAATGAATGTTAAAGTTTTATATGCAAGTAATAATGAATATAAGACAGACACTCTTAACGCTGATGAAATGAAAATATTTTCATATTTGCAAGAGAAAAATAAGTTTGTTAACATTGAAACAATAATTAAGGATTGCAAATTGAAAAAAAGCACCAATATTCTTGATGATTTGTCTGAAAAAGGTGCTTTGTTGAGAAATGTCGACGCTCATCGTCGAACAGGTGATGCCACTCTTAAAATGGTTCGACTTTGTATTGACATTGAAAATGATGCCGAAACTATTTCAAAGCTTACAAAGAAACAACAGGAAATTGTAAAAGTTCTATCAGATGTTGGTGTAGCTTCAATCCGTGAAATCTGTTATTTTACAGGCTATACTGCTGCCGTAATATCCGCGCTTGAAAACAAAGGTATTGTTGAAGTTTATATTGATGAAATATATAGAAACCCTTATTCCATTGAGGGTCAGGTCAAGAAAGATATTGTTTTATCAGAAGAACAACAAAAAGCATTTATTGGATTATCAGATTTGCTTGATACTGATAAACCTGAAGCAGCACTTTTATATGGTGTTACTGGTAGTGGTAAAACACAGGTTTATTTAAAACTTATTGATAAAGCACTTGAATCTGCAAAGGGTATTATAGTGATGATACCTGAGATTTCATTAACTCCACAGATTTTATCTGTTTTTCATGAAAGATATGGAGATAAAGTTGCAGTTTTTCATAGCGCACTTTCTATGGGCGAAAGATTAGATGAATGGAAACGTATTAAGCGTGGTGAAGCACAAATCGCTATTGGTACTCGTTCGGCTGTTTTCGCACCATTTGATGAAATTGGCTTGATAATTATAGATGAAGAACAAGAACATACTTATAAATCTGAAATGACTCCTCGTTTCCATGCGAGAGATGTTGCTGGTTTTAGAATTTCAAAGAATAATGGTTTATTAGTTCTTGCTTCTGCAACTCCATCAATTGATTCTTTTACAAAAGCACAAAACGGTACTTATTCATATTTTGAGTTAAACGAGAGATATGGTAATGCGGTATTGCCAAATGTGGAGATAATTGACACTACATATCAAAGTGATATGGTGTTAGAAAGTATCAGCAAACGTTTAGCAGATGAGTTGCAAGATAATTATTATAATGGTAAACAGTCAATTTTGCTTTTAAATAGGCGTGGGTATAATACTTATGCTTCTTGCACAGAATGTGGCACTGTTATGTCTTGTCCAAATTGCAGTATTTCATTGACGTATCACATTAAAAATGGTCGATTAATGTGTCATTATTGTGGATATTCTGTGCCTTTTACAAAGAAGTGCTCAATTTGTGGTACTGATGTTATGAAATTTACTGGTACGGGAACACAAAAATTAGAAGAAGAATTAAAAATGATTGTACCTGATGCAAGAGTTTTGAGAATGGATACAGATACAACATCTTCCAGATATTCTTATGACGAAAAGTTTGGAAAATTTGGAAAAGGTGAGTATGATATTCTTGTTGGAACACAAATGGTAGCAAAAGGTTTGAATTTTCCTAATGTTACTTTGGTTGGTGTATTAAACATTGACCAGATGCTATTTAATGATGATTATAAAAGTGGTGAGAGAGCTTTTGATTTAATCACTCAAGTGGTTGGCAGAAGTGGACGTGGCGATTTTCCTGGTAAAGCATTCATTCAGACGTCTTTTCCAGATAGCGAAATAGTTACTCTTGCAAAAGAACAGGATTATAAATCTTTTTATAATCTTGAATTACCAATAAGAAAAGAAATGACATATCCACCATTCTGTGATTTGTGTGTTGTTGGTTTTTCAAGCGATAAAGAGGGTAAAGTCTTTTTTGCTGCTAATGAGTTTTTAAATGAATTGAAGCATACAAATTCAAATGAATTTAATGATGTTAAAATAATTGTTTTAGGCCCAGTTACGCCAAGAGTTGCAAAGATTGGTGGTAAATATAGAGCTAGAATTATTATTAAATGCAGAAATAATAAAAGATTGCGTGAAATGATTGGTAATCTTTTAAAATCTTTTGAAAAAAATACAAAATATAAGGATATAAGTATCTTTGCGGAACTGAATCCTGAAAATGTGATGTGAGGATAAAATGGCAATTAGAAATATTAGAACTGAAGAAGATGCAATTTTAAGAAAAAAGAGTAGAAAAGTTGATGTAATTGATGATAGAATCATTCAATTATTAGATGATATGGCTGATACTATGTACGATGCTGATGGCGTTGGACTTGCAGCTGTTCAGGTTGGTGTTTTGCGCCGAGTTGTTATTGTTGATGTTGGCGATGGTTTGCTTGAACTTATCAACCCTGAGATTATTGAAGAAGATGGCATTCAATGTGATGTGGAAGGTTGCCTTTCTTTGCCCGGAAAACAGTCATATACAATGCGCCCTAAAACAGTAAAAGTAAAGGCTCAAAACCGTGATGGTAATTGGTGTGTTTATAAAGGTACAGATTTGAAAGCAAAGGCGTTTTGTCACGAAATTGACCATCTTGATGGCATTCTTTATATTGACCACAACGCAACTAAAGAAGAAATCGAGCAATACGCAGAAAAGGAAGATTAATCAATGAGAATTATCTTTATGGGAACACCTGATTTTTCTGTTCCTTGTTTAGAGGCTTTAATTAAAAGTGAATATGAAGTTGTTGGTGTTTTTACTCAACCAGATAAGCCAAAAGGTAGGGGATATGAATTAGCACCACCACCTGTGAAGGTTTGTGCTCTTGAAAACAACATTCAAGTTTTTCAACCAAAATCAATGCGTGATGGTGAAGCACTAGAAATAATCAACTCATTAAATGCAGATTTAATTATAGTTGTTGCTTTTGGCAAGATTCTTCCAAAAGAAATCCTTGAAAGTGTAAAACATGGATGCATTAATATTCATGCTTCTCTTTTGCCGAAGCTTCGTGGTGCTGCACCAATTCAATGGAGTATTTTAAACGGTGACAGTGAAACAGGTGTAACTTCAATGCAAATGGATGTTGGTCTTGATACTGGTGATATGCTCATAAAAGAAACTATTAAAATTGATGACGAAATGAATGCTGGAGAGCTTTTCGACAAATTGTCAGAGCTTGGTGCAAAAGTTTTGCTCGATACAGTTGAATGTGTTGAAAACGGAACTTTAAATCCTGAAAAACAAGATGATTCACAGTCAACTTATGCATCAATTTTAACAAAAGAACTTTGTCCAATAGATTTTAGGAAATCTGCAAGAGAAGTTCATAATCATATTCGTGGTTTATCACCATGGCCTGTTGCTACGACAAAAATAAACGGAAAACTTCTAAAAATTCATAAATCCAGAATTTTGAATGAATGTTTTGCGGGTGTTACTGGAGAAATTGTAGATAATAATAACAGACTTGTTGTTTTGTGTGGGGATAATAATTGCATTGAGATTCTTGAACTTCAGGCAGAAGGAAAAAAACGAACAGATTCTGCAAGTTATCTTCGGGGCAACAAGATTGAGTTGGGAGAAGTTTTAGGAGACTGATTTTATGAACTATTTTTCATATTATTATTTATCTAATTACAGTTATATAATTTTTGTTTTACCTTTTATTATTCTATCTTTGATAGCATCAGCAAGGGTGAACGCGTCATTCAAAAAATATTCTTCTGTTTTTTCTCAAAGAGGATTAACAGGTTCGCAAGCAGCGTTTGAAATATTGCGATATTATGGTATAACTGACGTCAAAATTGAACGAGTTTCTGGTAATCTCACTGACTATTTTGACCCAAAATCAAATGTAATAAGATTGTCTGATAAAGTGTTCGATTCCACTTCTGTTGCGGCTATTGGTGTTGCTTGTCACGAAGCAGGACATGCTGCTCAATATGCACAGAGTTATGTACCAATAAAGATTAGAAATTTTATATTTCCAGTTGCATCTTTAGGCTCAAAATTAGGTTTTCCTTTAGCAATACTTGGCTTTTTTCTCGGTTTTGAACCCTTGGCACTTGCAGGTGTAGTTTTCTTTGGCTTTGCAGTATTCTTCCAATTAGCTACATTGCCAGTAGAATTTAATGCAAGCAGACGTGCACTTGCTGTTATCGATGAAACGGGAATCCTTGATATTGATGAAAGAATAGGTGCAAAAAAAGTTTTAACGGCTGCCGCAATGACTTATGTTGCTGCTCTCGCAGTAAGCCTTGGTAATTTAATTAGATTAATTTTTATTGTAAATAGACGTAGAAAATAATTATGGATGATAGATTTTTAGCCTATAAAATTTTATTAAAAATTGAACGAGATAGAGCATATTCAAATATAGCAGTTGATGCGGTGCTTAAAAATAATGATGTCGTTTCTGCACCTTTCGTGTGTCAGATTGTATATGGTGTAATTGAAAGAAAGATTACACTTGATTACATATTATCTCAATTTTTAACTCAGCCATTAAAAAAGCTAAATCCACAAGTCTTGACTATTTTAAGAATGGGCGTTTATCAAATTAAGTTTATGGATAAGGTGCCCGACTCGGCAGCTGTAAATGAAAGTGTGAAACTTGTTAAAATAGTAAAGTGTGCGTTTGCTTCAGGATTAGTTAATTCTGTACTCAGAAAAGTATCTGCGAATGAGATTAAATATCCTGAAAGTGACAATAAGATATTTGATTTAAGCATAAAATATTCTTGCCCAGAAGAACTCGTTAAACATTATATTAATGATTATGGTTTTGAAGATACAGAAGAGTTTTTAAAGGATTCGCTTGGCAATGCACCAATTTTTTTAAGAGTAAATACATTAAAAATAACGACAGACGAACTCATAAAACTTTTGTTAAGTGAGAGTATTAATGCGTTAAAATGTGAGGATATTGATAACGCGTTAATGCTTACTGATGGTGGTGCAGTGTTTAAAACAAAAGCGTATAGCGATGGACTTTTTCATGTTCAGGATAAAGCATCGCAAATATGTATTTCTAAGCTCGACCCTAAACCAAACGAAATTGTGTTTGATATGTGTGCTTCCCCTGGCGGTAAGACTTTTACTATGGCAGAAATGATGAATAATAAAGGAAGTATTTATTCGTTTGACCTTTATGAGCATCGAGTTAAACTTATTACTGATGGTGCAAAGAGACTTGGTATTGATATTATTAATGCTAATGTAGGTGACGCTTCAAAGTTTAACGATATGCTTCCAAGGGCTGATAAGATACTTTGTGATGTCCCTTGTAGTGGTTTAGGAGTTATTCGAAGAAAGCCCGAGATTCGCTATAAAGACTTGGAGTTTGTTGACAATTTATGTGAATTGCAGTACAATATTTTAAACTGTTCAGCGAAATATCTTCAACAAAATGGTGTTTTAGTTTATTCAACTTGTTCACTTAATAAGAAAGAAAATGAAGATATTTGTGATAAATTTTTAGCTGAGAATAATGAATTTGAAAAAGTTGAAGATTATATCACATTATGGCCTCATAAAAACGGTACAGACGGCTTTTTCATAGCTAAATTTAAAAAGGTTAATTGACTATGCTAAAAAATATACGTTCAATGACTCTTGAAGAATTATCAAATGATTTTGATGAGTTAAAACTACCAAAATTTCGAGCAAAACAAGTTTATTCTTGGGTACAAGAAAAATGTGTTGAATCTTTTGATGAAATGACTAATTTATCTAAAGATTTGCGTGGAAAACTTGCAGAGTGTTATTCTTTTTATAACTGCAAAATAAACACAAAACTTGTGTCGAAAATTGATGATACTGTAAAATATTTGTTTGAATTACATGATGGCGAATATGTAGAAAGCGTTGTAATGAAATATAAATACGGATACTCAATTTGTATTTCAACACAGGTTGGCTGCAAAATGGGTTGCACGTTTTGTGCTTCTGCTATCGGTGGGTTTGTTAGAAATCTTGAAGCAGGGGAAATGCTTTCAGAAATATTTACAGCGCAAAACGATTTAAATGTCAAAATTAATCATTTGGTTTTAATGGGAACTGGCGAACCACTTGATAATTATGATAATATTATGAGAATGCTTGAATTATTGACCGATGAAAAAGGTCAAAATATGAGTATGCGTCATATTTCACTTTCTACTTGTGGAATTGTGCCTAAGATTTATGATTTAGCTGATAAAAAATTAGGTTTGACATTATCTGTATCACTTCACGCACCCAATAATTCAATTCGTAGTAATTCAATGCCAATTAATCATAAATATGATATTGAAGAATTGTTAAAGGCGTGTAGATATTACGCACAGACAACTAATCGCAGAATTTCATTTGAGTATGCTATGATTAAAGGTGTTAATGATAGTGATGATTGTGCTATTGAATTAGCCAACAGACTTAAAGGAATTTTGTGCCATGTCAATTTAATTCCTGTTAATAATGTAAGAGAAACAAATTTTGTTAAAAGTTCTGTTGAAAGACAGAAAAGATTTATAGATATATTGGCTTCTCGTGGTATCACTGCAACCGTTAGAAGAACACTTGGTAGTGATATTAACGCTTCATGCGGTCAACTGAGAGCATCAACAAAGAAAAAGTAGGTGACTTTTTGAGAATTGTAGCAAAAACTGATATTGGTTTGAAAAGAACTTCTAACGAGGATTCATATGCTGCAGGCGAATTACCTGGTTCAGTTGCTTGGGCTGTAGTTTGTGACGGAATGGGCGGGGCAACTGGTGGTAACATTGCAAGTTCGACTGCCGTTAAGCTGATTTCAGAGCGCATTTCATCCGGATATCATAAAGGTATGACATCAAACTCAATAAGAAATATATTGATTTCTGCAATAACTGCTGCAAATTTTAGTGTGTTTGATATAAGTCGTGAAAATCCAGAATTAACGGGTATGGGCACTACTGTTGTTGCTGCAATTTTAGTTGATGGTGTTGCTTGTATAGCTCATGCTGGCGATTCAAGAGCGTATATACTATCAAAATCTAGTTTAAGACAACTTACAAAAGACCATTCATTTGTTCAAGAAATGGTCGATAATGGAAGTCTTACTGAAGATGAAGCAAAAATTGACCCAAGAAAGAATATTATTACTCGTGCCTTGGGTGTGGATGAAGATATAAGAATAGATTTTTGCGAAGAATTTTTAGATGAAGATGATGTACTTTTAATTTGTACAGATGGTCTTACAAACTATGTCACTGAGTCAGAAATTTGTGATATAACAAGTGAAAGCAATTATTATGAATATGCTGAAAAACTTGTTAATCGAGCAAACAGTAATGGCGGTGGCGACAATATAACTGTTGTAACCTTGTCTTATTAAGTTGAAAGGAGTATTAAATATGGATAACTTCTGTGGAAAACGCCTTGACGGCAGATATGAAATAAGAGAAATTATTGGCGTAGGTGGAATGGCTGTTGTTTATAAAGCCTATGATAATATTGATGATAGAATTGTTGCAATTAAAATTTTAAAAGATGAATATCTTTCAAATGAAGAATTCAAGCGCAGATTCAAAAATGAATCAAAGGCTATTGCTGTGCTTTCTCACCCTAATATTGTGCGTGTTTATAATGTTAGCTTTGGTGACCGTTTGCAATATATTGTTATGGAATATGTTGATGGTATAACTTTGAAAGAATACATTGAACAGCAGGGTGTAATTAACTGGAAAGAAGCAGTTCATTTTACAGGGCAAATTCTTGCAGCACTTCAACATGCACATGACAAAGGGATTGTGCATCAAGATATTAAACCACAAAATATAATGTTGTTACAGGATGGTACAATCAAAGTAACTGACTTTGGTATCGCAAGATTTAGCAGAATGGATTCGAATGCTACTTCTGAAAATGCAATTGGTTCAGTTCATTATATCAGTCCTGAACAGGCTCGCGGTGAAATGACAGACGACAAAGCTGATATTTATTCTGTTGGTGTTGTTATGTATGAAATGCTTACAGGAACATTACCATTCCAATCAGATAATGCGGTTTCTGTTGCATTAATGCAGTTACAACAAGACCCTAAAAAGCCAAGAGATATTGTTCCAACATTACCATTAGGTCTTGAGCAGATAACTATTCGAGCAATGCAGAAGAATCCAAATGATAGATATCGTTCTTCAGCTGAAATGCTTATGGACATCAATGAATTTAAGAGAAACCCATCAATTAAATTCAACTATTCGTATTTTGTTGACCAAGAGCCTACAAAATATGTTCGTGGTGGTGCTTCACAGATTAGAAATCAGTTAAATACTGATGAGAATATTGAAGAAGATAAGAAACCAATAAATAAGACAACCGCTATAATGTTGGGCGCAATCGCTGGTATTGTAGTTCTTGTGCTTGTTATTGCAGGTATTTTGGGAATAATTAATAACCGTAAAATTGAGGTTCCAAATTTTGTTAATTTGAATTATTATACTCAAATTGAAAACAACCCTGATTATGCTGATTTTGAGTTCGAGTTTAAATATGATGAAACATCTACACTTGAAGAAGGAACAGTTTTAGAGCAAAATCCTGAAGCTAGTGAAAAAATTAAAAAAGGCTCAAAAATTACTTTGACTATTGCTCAAAAAGATGGAGTTGTGATTGACGCTTCTGTTATCGGAATGACAGAAAGTGACGCTAAAAACTATTTCATTTCTCGTGGTGTAATGGCAACAATTATTCCTGAATTTTCTGAAACAGTTCAACCTGGTATTGTTATTAGAACCGACCCACAGGTTGGAAGTTCTGTAAAAGTTGGTGGTCAGGTAACAGTTTATATTGCTACAGATAAGCAGGAATCTGTTAAAGTTCCTCAACTCGAAGGTTGCAGTAAAGAAGTTGCAGAACAACTCTTAAAAGCTGCTGACCTTGAAGTTGGTACAGTTACAGAAGTTGACAGTGCTCTTGAAAAGGGAATGGTTGTAACTCAAAGCATTGCAAAAGATACTGAAGTACCACTTGGAACAAAGATTGATTTTACAATCAGTAATGGTATTCCAAGCGAATCTTCAGTTGATATTGTTGTAACATTACCATCAACACAAAAAACTGGAACATTGAAGATTTACCTTAATAGTGAATTGTATTATACATCAGGTGAGTTATATCTTGATGGTGCAAATAAGACTTATACAATCAAGGGTAAAGGTGCTGACAACTCTTATCGCGTAATTATTGATGATACTGTAATTCAAGAAGGCAAAATCGACTTTACAAAAGTTCCTGGTGTTATTACAGAAATCAAGAATAATGACGGTGCACAGTTGTTAACAAATGTTGTTGGCGAAACAAAAGATTCAGCTATTTCGAAGCTCAATGCTGCAGGCTTTAAGAATATCAGATTTGTCGAAGTTGAAGATGCAACACCGGCTGGCACTGTTATTTCACAAACACCATCAGGCGATGGTAGTACAAAATACCCTGTAAGTCAGGAAATTGTTTTGACAGTCAGTCTTGGAACTGATATGGCGGCAGATTGATATGAGTGTTAAAGGAATAATAACAAAAGGTATTGGCGGCTTCTATTATGTTGAAGTCGCCAATGCGACTTATGAGTGTAAAGCAAGGGGAGTATTTAGAAAAGAAAGAATAACACCCCGTGTTGGTGATATTGTTGAAATTACAATAAATGAAAAAGCTGAAAACACAATAGATAAAATATTTGACCGTAAAAATTGCCTTAACAGACCACCTGTTGCTAATATTGATAATCTTTTTATCGTTGTTGCAACTGTAGAGCCAAAACCTAATTTTTTAGTTATCGATAAGCTTATTGCAATGGCTGAATATAAAAATATCGAACCAACTATTATAGTTTCAAAAAGTGATTTAGCATCAGCAAGTGAAATCGTTGATGTTTATTCAAAAAGTGGAATTACGGTTTTGAATACGGCTGATGATAGTGAATTAGAGAAAATTAAATCACTTATGAAAGATAAAATTACTGCTTTTACAGGCAATTCTGGCGTTGGCAAAACAACATTGCTTAATAAATTAGATTCTAACCTTAATTTAGCAACTGGAGCAATCAGTAATAAGCTTGGTAGGGGAAGGCACACAACCCGTGAAGCACAACTATTTAATGTGTGTGATGGTTATGTTATTGATACCCCTGGATTTTCTTCTTTTGAATTTGACAAAACTGAAATTATTAAAAAGGATGATTTGCCTTATTGTTTCAGAGAATTCAGAGAATATTTGGGTGAATGTAAGTTTACATCTTGCGCCCATGTTAATGATAAAGGCTGTAAAATCTGTGAAGCTGTTGAAAATGGTGATATTAGCCGTATTAGACATGAGAATTATGTCTCTTTATATAATCAAGCAAAGGAAATTAAAGAATGGGAACTTTAAAAACACGCTGTGTAATAATCGGTGGTGGCGATTGTTCTGCTGACATATTAAAAAAGAATATTAAAGTTGACAATGATTATATTATCTGTGCTGATGGTGGCTATGATTATGCTGTTGAAGCAGATTTTAAACCAGACCTTTTAATTGGCGATTTTGACTCTATAAAAGCCATTCCAGATGATGTGAGAAAAGTTAAGCTTCCTGTTGAAAAAGACGTTACAGACACTGTAGCGGCCTTTAACGAGGGCACTAAGCTAGGTTATACTTTATTTGTGCTTTTTGGTGGCACAGGTGGACGCTTTGAACATACTTTTTCAAATATATCTTTAATGGCTAATGCATCAAAACAAAATATCTCATTTCAAATTATTGATGAAAAGCATACGTTCAGGGCAATTACAAATTCATCAATAAAAATTAAAAGAAAGGATAACCAACAGATTTCTGTTTTTGCTTATGGTAATAAAGCAAAAGGTGTAACAGAAAATGGTTTTCATTATCCATTGCAAAATTACACATTAGACCCATTTAATGGTGCTTTGGGTACAAGCAACAATATAGTTGAAGACCTTGGTGAAATTTCAGTAGAAGACGGAACATTGATAATTATTGAAACAAATGTGTAACCAAATAAAAACCCCCACGTATAATGTAGTGAAATACATTTACAGGGGGATTTTTTATGGGAAGACATGGTTCTAATTTAAAGGGCTTGATATTTATTGCCCTTGGCGTGGGCCTAATGGTAACCTTTGTTTTTCCTGATAAATTCATTGTGGTATTACTGGCAATATTGTTAGTAGTCTGCGGTGCTTTTCTCTGTAAGAATTAGGGGAGAGTTATATGAAAGTTGTTTTAGTAAAAAGCCCAAAGCTTATTAGCGGAATTTTAAGAATGGTCTTTGGAATAAAAAAATCAACTTAACCCTCGAAAGCCGATATAATTGTATCGGCTTTTTGAATTTTAATAAAAAATATCGCAGACACATTTCTGCATCTGCGATAAAATGTTTATTAAATATTATTTGAAATATCTCTTCAAAAGACCTTCAAATGCCTTACCGTGTCTTGCTTCGTCACGAGCCATTTCGTGAACAGTATCGTGAATTGCATCGAGACCTTGTTCTTTTGCACGTTTTGCAAGGTCAAATTTACCTGCTGTTGCGCCGTTTTCAGCATCAACTCTCATTTCAAGGTTCTTCTTTGTGCTGTCTGTTACAACTTCACCAAGAAGTTCTGCAAATTTAGCTGCGTGTTCTGCTTCTTCCCAAGCAGCCTTTTCCCAATAAAGACCGATTTCAGGATAGCCTTCACGATGTGCAACTCTTGCCATTGCAAGATACATGCCAACTTCTGAACATTCGCCTTCGAAATTAGCGCGAAGGTCCATAATAATATCTTCTGAAACACCTTTTGCAACGCCTACAACGTGTTCTGCGGCCCAAGTTCTTTCATCTTCTTTGATTTCGTTGAACTTGTCAGCAGGTACTTTACACTGTGGGCATCTCTCTGGTGCTGAATCTCCTTCGTGAACATAACCGCAAACTGAGCATACAAATTTTTTCATAATTTTTTCCTCCAAAATATTAATTAATTTAATTTATTACAATGTTTACATGAGCCAAACGCCATTAAACTGTAATTTACAACTTTGCCTATAATGTCATCCGAAAAGGTGACAGAATCACTTTTAAATGACATCAAATCATATACCTTGCCACAGGTGACACACTTGAAGTGGGCGTGTGGATTAACATTTCCATCAAAACGGTCGTTAGCACCGTCAGGAATTCTTAACACCATTCCGTTTTCTTCAAGTTGAGATAAATTTCGATAAAGCGTTCCTAAACTAAGGTTAGGGATAACTTCTCGAACTGACAAATAAAGTTCCATAGCAGTTGGGTGGTCATATCTTGAACAAAGCTCATTGATAATTGCATCCCTTTGCTTACTCTTTCTTTCAATTGCCATTATTCTCACCTCATTATCAGTAATGATTACTGTTATTATATCATATAAATTTTAAAAGTCAATAGTTTTTTTAAAATTTTTTCTCAAACGTGTGCCAATATATGTAACTTGACGATTTATGTCTTTTTTGGTAAAATAAACATATATAACGCAAGGGAGTGAGTATATGAAACATAATGCTTTTAAAAGTATAATATCTTTACTTTTAACTGTTTCAATTTTATTCTCACTTTCAGCGTCTTTTTTTGTTTATGCTGAATCGAAAAGCGGATATATAAATGATACAAATGTCCGTGTAAGAACATCACCATCAACAAAAGCAGGCGATAACCTTCTTTATGTCGGTGATACATATGTTAAGCTTCATACAGGCCATTCAGTAACCGTTTTAGACACTGTTAATGGTACACATGGTGATACATTAACTTGGTGTAATATCGAATTCACTTATGATGGCAAGACATATAAAGGCTATGTAGCATCACAATATGTAACAATTCAGTCTGTTTCAGATGATTTTGTAATGCCTGAAGGTGTTCCGGATATTTATAAACCATATATAGAAAAGCTTTTAAGTCTTCACCCAAACTGGAATTTTGTGTTTTATGATACTGGTTATAACTGGGCAAATTTGTTCACAACATCTAAAACAGGTCAATGTTATACTGGTCGTAGTCTAATTCAAGGCTCAACTCTCTCTTATCGTTCAACTGCAAGTGATTGCTATAACTGGCGCGAAGATAAATGGATTGCTCACGACGGCACAAGTTGGTATCAGGCAAATGAGCAGACGATTGCTTATTATATGGACCCAAGAAATTTCCTTAATGAAAACACCATTTTTATGTTTGAAAATCTCTCCTATGATGCAAAAACACAGAATATCGATGGTGTTAAAAATATTCTTAAAAATTCATTTATGAACAATATCAGCATTAAGAATCAAAAGGGTGAAGATGTTCTTTATGCACAGGCATATATGGATGCTGCAGATTATTCAAAAGTGAGTCCTTATCACCTTGCATCGCGAACAGTTCAAGAAGTGGGTTATGACGGTAGTGGCTCAACCAGTGGTAAATATTCCGGTTATGAAGGTTATTATAACTTCTATAATATCGGTGCATCTGCAAGCACAACACCAGTTGCTAATGGTTTAAAATTTGCCAAGACAGGTGGCTCACTTAGTGATTCTAATAAAGCAAAATGCTTGATTCCATGGGACTCACAATATAAATCAATCGTTGGCGGTGCTTATTGGATTGGTTTCCAATACATTAACAGTGTTCATAAACAGAATACTTTGTATTTCCAAAAATTTAACACGTCAAACCCAGACCCAACATATTTCTATCAT
This sequence comes from uncultured Clostridia bacterium, assembly GCA_937898195.1. GTDB lineage: Bacteria > Bacillota > Clostridia > Oscillospirales > Acutalibacteraceae > Fimenecus. The sequence goes on along the minus strand of CALEJD010000024.1, from coordinate 22,245 downwards.
CAATATATGACTAATGTTATGGCTCTTGCTCATGAAGCACCTAATATAAAGAAATCATATATTGAACTTGGATTTATAGATAATAATTTTACATTTGTTATTCCATATTACAGAAATATGCCTGAAAAGGCTTGTGAATTACCCGAAGCAAACAGTTATAACCCTAACAACTGGTTAAAAACGCTTACTGTTGATGGTAATTCAATCAATTTTGATTCAGCAAAAACCGATGGATATACATACACAGTTGCGTCAAACGTTTCATCTGTAAATATTGCCGCAACAACAATCAATTCTAAAGCAAAGATTATTAATGGTGTTGGTAAAATAGCACTTAAAGATGGTAGTAATATAATTTCTGTTATTGTTAAAGCTGAAAATGGCGATGAGCGTACATACACAATCAATGTTATTAGAAGTGCTCAACAACAAATCCCAATGACAGGCATTAACCTTAACAAAACATCACTATCACTATTTAAGGGTGATAGTGCAAATCTTTCAGTGAGCTTTCAACCAAGCAACACAACTTATGATAAGACAGTCACTTGGACATCTTCAAACAAGTCGGTTGCAACTGTTTCTAATGGTAAAGTAACTGCTGTTGGAAAAGGTGAGGCAACAATTACAGCTCAGGTGGGCTCTTTCAAAGCAACTTGTAAAGTAACTGTATCTGACAATACTAATATTAAACTTGGCGACATTGATGCTGACGGTTCAGTTACAATAGCAGACGCATTGATGATATTCAAATTCAAGACAGGTGAGATTACATTATCAACTTCAGCACAAAAAGCTGCTGATACTGATAAAAATGGTAAAGTAGAATTAGCTGACGCATTGAGAATTTTCAAATTTAAGAGTGGCGAAATTGATAGTCTATAAAAATTAAAAGAGCAATCAAATGATTGCTCTTTTTCTTATAAGTATTTGTTAATAAAGTTTAGAATTGAATTCCAATAGAGTTCAGGGTTTGCACAAGCATTTCGTGCGTGTGGGGCATTTGGAATTGTGACTTTTTCTTTTTCACAAGCAGCTGCATCATAAACCTTATCAAGCATTTCATATGGAACAAACTTATCATTTTCACCATGTAAGAAAATTGTTGGTGTTTTTGATTTTTTTAATTGCTCAATAGAAGATGCTTCTTTAAAATCAAATCCTGAATATAGCTTATTGACTGTATTTGCACTATAAAGCATTGGGAATTCATGCATTTTAAAACTATTTGTTATTTTGTTGCTGAAAATATCCCATACTGATGTAAAGCCACAATCTGCAACTGCTACCTTAACATTTTCAGGTAATTCTTCACCAGTTGCCATCATTGTTGTTGCAGCACCCATTGAAACTCCATGAATAAGGATTTTAACATTTGGGTTATTATCAACTATAAAGTTTATCCAGTCAATTACATCAAGTCTATCTTCCCAACCCATTGTTACATAACTTGCCTCGCTGTCAGCATGACCATTAAGGCTTGGCATTAATACATCATAACCTAATTCGTGATATTTTTGTGCATAAACACCCATATTTCTTGGTGATGAAGTGTATCCGTGAACAACTAACGCGCAAATATTTGTTGGTTTATCTGCAAAAATGAAATCAGCATGAAGATTTTTCTTGTCACTTGATGAACGAATAGCAATTTTTTCTTTTTTAGCGTTATCAAACCAAACTTTACCTTTATCAAGCTCGCTATTAAGATATTGGGTGTATTCATCAGTACCTTTACTGGATTTTACAACCTTTTTTGTGAGACTTCCGTTAAGACCTTGTTTAGTCAAAGTTGAAACATAGAAGATATTACCTAAAAGAAAATATGTAGCAGAAGCGGCAACGCCTGCAACGCCAACAGTTTTTAAGATTTTCTTTGTCTTTTTCTTCATAAAATATCACCTCTAACTAATATTTTACAACCATATTCAACAAAAGTCTATATTTTTTTATCTTTATTTTAACAAATGGTTGTCATAATCATATTTTTCTGTTAAAATAAGATGAAATATTTTAATATGAGGTTGTAGTGATGAACAACGATATTACAGTTATGAAAACTTCAATATTTGGTGGTTTTAAAAAGTCTGATGTTTTGGCTTATGTTGAAAAATTGCAATTAGAAACTGCCGAAGTTAAAGAACAACTTGATAATAAGAGAAATGAATCTCTTGAATTAAAGCGTAAAATTAATGAGCTTGAAATTCGCATAGAGAATCTTTGCGCTGTCAGCGATAAATTAGCAGAAAAAGAAAAAGAAGCTAATGACCTTGCTGTTAAGTTAGAAATAGCTCTTAAAGAAAATGAACAATTTGCTGAAAAAATTAATAGTTTTGAAGAAAAATCCGAAAAGCTTAAAAGAGCTGAAAAACAGATTGGTGCGGCATATATTGACGCAAGAAGATATTCTGATGAGCTTGTTGATAATGCTAAGTCAAAAGCAAAAGATATAGGTGCAATAGCTTCGCAAGACGTTAAGCGTGAAGCTAATGAAATTGAGCAACTTTTAAAAGATGTTGACGCTATTTCAAGAAAGTTTAACTCATCTCTTGAGCAATTACACAAGGATGTATATGCCCTTGGTAACAAACTTAATAATTCTGCATCATCACTTCTTAACTTACATACAGATTTAACAGGAATTGAAGCCCATTCAGTAAATTTTGATATGGACATACCTGACGATGCAATCCGTGTTGAGCGAACAAATGATGGTAGTGGACTTACATTTATATCTTATGAGCCCAATACTGAGTTTAATGCTGATTTGAATATTCAACCTGATTCTATTATTGATGAGGACTAATAAAGATGGAATATTCCATTAATACATGCGATTTAAAAGATTATATTCCAAAACTAGTTGTGGGTGACAGAGTCTATCTTTCAGGAACAGTCTATACCGCTCGTGATGCTGCTCACAAAAAGATTTTGGAACAAATAAACAATAATATTGCAACGCCATTTGATATAAATGGCGCTGTAGTTTATTATGCTGGTCCAACACCGACACCTGATAATCTTGCTATTGGCAGTTGTGGACCAACAACTTCTAGCAGAATGGATAAATATGCGCCAAAACTTCTTGATATGGGACTTTTGGCTATGATTGGTAAGGGTCCACGTTCAACCGAAGTGTGTGATGCAATCACAAGAAATGGTGCTATATATTTCTGTGCAGTTGGTGGTGCAGGTGCTCTTGCGTCTAAGTCAATTATTGATGCACAGGTTATTGCTTTTGACGAGTTGGGTTGTGAATCAGTAAAAAAACTTACTTTTAAAGATTTTCCTTTAATCGTTGCAATAGATTTAAAAGGTGGAAATCTGTTTAATATAGGAGAATAGTAATGCAATCACAAATTTGTGAATTAAGAAACAATATTATCTTAAAAGAATTTAACAGAATGAACGATATGCAGTTAAAAGCGGTCTTATCAGTTGACGGACCGCTTTTAATTCTTGCAGGTGCAGGTAGTGGTAAAACAACCGTACTTGTAAATAGAATTGCTAATTTAATGAAATATGGCTGTGCATATAATTCAGATATAATTGAAAAGCGTTTTGATGATAATACAATAAATTTACTCAGTGAGTATTATAACGGAAACGAAAGTGTTTATGAACAGATTAAAGGTGTTCTTTCTGTAAATGCACCAAAACCTTGGGAGATTTTGGCGTTCACATTTACTAACAAAGCAGCAAGCGAATTAAAAGAAAGACTTGTATTGCGAATTGGTGAAGATGCAAATGATATTTGGGCAGGTACATTTCATTCAATATGTGTCCGAATCTTGCGCAGAAATGCCGAGTATTTAGGTTTTTCGAAGCACTTTACTATCTATGATAGTGATGATAGTAAACGTGTTATGAAGGATTGTCAGCGTCTTTTGAACATTGACGATAAATTCTTACCACACAAGTCAATTCTTGGTGAAATTAGTAGAGCGAAAGATTCACTTGTTCCACCTGAAGAATACCTTAATCTTGGTAATGGTAATTATCGTGAAAAGCAAATAGGTGAGTGTTATAAGAAATATCAGTCATTGTTAAAAAATGCTGATGCAATGGATTTTGATGATATTATCTTTTATACTGTTAAATTGTTAGAAGAAAATCCTCAAATCAGAGAATATTATCAAAGCAAATTTAAATATGTTTTAGTTGACGAATATCAAGATACCAACCACGCTCAGTTTATGCTCACAAAACTTTTGTCTGGTGGATATAACAATATTTGTGTAGTTGGTGATGATGATCAGAGTATTTATAAATTCCGTGGAGCAACCATTGAAAACATTTTAAGTTTTGAAAAGAACTTCTCTAACGCAACTGTTATTCGGTTAGAGCAAAATTATCGTTCAACACAGAACATTCTTGATGGTGCTAATGCAGTTATCGCTCACAATGAACAAAGAAAAGGTAAAAATCTTTGGACATCAAATGGTTCAGGCGAAAAAATTAAAGTTAATACATTGAATGACGAATATGCCGAGAGCAAATATATTGCTGATGAAATTATGAGCATTATGAGTAAAAATGGTGATAATGCTAAATTCAGTGATTTTGCTATTCTTTACAGAATGAACTCAATGTCTAGTTCAATAGAAAGAATGTTTGTAAAAAGTGGTATTCCATATAGAATTATTGGTGGTCATAAGTTCTATGATCGAATGGAAATTAAAGACTGCTTGGCATATCTCTCTGTAATTTCAAATCCTGATGATAATGTTCGTCTTGAGCGTATAATCAATACGCCAAAAAGGGGAATAGGTGCAACAACAATCGCAACTGCTAAAGAAATAGCTGACGGATTAGGTGTATCATTATTCCAAGTATTAAAAACTGCTGATGAATATGAAAAACTTAAGAGAAGTTCACAGAAACTTATTGAATTTGTTAACCTTATAGAGAGTTTTAGTGAACTTGCAGAGCGTGAATCACCATCATCAGTATTTTTGTCTTTGCTTGAAGAAACTGGCTATAAAATGTCTTTAATGTCAGATAAAGAGCATTATGACGAGAGAATTCAGAATATTGATGAATTGAATTCAAACTTAATTAGATTTAAAGAAGAAAATCCTGATTCTGATATGTCTGATTTCCTTGAAGATGTTGCTTTGATGACTGATATTGATAATTATAATGCAGACACAGATGCAGTTGTAATGATGACTTTGCACTCATCAAAGGGTCTTGAATTCCCAGTTGTGTTTATACCCGGACTTGAAGAAGGTGTGTTTCCGGGAATGCAATCAATTTATGAACCCGGTGAAATTGAAGAAGAAAGACGACTTGCTTATGTTGGTATAACAAGAGCAAAGAAAATTCTTTATTTATTAAATACCCGTTCAAGAATGATTTTTGGCTCAACAAGATATAACCAGCCATCGAGATTCTTAAAAGAATTACCAGATGAATGCTGTGAATATCTTGTTAAACCACAAAAACCAATTAATAAACCTGTTGCAACTCAAACAAATAAGCCAATTAACCGTGGATTTGGATTGTCAAATTCAACACCGAAATCAACTGACAAGTTTATGGTTGGTGAACAGGTTGTGCACAGAGTTTTTGGCAAGGGTATGATTGTTTCACTTAAACCAATGGGGAATGATGTACTTATGGAAATTGCTTTTGAAAAGGTTGGAACTAAAAAGATTATGCAAAATATGGGTGCCGTTAAAAAGACATGAAAAAAAGAGGTCATTTGACCTCTTTTTTGTTTTTATAAGCGTATTCAAAATTAATTGGCGGTGAAGTTACAGAAATATAAATAAACTCGATATCACCACTATTTAGTAACCCATGAATATCGTTTTCAGCAAATCTTACGACATCACCAGCACTAAAATCAATTTTCTTTTCATCTGATAAAAGTATTGTTCCATTGCCTTGAAGTGCATACCAAATTTGTTCAGAGTTGTTATGACTGTGTCTTGGTTGTATTGCACCAACCTCAAGATGAACTTCTGTTATTGTAATTTTTTTACTTGAAGAATTTGCTGGGCACAATAACTGTTTACTGATAACGCCAGGGTTAGACAATGATATTATTTCGTCTTTCTTAATAAATTCCATATTTTTTATCCATTCTATTATATATCCATAAACGGATTTGTGATATTTGAAAAGTTAACATTTATTAGTTCTCGTTGTTGATTATAACGATAGAAACTCATTATAAGTCCAATTGAAAAATAAATACAAAGATTTGAAGAACCACCGGCGCTGAAGAACGGTAATGTTATACCGATAACTGGTAGCAACATTAAGCACATACCAACATTGATAATAACTTGTCCTGCAATCATACCAGCTACACCGTAGCACATTACTTTTGTATCACCAATTTTATCGTGTTTACCGGTTCTTGCAATTCTTATTGTAATTGCTGTCAATAATAATAGTGCTATCACACAACCAACGAAACCAAGTTCTTCACCAATAACAGTGAAAATCATGTCATTTTCGCCTTCGGGAATACCGTTGCGGGTTTGTGTATAAACACCGTTAAATAATCCCTGACCCGTTATTCCGCCACCTTTAATTGCCGCCATTCCACGTTCTTGTTGATAGATGATGTCAGGATAAAGCTCGGGATAGGCGAGTGCTAAAAATCGTTGTTTCTGGATGTTGCCTAATAAAAACATCCATATTAAAGGTAACGATGCGCCAACTAAAAGTCCACCACCGAGAAAATAACCCCAGTGTAGCCCTGCAACGTAGAGCATAACTACGGTAATAATCATAAATACAAGTGCAGAACCCAAGTCACCTGAAACAATAACAAGCCCGATTGGAATTAATGCGTGAATTCCTAATAGTAATACAGTCAGAATATTGTTTATATTATTCTTTACTTTTTCTAGGTGCACACCAAATGTAATGATGAAACCGATTTTAACAATTTCTGACGGCTGAAAATATATACCCGTTGCACCAAGTTTTAACCATGTTCGTGCATCTGGACGCTCAGGTGGACCGATACCAAATTTTAGAGTAATGAGCATAATACCAATACAGAATATTGCTATCAACGGCCAGAGCTTCATTATAAACTCATAGTCAATTAAAGAAATAATTATTGCTATTATAAGTCCTGCAACAACAGCAACAGCCATAACAATAAAGTCACGACTGAAATTTGAACCTTCTGGTGCATTTTGAAGTGTTGCTGTCATAACACTTGTACAACCGAATGCTGATGTGAGCATACATAACAACAATAAAATTTTGTCGGTTTCTATTATGAAATTTTTAATTGTTTTAAAAATTGCTTTCATATTTTCACCATTATAAATTCGCTTTTATTTGTGAATTGATTTTTTCACGAGTGGTGAGTAACCAATCGTTAGAATGTGGATAATCAGAAAATGTAATTGAGTACTTTCCGTCTTCTTCTATAATTTTAAGGCATTCTGTCTCATTAGTCAACTTTTCAAGCTTTTTTAATGCAGCCATGTCTTGTAAAGCATCAAAAAACACCTTTAATCTAATTGATTGTAATGGTGTACCGTCTTTGCTAGGATAAACAACAAAACAATCACCAGATGGGAATGCTTTACCTGCATCTGTTACTGTAAATGGGTCTATTAGGCCTCTTGAAAGTTGACTGTAATAGAAATTATAACCCCAATGCAAAAACCCTTTAATGTCGTATTTATACATTTGATAACCGATTACACGAGTTCTAATTGAGTCATTACAGAAAAACCTGTTAGAAACATATTTTTTGATTTGTGCACTGCAATAATAAGTCCATAAATCTTTACCTTTGCCAAGGAATTTATCAATGTGGTCATTTGATGGTATAGGGTTTGACACAATTCCTAATCTATAAAACCATATGTCCGATAATGCATCAACAATTTTATATCCTTTAAATAATTTATGGATAAGTTTCGATGCTTTTGCGTATGAACGAAGCATTGCGAAGTTTGGTTCATCGCTGACATGAATAAAGACATTATTTTTCAAATTTCTTTCTTCAAGATATTTCTTAAACTCAAATGAAAATTCAGTTAAAAATCTTTTATATTCTTTTGAGTTAGCATTTGTTTCCCAACCAAAAATCTTTTTATATTCACCGTCAACAGTTGCCATTATCTTTGGTGCATGATTTGCTCCCCATTGAGTGAAAAGATGTGCCATTTCATAATGAGTTATACCACATCTTTTAGACATTTCAATCCATTTTGTCAACTTTTCAAAATTGAATGAATACTTACCATCGTTTAGTGTAACATCAACTAATTGAACTGTTGGTCTTTCCTTACCAATTTCGGTGTCAAGAGGGGGAGTGAATATTGGAGTCAATACACAATTCATTCCATATTCGCAAGCAGTTTTTAAAAAGTTTTCGGTTACACGCCAATACTCATCAGAAAACGCTTCAAAACCATAGTATGACATCAAGCAATCTGTATGAAACCAGTTTGTATAAATAAAATCAGAGAAATCTAATTCTGTGTCAATAATTTCAATGTTAATTTCTTCAGAAAAGCTACCAATTGTTATTGAGAAATGGTGATTACCAATTGTGTTTTGATTTGCATCAATTTCAACCCAAATTGAATTAATACCTTTATTTAAATTTAATTCATTATTAATTGGCACTAAAAGGTCCGGATAATAGCTATTTTCGCTAAATCTGTAATAATCATCAGCGCCCTTTGCCATAGGGAAATCGGATTTAATATCTTTAACTTTAAAAAGTTTATAATTGTTCAAGCTTGTATCAATAAAACATTTTTCACCTATTTCAGCATTTGTTTCAATTGCAATTTGAAATGATTTTTTTTCGTTTTTAAGCATAGAAAAGTGCTTAAATGTTGTGTCAGGTATTTTATCATTAAAATAAAGTTTTTCAAGTGAAGAGATTATTTTAACATTAGTTATTACGCCCACAAAATCACCCCTTTATAATTACAATAAATTTTATACTTTTTTTACTGTTTTGTAAAGATATGAAACAGTATTTTATGACATTTACACCTTGCAGAATAACATTTATGGTGATAAAATAATTAATTGAATTAAAATTTGAAGGTGAATTATTTGAAAATAAGAGAAGATGTTAGAAATATTGCAATTATAGCTCACGTTGACCACGGCAAAACAACTTTGGTTGATGAGCTTTTAAAACAAAGTGGCATATTCAGACAGAACGAACAGGTTCAAGATAGAGTAATGGACTCTAATGACCTTGAAAGAGAACGTGGAATTACAATTCTTTCAAAGAACACATCTGTACAATATAATGATGTAAAAATTAATATTGTTGATACACCCGGTCACGCTGACTTCGGTGGCGAAGTTGAGCGAATTCTTATGATGGTTGATGGTGTATTGTTACTTGTTGATGCTTTTGAAGGCTGTATGCCACAAACAAGATTTGTTTTGAAAAAGGCTCTTGGACTTGAGAAAAAAGTTGTAGTTGTTGTTAATAAAATTGATAGACCTGGTGCTCGTCCTGATGAAGTAATTGACGAAGTGCTTGATTTATTTATTGAACTCGGTGCTAATGATGACCAGTTGGAATTTCCTGTTATTTATGCGTCTGGTAGAGATGGATATGCATCTGCTGACCCTAACACAAGAAATGGTGACATGCGACCATTGTTTGATGCAATCATAGAAAATATCGAAGCACCAAAAGGTGATGTTGATGAACCTTTGCAAGTCTTATTCTCAAGCCTTGATTATGATGATTATATCGGTAGAATTGGTATTGGTCGAGTTGAGCGCGGTAGAATAAATCGAAATGATAATGTTGTTTTATGCAAAACTGATGGTTCACAAGAGAATGTTAAAATTTCTCGTCTTTACCAGTTCGATGGTTTAAAGAGAGTTGAGGTTGAGAGCGCATCTGTTGGCGATATTATTTGTGTTTCAGGTATAACCGAGCTTAACATCGGTGAAACAATTTGTTCACCTGATTGCATCGAGCCATTACCATTTATTAAAATTGATGAACCAACAATCTCAATGAACTTTATTGTTAATGACAGTCCTTTTGCAGGCAAAGAAGGTAAATTTGTTACATCAAGAAATCTTCGTGACAGACTTTTTAAAGAAGTTGAAACAAATGTAAGTATGCGTGTTGAAGAAACTGAATCTACTGATACTTTCAAAGTTTCAGGTCGTGGTGAACTGCACTTGTCAATTCTTATTGAAACAATGCGTCGTCAAGGCTATGAATTTCAGGTTTCTCGTCCAAAGGTCATTACAAAAGTTGAAAACGGTGTATTGTTAGAACCAATGGAACTTTTAATTGTTGAAGTACCTGAAGAATATGTTGGCGCAGTAATGATGAAGATTGGTTCTCGTCGTGGTGAACTTGAAAATATGGGTACTCGTGACGGTGGTTCTACACATCTTGAATTTAAAATTCCTGCTCGTGGGCTTATTGGATATCGTTCAGAGTTTATGACAGATACAAATGGTAACGGTATTATGAACAACCTTTTTGCAGGCTATGAACCATTTAAAGGTAACATTGAAACACGTGAAAGAGGTTCAATCGTTGCTCACGAGTCGGGTGAGAGCACAGCTTATGGTCTTTTCAATACACAGGATAGAGGCAGATTGTTTATAGGCCCTGGCGTGCCTGTATATGAAGGTATGATTGTCGGTGAATGTTCAAAAAATGAAGACTTAACTTGTAACATTTGTAAATCAAAGCACTTAACTAACACTCGCGCTTCTGGTTCTGATGATGCATTAAGACTTGTTCCACATACTGTATTAAGTCTTGAACAGTCAATGGAATTTATTAAAGATGACGAGCTTATGGAAGTTACGCCAATAAGTATTCGTTTAAGAAAAACTATTCTCTCAAAAGATTTAAGACTAAAGCAACAGTTTAAAAAGAAATAACTTTTTCTAATTTTATATAGGAGGTGATACCATGAAAGGAATGAAAATTGGTATTGATTTTGGCTCATCATCAATTAAAATCTTTGCTGAAAATAAAGGAATAGTGATAAATGAGCCATCAATAGCTGCTGTTTCTGTTGATACGCGTCAACCAATAGCTTTTGGCAAGGCTGCCGACGATATGTTAGGAAGATGTGGAGAAGAAATTGAAATAGTAAAAGTAATTCAAAACGGTGTCATTTCTGACTTTGTTTTAGCTGAAAAAATGCTAAGATACTATTTAGAATATGTTTGTGGTAATAGAGTTTATAAGCCTAATGTAATGGTATGTTTATCAACAAACGCAACTAGTTTTGAGAAAAAAACATTTCTCGATGCAGTCACTTTAGCAGGTGCTGGTCGTGTATGTTTAGTTGAAGGTATATTAGCTTCGGCTTTTGGATGCAGCATTGATGCTGAAAAAATCGGTGGACGTATGGTACTTGATATTGGTCATCAAGTCACAGAGTTTGCAATTATTTCAATGGGCAGTATAGCAGGCGCAGGCACAATTAATCGTGGTAGTTTCGATATTGATTGTGCTATCGAGCGCCATTTAAAAAGAGATAGGGATATTCTTGTGGGGCCACATACAGTTCGTGAAATAAAAAATAAAATTACAACGGCTGTCTCTCGTGATTATGAAACGGCATTATTTATATCGGGGAAAAGTAATCTTGATGAAATGCCTATTTCTTTTGAAATTACTTCAAAGGAGATATATCCATTTGTTGACGAGCAAATTTCACTTCTCGTTAGTGAAATTCATAGTTCAATGCAGAATATACCACCAGAATTATTAGCAGATGCTGCTGACCACGGAATAAGCATTTGTGGTGGTGGCTCTTTAATTTTTGATATAGCGAAAAGACTTGAAGAAGAAACAAATATTCGTTGTGAAGTTATTGATGAACCAATACTTGCAAAAGTCAAAGGTCTTGGAAAACTTTTGAAAAATGATAAACTGTTAGAAGATAATGGTTATAGATTTATTTTTAAAGATGAAATCAGAGAAAGAATTAAGAGATTAGATAGTAAAAATATTTAAATAAGAGCACATCTTATGATGCGCTCTTATTTTATTTTACTTGCTGTTTCTTTTAAAAACAGACAAGATTTTATGAACTTTTCTTTTTCGTCATTTTTTAAATCAAGTACTATAATGTCTTCAATTCCGTTGCGTCCAATAATAGCGGGTAAACCTGCGTAAACGTTATTGATTCCATATTGTCCACTAAGCATTACAGAAACTGTTAAAGCACTTTTTTCATCACCAAAAATTGCTCTGACAATTCTTACAAGTGACATTCCAATTCCATAATAAGTTGCACCTTTAGCACTGATAATTTCTTGTGCAGCACCAGTTACATTTTTACTGATTCTGTTTAAATCATTTATTGAAAATTTACCATTAGAATGGTCGATAACATCAAACACACTTTTTGTTGTTATATAAGCTTGTGACCACGGAACAATCTCACTATCACCATGTTCACCAATCACATATGCATGAACATTTCGTGGGTCAATGCTGAAATAATCACCTAACAAATAACGAAGACGAGCAGTATCAAGTGTTGTGCCACTTCCAATCACTTTTTTCTTGTCGAAGCCAGATAAATCAAGCGTGATTTTTGTCATTATATCAACTGGATTAGTCGCCACCAAAAAAATGCCTTCAAAACCACTTTTGACAATCGGCTCAATTATTGTTTTGAATACTTCATAGTTTCTTTGTAGCAGTGCGATTCTTCCTTCTCCATCTTTTTGATTAACACCAGCTGCAATCACAACTATGTCTGCATCGTGACAGTCAGAGTATTCGCCGTCAAAAATTAACATATTCCTTTTTGCAAAAGCTAATCCGTGGTTCATATCCATAGCTTCACCGTGAGCCTTTGTTTTGTTTATGTCGATAAGAACTAATTGGTCGCATTCGCCACTATTCATCAAGGCATATGCAAAACTCATTCCTACAAAGCCAGTGCCCACTAAAGCTACTTTTTTTAAATCTGTATTTTTCATTTTTTCACCCATCAAACTATTGAAATTTTATATTTTTCGAGCCAATAATTAATTTGTACAAAGTACGCTATTGTTTGTGGTGTTGTCATTAATTGACCATACCAAGGCTCGTTTCTCTCCGTGTTCAATAGTTTTTGCAATTCTTCTTTTTTTATGAATTCAAAAATTTTAGATGACGGATTTTTAATGATTTCGCTTAGCATATTAGACACTAATTTTAAATACTCAGGATTATGTGTTTTAGGGTAGGGACTTTTCTTTCTCCATAATACTTCTTCAGGTAAAATATCACGCATTGCTTCTCGCAATAGACCTTTTTCATATGACTTATAGTCTTTATATTCCCATGGTACTGAATAAAGATATTCAGCAATTCTGTAATCGCAGAAAGGTACTCTAACTTCAAGTGCGTTATACATACTCATTCTGTCTTTTCTATCAAGAAGAGTTTGCATAAACCAATCAAGATTTAATTTCATCATTTCTTTCATTCTTGATTCAACAGGGGATAAACCGCTAATTTTCGATGTATTAATCAGTGTATTTTTATATCGAGAATATACATAATTTTCAGCATCTGGTATCTTTATATCATCTCTTAAAAATGATTTTCTGTATTGCGTAGATTGTGCCCACGGGAATCCGTTAATTGCTCTGATTTCCTTGTCACGATACCAAGGGTAGCCACCGAATATTTCATCAGCACATTCACCAGATAAAGCTACTGTACAGTGCTTCTTAATCTCTTTGCAGAACAGAAGTAACGATGAATCGACATCGCTCATTCCTGGCAAATCACGGGCATCTACAGCGTTATATAAAGCATCAGCAAGCTCTTTATTATTTAATGTTATGAGATGGTGTTCGCAACCAAGATATTTGACCATCTTTTTAATATATTCTGTATCACTGTTTGGCTGGAATTTACTTGTCTTAAAGAATTTATCGTTATTTTCATAAGTAACAGAAAAAGTTTTTAACTGTTGATTTTTTTCTTTAAAATATGAATTTGCGATTGAAGAAATAATACTAGAATCCAATCCACCAGAAAGAAAAGTACCAACAGGTACATCAGATACTAATTGTCTTGTTATTGAATCTTTTACAAGATACCGAACTTTCTCAACTGTTTGTTCAAAGTTTTCTTTATGTTCTTTATCTTTTAAGGTCCAGTATTTCCTAATTTTAATACCAGTTTTTGAATAATGCCCGCAACAAGCAGGTTTAATTTCGTTAATATCTTTAAATACACCACAGCCTGGAGTTCTTCCTGGTCCAATAAACATAATCTCTGCTATTGAATTTTCATCAATAACCGACTCAACGTATTCATGTTCAAGCAACGCTTTAATTTCTGAACCAAATATAAAAGAATTATTCTTTATAGTGTAGAATAATGGTTTAACTCCAATTCTGTCACGAGCAAAGAAGAGCTTTTGTTCATTATCATCCCAGATGGCAAAAGCAAAAATGCCATTAAATTCATTAACACATTCGTCTTTCCATTGTACATATGATTTTAATATCACTTCTGTGTCAGAATGTGAAAGGAACCTATGCCCATGTTTTATTAATTTATTTCGTACTTCATTAGTATTATATAGTTCACCATTGTATACAAGTGTATACTCATTATCACCATATTTGGTGGTCATTGGTTGTATTCCATTTTCAATATCTATGACACAAAGGCGTGAATGAACAAGTGCAATATTGTCTTTTATATATATTCCGTTTTGGTCAGGACCACGCGGTGCTAAAACTTTTTGCATTTTTAAAAACGAATCTTTATTTTTAATTAATGAATTACCAAACGATACTTCTCCTGCAATTCCACACATAAAATCACCTCAAAATATTACTTCATAATAGAATATGAAAAACAATTTGAAAAATACTATTTTGAATCTTTTATTTTTGTTTTTATTATGATAAAATAACGAAAAGAGGTGATAGTTTGTCACGATTTTTTAATCATATAGGCTCATTTTTCCCTAAACTTCAAAAAGATTTCAAAATCTATGATGGTGAAATATTTTCAGAAGTTTTTGATGGCGATTTCTATGAAGATATACCATATTCAAAATATATAAATGATAATTTATACATACCATTAGATAATGCTATGTACATACGTGATTTTGGTGCAAAGCCTAATGATGCAACTATTGACAATGCAACATATATCAACAATGCCATTGATAGTTGTAATAAAAGTGGTGGTGGACTCGTTGTAGTCGATGGTGGCGCTTATTCAACTGGGACTATTTACTTGAAAAGCAATGTAGTTTTATACATTGCAAAAGATTCGTCAATAATTGCTTCACACGATACATCAAACTTTACTGAAAATGCCTTGATATATGCCGATACTTGTGAAAATATTGGTATTATAGGCCCAGGAAAAATCTGTGGTGAAGGCAATTTCTTTTCTTTAAAGCCCCATTTACCACCAAAAACTGAACATTTTGAAAAAACACTTGATGTATGGGATTTGCGTCAGGAATATAGAAAAAGAATACGTTTTCCACACAAAAGTAAATATGGTTATTTGATGCTTTTAAAGAATTGTAGCAAAGTTAAGTTGTATAATTTTATACTAGAAAACTCTGCTATGTGGACTGTTAATGTTAACTCATCAAACAATGTCAACATTTCAAATTTAGTTATAAATAACAATCGGCATATTGCAAATACAGATGGTATTGACATTTGCGGTTCATCAAATGTTGTTATTAAAAACTGCTTCATATCTACTGCTGATGATGGTATTGTACTTAAAAATAATATGAGTATTTCTACATCAGGAGATGACGGACTCAAAATTAAGAACAATCTCGACATTTGTTGCAAACGCGGAATGAGTAATATATATATTCATGATTGTGAAGTTGTTTCTTGCACAAATGCATTCAAAATAGGTACGGAAACTTCTTTAGATATAAGTGACGTT
This sequence comes from uncultured Clostridia bacterium, assembly GCA_937898195.1. Lineage (GTDB taxonomy): Bacteria > Bacillota > Clostridia > Oscillospirales > Acutalibacteraceae > Fimenecus. The sequence goes on along the minus strand of CALEJD010000024.1, from coordinate 6,350 downwards.
ACTGTTGAAAACTGCAAATTTTATCTCACAGACATTTATCCAGCTGGTGTAAGCGGAATATCAATCGAATCTTGTGATGGTGCAAAAGTTAGCAACGTAAATATTTCAAATATTGAAATGGACTCTATGGCGTGTCCATTATTTATTAGACTTTGTAATCGGAATGGTGATAATAAACCTGAATTAGATGGCAGGGGAGAAATTATAAATATTTCAATTAAAAATATTAAAGCCCAAAACGTTGAAATACCAATTATGATTATGGGAATACCTAATCAAAAAATTTCTGATGTCAACATTAAAAACTTTAATTTAGAATATGCAGATGGTAAAGACTATTTTGATTTAAGATTTAAGATTCCTGAACAGGAAAAAGAATACCCCGAATGCAATCGTTTTAGAAACATAAATGCATACGGAGTTTTTGTAAGACATACTAAAAATATTAAATTAGAAAATATTTATGTTAAATCGCGAGAAAAAACACATCGAAGTTTTAAGAAAATAATAGATTGTGAAAACTTCAGTATTAAATAAGGAGACTTTTATGGATATTCGTGAAAAAATGCATAGTGGAGATTTATATCTTTCAATGGACGAAGATTTGTTTAACGAACAGTTAACATATCTTGATAAACTTTATGACTTTAACGCAACAAGACCACTGGAACTTGATAAAAGAACAGAAATGCTTAAAAATATGTTTGCAGAAATAGGTGATGATTGTTATATTGAACCACCACTTCACGCTAACTGGGCAGGAAAACATGTTCATTTCGGTAAAGGAGTTTATGCTAATTTCAACTTAACTCTTGTTGACGATACTCATATCTATGTTGGCGATTATACAATGCTTGGTCCAAACGTTGTTTTGGCAACTGCAGGACACCCAATATTGCCTGAATTACGCCCGCTTGCATATCAGTATAATTTACCTATACATATTGGTAAAAACTGTTGGCTTGGAGCTGGAGTTATCGTATTACCAGGTGTTACAATCGGTGACAATTCAGTAATTGGCGCAGGTAGTGTTGTAACAAAAGATATTCCTGCAAATGTTGTTGCAGTCGGCAACCCTTGTAAAGTATTGCGTGAAATCAATGAACACGATAAAGAGTTTTATTTCAAGGATAGAAAGATAAATTTATAATTAAAAGAGCCACGTAAAAACGTGGCTTTTCTTATGCGATATCTATTATTGTAAGTACTTTGTCATCAACCTTAAATTTAACCTGCATATCGCCAAAGCTCATACCATAAATTCTTTCGCTGTCATTTTGATATGATGGGCGCGGGTCATGTCTTAAAGTTTCAAATAAGCCATCTACCAAATCAAAAGGTATCTTACTTAAATTTTCATCACTACATTTTACATCAAGTAAACCTTTTATATCATATAAAGCAAAACCATTTGATGCGTCAGGTCTGCTATCTGTATATGGTAAATATGGTTTAATATCAATAATAGGAGTTCCGTCCATTAAGTCAGCTCCAGAAACAAATATTGATTTTCCTTCTTTGTAGTTAAACTCTGTTTGAATTAATTTGACACAAGATATTCCGATTCTATTTGGTCTAAAAGGAGAGCGCGATGCAAAAACACCTATGCGCTTATTTCCACCAAGCTTTGGCGGTCTTACAGTCGGTTTAATTTCTTTTTTGTTTACTTCAGAAAAATACCAAATTAACCATAAGTGAGTGAATTTTTCAATTTCTCTAAAGAAATCCGGGTCTTGATAATCTTCTTCAAAAGTAATTTTTGAAACTACATTTTCAGTAAGTCCACTTTGGCGCGGAATACCAAATTTCTCTTTATAATCATTTTGTATGTAACCAATAGGTTCAATAAATATTCTCCCCATATTTTTCCACCTCAAAAATATTGTAACATATTTAAAAAATATTTTCTACTATAGTTGTAATTTTTGAAAAATATGGTAGAATAATAATATAAAAAATTAAGGAGTGATTTTTATGGAACTTAAAGGTTCAAGAACAGAAGCTAATCTCATGACTGCATTTGCAGGTGAGTCACAGGCAAGAAACAAATACACATATTACGCATCTAAAGCTAAAAAAGATGGATATGTTCAGATAGCACAGATTTTTGAAGAAACTGCTAACAATGAAAAAGAACACGCAAAAATTTGGTTTAAACTTCTTCACGATGGTGGTATTCCTACAACAGTTGAAAACCTTAAAGATGCTGCTGCAGGTGAAAACTATGAGTGGACAGAAATGTATGCAGAGTTTGCTAAAGTAGCAAAAGAAGAAGGTTTCGACCATATTGCAGCACTTTTCGAAATGGTAGCAAAAATTGAAAAGGACCACGAAGAAAGATATAAGAAACTTCTCGCTAATATCGAAGGTGGTCTTGTATTCTCTCGTGATGGCGATATGATGTGGGTTTGCTCTAACTGTGGTCATGTCCATATTGGTAAAGCTGCACCAGAAATTTGCCCTGTTTGTGCTCATCCAAAGGCATATTTTATGATGAAGGCAGAAAACTATTAAATCACACAAAAAGTGGAGTAGAAATACTCCACTTTTTTACATATATTGTGCTTGTATTTTGTTGACATACAACATATAAATATGTTATTATTTTAAGGAACGGAAATTCGGTTTATTATAGGTGATAAAATGAAACAGTTAATTAAAAATGCAACAGTTTTTTATGATTCACAATTTACCAGAAAAGATATTTTAATTAACAACGGAATAATTGCCGATATTTCTGACTCATTAGCATCCGAATGTGCTGATGTTGTATATGATTTTGAAAATTGTTATGTTTTTCCCGGTTTTACAGATGTGCATGTGCATCTGCGTGAGCCGGGTTTTTCTTATAAAGAGACCATAAAGACAGGCACAATGGCTTCAGCTCGCGGTGGCTATACATCAGTTTGCTCAATGCCAAACTTAAATCCTGTACCAGATTCAGTCGAACATTTGCAAAAACAAATCGATATTATTAATAAAGATGCTGTAATCAATGTTTATCCATATGCATCAATTACTGTTGGTCAAATGGGTGAAAAGCTCTCTGCTTTGGAAGAAATGAAAGATATGTGTATTGCATATTCTGATGACGGCAGGGGAGTTCAAAGTGAAGAAATGATGCATGATGCTATGAAAATAGCAAAAGAGAATAATAAAATGATTGTTGCACATTGCGAAGTAAATGATTTGCTTAATGGTGGTTATATACATAAAGGTAATTATGCAGCAGAGCACGGTCACAAAGGAATTTGCTCTGAAAGCGAATGGAAACAGATTGAACGAGATATTAAACTTGCTAAACAAACAGGTTGCGCATATCATGTGTGCCATATTTCAACTAAAGAAAGTGTTGAACTTATAAGACAAGCAAAAAAAGATGGTGTAAATATCACTTGTGAAACTGGCCCACATTATCTCGTGCTTTCTGATAAGGATTTGCAAGAAAATGGGAGATTCAAAATGAATCCACCACTTCGTGATGAAAGTGATAAAGAAGCTCTTATTCAAGGTGTTCTTGATGGTACAATTGATATGATTGCAACTGACCACGCACCGCATAGTGCAGAAGAAAAATCGAAAGGTCTTGAAAAGAGTAACATGGGCGTTGTTGGAATCGAAACAGCATTCCCTATAATGTACACTCACTTTGTGAAAACTGGTAAATTATCTCTTGAAAAACTCGTTGATTTATTTTCATCAAATGCTAACAAGAGATTTAATATAGGTAGTGAAATTAAAATTGGTATAAAAGCTGATTTAACCATTTTTGATTTTAAAAATAAATATGCCGTAAATCCAGACGATTTTCTTTCTATGGGTAGAAGTACTCCATTTGAGGGTATGGAAGTATATGGTAAATGTAAAATGACAATGTGCAACGGTAATGTTGTGTGGGAGGATAAATAATGTATCAGGGATTTTATGAAATTAAATCCAACAAAAAACTAACTGATAATATTTTTGAAATGGTGTTAATTGGTGATACTTCTTCAATCACGGCACCTGGTCAGTTTATCAATATTAAACTTGATGGATTTTATCTTCGCAGACCTATTTCAATCTGCGATTATGATGATAAATCAATTACAATTATTTACAAAGTTGTTGGCGAAGGTACAGAAGTTATGAGCAAAATGAACTCAGGTGAAAAACTTGATGTTCTTTGTGGACTTGGTAACGGCTTTGACACATCAAAGTCGTTGGACAAGCCTGTACTTATAGGCGGTGGCGTTGGTGTTCCACCAATGTACAATTTGTGCAAGAAACTTATTGCAGAAGGTAAAAGAGTTACAGTTATTCTTGGCTTTAATAAAAAAGATGAAATTTTTTATGAAGATAATTTCAAGAAACTTGGTGCCGATGTAAAAGTAACAACAGTTGATGGTTCTTACGGAATTAACGGCTTTGTAACAGATGCGCTTAAAGAAACTGATTATTCATATTTCTATACTTGTGGTCCGATGCCAATGTTTAAGGCTATTGAAAATACAGCTACAACAAGTGGCCAATATAGTTTCGAAGAAAGAATGGGTTGTGGATTTGGCGCTTGCATGGGTTGCTCATGCAAGACTAAATATGGTAATAAGAGAATCTGCAAAGATGGTCCTGTACTCACAAGGGAGGAGATAATATGGTAAACACAAAAGTAAATCTTCTCGGAATTGAAATAGATAACCCAATTATCCCTGCAAGTGGTACTTATGGATTTGGTTATGAATTTGCAGAACTTTACGATATAAACATTCTTGGTACTTTTTCTTTTAAAGGAACAACAAAAGAACCACGTTTTGGTAATCCTACACCAAGAATTGCAGAGTGTAATGCAGGTATGATTAACTCTGTAGGTCTTCAAAATCCTGGTGTTGATAAAGTAATCAGTGAAGAATTGCCTAAACTTGCCAAAGTGTTCAATAAACCTGTTATGGCGAATGTAAGTGGTTTTTCAGTTGAAGAGTATGCTTATACTTGTGAAAAAATCAATGAATGCCCACAAGTCGGTTGGATTGAAGTTAACGTATCTTGCCCTAATGTTCATAATGGTGGTATGAGCTTTGGCACAGAGCCTGCTGCGATTGAAAAAGTTGTAAAAGCAGTTAAATCGGTAACAACAAAACCGATTATTATAAAACTTTCACCAAATGTTACTGATATTGTGTCAATCGCAAAAGCAGCTGAATCTGCAGGTGCAGATGGTATTAGTTTGATTAATACATTACTTGGGATGCGAATTGATATTAAGCGTCGTCAACCAGTAATTGCAAATAAAATGGGTGGATTTTCTGGCTCAGCAATTTTTCCTGTTGCCGTTAGAATGGTTTATCAGGTATATGATGCAGTTAAAATCCCTATTATCGGTATGGGCGGTGTTTCAACTGCAAAAGATGTAATTGAACTTATGATGGCAGGCGCAACAGCAGTGCAAGTTGGTGCAGCGAACCTTGTTGACCCTTATGCTTGCAAGACAATTATAGAAGACTTGCCAAATGAATTATCTAAACTAAATATTAAAGATATAAATGAGATTATAGGAGGAGCACACTAATGGGTAAAGACGTAATTATTGCTTGTGATTTTTCAAGCAAGGCAGATGTAATGGCTTTTTTAGACAAATTTACTGATGTAAAGCCATTTGTAAAAATTGGTATGGAACTTTATTATGCAGAAGGTCCATCAATCGTAAAAGAAATTAAAGCAAGAGGACATAAGATTTTCCTCGACCTTAAACTTCACGATATTCCTAACACAGTTAAAAAATCAATGGCTGTTCTTTCTAACCTTGATGTTGATATGACTAATCTTCACGCAGGTGGCGCAATTCCTATGATGGAGGGCGCACTTGAAGGATTAACTCGTGCTGACGGCACAAGACCAATTCTTATTGCTGTAACACAACTTACATCAACAAGTCAGGAAGTAATGGAAAGAGATTTACTTATTAAAGAGCCTATCGATGAAGTAGTTATGCATTATGCACACAATGCTATAACAGCTGGTCTTGACGGTGTTGTTTGCTCACCACTTGAAGCAGATAAAGTTCATAACAGATGTGGTAAAGATTTTGTTACTGTTACACCTGGAATTCGTTTTGCGGATGGTGATATTGGTGACCAGGTTCGTGTTATGACACCTGAAAAAGCTAAAGAGGCAGGTTCTGACTATATTGTTGTTGGAAGACCAATTACTGCAGCTGCAGACCCTGTTGCAGCATACAAGAGATGCGTTGCTGAATTCGTAGGATAAGGAGATATTACAATGGAAGCATATAAAAGAGAGTTTATACAGTTTTTAGAAGGTGCAGGCGTTCTTAAATTTGGTGATTTTACTGCTAAAAGTGGTAGAAAAATTCC
>CALEJD010000023.1 GCA_937898195.1 uncultured Clostridia bacterium | reverse complement strand
AACCCTTTTCAATATAGAATGAAACATTTGCTTCAGGGTCTTTTCTCTTTGAAAGTTTGCGTTTGCCACCATTTTCTTCTTTCATAATTGGGGCAATGTGAGCATACTTAACGGGTTTAAAGCCACAAGTTCTGAAAAGTTCAATATGAAGTGGAACAGATGCAATCCATTCGTCACCACGAACAACGTGAGTTGTGTGCATTAAGTGGTCGTCGATTGCGTGAGCAAAGTGATAAGTTGGAATTCCGTCAGTTTTAAGAATAACAACGTCATTCACGTTTTCGCTCATTTCAATTTTGCCCTTAATCATATCGTCAAAAGCAATTTTTCTCTGTATATCACCCATTGAACGAAGACGAACAGTATAGGGGATACCCGCATTGATTTTGGCAATGATTTCGTCATCACTTAAATCTCTGCACTTTGCATAAGCACCATAATAACCTTTAATATCTTCGTTTTCTTGACGGTTTCTGATATCTTCAAGGTCTTCCGGTGTGCAGAAACAAGGATAAGCCTTGCCTTCTTCTACAAGTTTTTTAGCAAATGCACGATAGATTTCTCTGCGAAGACTCTGTGTATAAGGGCCATATTCGCCGATTTCCATATCGTAGCCCGTAACACCTTCGTCAGGAGTAACACCGAAAGCACGGAGACCTTGTACAATTCCTGTAACACCGTCTTCTACTTCACGCTTTTTGTCGGTGTCTTCAATACGAAGCATAAAAACGCCATTTGTAGTTTCAGCGGTGAGCTTTGATGCGAAACCTGCATAAAGTCCACCAAAGTGCAAATAACCTGTTGGGCTTGGAGCAAATCTTGTCACTCTTGCGCCTTCGGGCAAATCTCTTGCAGGGTAAAGTTCTTCATAATATTCTGTGGACTTGTCCACATCGCTGAAAATAAGTTCAGCAATTTTTTTGCAGTCTATCATTTTATACCTCTTATTCAGGAAGAATTGCGTTTGTTGTAATGTATTTCACGCCGTTTGCAATCATGTTGTTGAGCATTTCTTTTGTGTCAACTGTCCAACAAGCAGCAGTAAGATTATTGTCGTGAATTTTCTGAATCATTTCAGGCTTGCCACGCTTTGCTTCAAAAGCAACGCCGTTACCATTTTCAATGCATTCTTGAAGTTTTTCATCTGTGATTGTGTGCATTAAATACCAGAGTTCCATATTTGGTGAAAGATTTCTGAATTCACGAAGCACAGGTGCGTGGAATGAAATAAGAATAACATCTTTTTCAATGTCGTATTTACGGATGATTTCAAGCAAGTCTGCAACCTTTTCAACACGCTTGTCCTTAACTTCAATCATTGGACGAATATTTGCTTCTTTGCAGATTTCAATAAAGTCTTCAACAAGGCAAACTGTTGCATCAGGATAATCTTCAATATTTGCACCATTTGTGAATTTAACTTTTGAAAGGGTTTCATAAGACATTTTCTTAACATCGCCCTTTTCCTTTGCCATTGACTGAAGCATATAGTCGTGAATAATTACCCATTTGTTATCAGTTGTGCAGTGCACATCACATTCAAGAGCATAATAATTGTGCTTTGCAGCTTCCTTGAATGCTTCGATTGTATTTTCAGGGACAATTGAAGAAAGTCCTCTGTGAGCAGTAAGGTGAATTTCGTCTAATTTTGCATCAGTTGATTCTGTAAAAGTGATAATAGGCTTTGGACCTTTCACACCATAACGTACATCAACATATTTCTTTCTTGCAACAATGCCAAGTACAGTTGCGGGGATTGCAAAACCTAAAAATTTCTTTGTGCCTTTTTTCATTTTAATGTCACCCATTCCACAAAAATATAATTATAGACATTATACAATAAAACTGCTCAAAAGTAAATGCAAAATAGCAAAAAAATGGCGCTCTCAAGGGGTGAGAGCGCTATTTTTTATCAATATTTTAATGTTTGAAACATTTGTTGTATTCTTTAACCCATTTAAGCACTGCCTGACGGTTATAAATAGGTGGCATTGCGGCAGTAACAGCAGTCGCTTTGCCGAGTTGCAAGCCCATATTAACAACTTTTTTGAGAATAACTTTGTTGTTGAGAAGACCTTGCACTTTGATTTTAATATCAGCAGGAGTCATACCGCTGAGCATTGCGCCAAGACTTGAAGATTCTGCGTCGATTGTCATATCTTCTGCGTTGAGAATACCTTTTGCGAAAATATAATCTAATTCGTGACCTTCAAGGCGTGTGAGCAATAATTTAACACAAGCCATAGGCGCCATTGCCGCACCAATTTCTTTATAGTAATTCTTTTGGTATGTCCAAAGAGTTTCTGCGCTATATGAACAATTTTTATCTTCGGAGATTGCATCTGCAAGAATTTTTGCAGCTTTAAGTGCGTTTGCAATACCGGAACCGATAACAGGAACAGTCATAAAAGCAGAGTCGCCAATAGCAGCATAACAGTCTGCAACCATAATACCCAAAGGTTGACGAACAGGAATATTCGCGAAATCACCTGCACGAACAATTTTTGTGCCGATGCTTGGATTTGTCTTTCTAAGGCTTTCGATTTGCTCGTTTGCATAGTCAAGGTCAAATTTGTGGAATCGACCGATAAGTACATCTGTATATTTTTCTTCTGTTGCAACCCAAGAAATGCCTAATTGGTTGTTAGGGAGCATAATAATCTTGAATTTCTCGTCATCATTAACCTCTGCTGTTTTGTTGAAGAACGCACGATAAACATAGAATTGCTCATATTCGATAGGATTGTTCTGAACACCGAAATACTCAGGCAAGTTTTGTCTGATAGGGGAGTTAAGACCACAAGCGTCAATTACAAGGTCGCCAAAATATTCGCCTTTTTCTGTTTTGATGCCAACAACTCGGTTGCCATAGAGAATAGGGCCAAGAATATTTTGCTTATATTCAAACTTAACCCCAGCTTCAACTGCGTGAGAAATGAGATATTTATAAATCTCACTGCGCTCCATCTGAATTTCTTTTCTGTCGTCTTCAGTATTCTGTGTGAGCGCTGTTTCCATTGCAGGACCATAGAATGTTACGTCATTTTTAAGGTTATAAAGCTTTTTATCAGGAATTGGCAATCCAATAGCTAAAAGACCTTTTTTATCAAAAATATCTGTCCAGTCATAACCCATTTTTGTTTTAGCGTTACGCTCATAAACAGTAACATCAAAGCCCCGTTTAGCAAGAAGCATTGCAGCAGCAATACCGCCATGTCCGCCGCCTGCAACAATAATTTTCTTTCCCATAAAAGAAATCCCCTTTGTTTAGAATCTATGAATCAAGTTTATCACACTTGTGTGCAGAATTCAATAAAAATAAAAACCCCGAAAATCGTAGTTTTTATTTTATGGTGGAGATGGCGAGAACCGAAGCTTTGCTTCGTTCGTTGCTTCGCAACCTTTCGCATTTATATGTCCCTTTTGCTGACGCAAAAGATGGACTATGTGGTTTCGATTACCTAGACAAAAAACAAAAGCCCCAATTTATAATTGGAACTTTTGTTTTTTCTGGTGGAGATGGTGGTAATCGAAACCACGTCCGAAAATCTATTCCTGAAACTT
>CALEJD010000022.1 GCA_937898195.1 uncultured Clostridia bacterium | reverse complement strand
ACCTTTCTCGTCGTGATGCTCTTATTGAAGTTAAAGGTCTTGTACCAGAAAACGATATCGAAGAAGAGCCAAAAAAGCGCGATAATAACCGTCGTTTCAACAGAAGAAGAAACAACGACTAATTAAAACAAAAGAAAAAGGATAGAGATTAAATTCTCTATCCTTTATTTTTTTGCGTATTTTATTAAATCGTCAAAATTGTTCTGAACCTTTTCGGCTATTACACCATCAAGGCATTTTTGCAATGCTTTGCCGATATCCTTGCCCTTGAATCCAACGGCAATAAGGTCATTACCATTGATTTTCAAATCTTTAATAGAAAAGCATTCGTCCCCGTTGATAATTTCATCGAGCATATCATAGGTTGCTTTATAGAAAACATCACCACGATAATATTCGGGGTTTTGTGATGAATTATCACAACGCTTGACTTCAATTAAGTCATAGGTCAAATCCACACCAATTTGCGAGAGAATTCTTTTAAGTCGTTTTTTGCTTGGTTCATCTTCTTTATCAAGCATAATCGGTGTATCGTGCATTCTCACAAGGGTTAGCACTTTTTCTTTTGTGTCATTGTCAAAACGAAGTCTTGTTAAGATTTTTTCTGTCAATTCGGCACTCTTTTTAGGGTGCGAGTAGTAATGTTGTTCACCCTTTTCGTCAAAATGAGCCACAAAAGGCTTGCCAATGTCGTGCAAGAAAAGAGCAAGTCGAATGTGCAACTCGTTTTTACTTTGTTCCAGCGCCTTGAGAGAATGAGTATAAACATCATAAATATGATGACGGTTTATCTGCTCAAAGCCGATACTCTCTTCAATTTCTGGAATAAACACGCAAATAACATCTGCGTATTCTTGCAAAATATTATATGCGTTTTTGCCACAAATAAGCTTTGAAAATTCTATTTGAATACGCTCGGCTGATATGTTTTTAAGCAAATCTTTGCATTTATGAATTGCAAGAGCTGTGTTTTCTTCAATTGAAAAACCTAAAACTGCAGAAAAACGAAGAGCACGAAGAATGCGAAGGGCATCTTCACGAAATCTTGTTTGAGCGTCACCAATGCAACGAATAATTTTGTTGTCTATGTCTTTCATTCCATCAACAAGGTCGATAAAACCATCTTTAAAATCAAAGGCAATAGCATTCATAGTGAAGTCACGACGAACAACATCATCTTTAAGCGCTTTTGAAAAAGTAACGCTGTCAGGATGACGGTTGTCTGAATAAGTGCTCTCACTTCGATATGTGGTGATTTCAATAGGCTCACTATCAATAAGCACAGTTACCGTGCCGTGCTTTATGCCCGTTTCAATCACGCGAAAATCTTTAAAAACTTCTTCGACTTCTGTTGGCGTTGCACTTGTGGTTATATCAATATCGCCGATTGGCATACTCATTATATAATCACGAACACTGCCACCAATTAAAAATGCCTCAAAACCGCAGTCTTTAAGCATTTTTACAGCAGTTTCAGAGGCTTTTTTAAAATTATTTGTTCTGTTCATTGAGCGCCTCTGTGAGTGCGATTGCTAACTGGTCGGGACAAGACGTGCTTTTGAAACCACATTTTATTCCTTTTATAAGTGGAATAACATCTTCGGCTTTTTTGCCTTTGACAAGTGCTGAAATTCCTTTGAGATTGCCGTTGCAACCACCATAGAAAACAACATTCTGGATTATTCCGTTTTCCAAATCAATGTCAATCTGACCTGAACAAGTTCCTTTTGTTCTAAATCTGTATGTCATTTTGTTACCTCATAAATTTTATTTGATAAATCTGTTAACTCTTCCATAGTGAGCGCTTCGGCTCTCGCAGTTTGTGAAAGACCTGCATTCTGGATTGCTTGTGAAAGTTTTGCTTTATCAATTCCCATTCCGCTTGAAATTGAGTTGAGAATTGTTTTTCGTCTTTGCGCAAACGCTGATTTAATCATCTTGAAAAACAGTTTTTCATCAAGCACATTGTAGTCGCCCTTTTGCGTAAGGTCAAGTTCAATTACACAACTGTCAACATTGGGACTTGGCATAAACGACCCACGGGAAACATCAAAGAGCTTGCGAGCTTTTGCATAATAATTAACAGCAACAGTAACAGCGCCACTTTCTCTTGTGCCAACCTTTGCACAAAGTCGGTCGCCAGCTTCTTTTTGCACCATAACAATAATCTTCTTAAAAGGAAGTTTTTCTTCTAAAAGACGCATAATTACAGGTGATGTAATATAGTAAGGTAAGTTTGCGCAAACAAAAATTTCCATATCATTAAAATGTTCTTCGATAACTTTTTCAAGGTCAACTTTTAAAATATCAGCATTGATAAGTGTTAAATTGTCATAACCCGAAAGAGTGTCGTCAAGAACAGGAAAAAGACGGGTATCAAGCTCAACACAAACAACTTTTTCGCATCTCTGGAGTAATTCTTTTGTAAGCACTCCAACACCCGCACCAATTTCAAGCACACCAATTTTACCGTCTGTGCTTTCTCGAACAGCATCAGCCATTCGTGGACAAACAGTTGGGTTAACGAGAAAGTTTTGTCCTAACCCTTTTGAAAAGGTGACGCCATTTTCTCCCATAACTTTTTTAATTGTAGAAATATCGGTGAGTGTGTAATTTTTCTTTTCCACTTTAATAATCCTTACTTTGTAAATTTAGCTTTTACTCTGCCGAGAGCTTTCATACCCTCAACAATTTTGTCATTTGATGGTGTTGAGAAATTCATTCTAAAGCAATTTGTCTTTTCGTCGTTAATCATAAATGCAGAGCCCGGCACAAGTGCAACCTTTTCGTTGATACATTCTTGTACAAAATCAAGCATATCAACATTTTCAGGTAATTCACACCATACGAAAAGTCCACCCTCAGGACGAACATATTTAACAAAATCACCCAGCTCTGAGTCGATAAGGTCACACATAAGATTAAGCTTTTCACGATAAATCGCTCTGATTTTTTCGATATGAGTATCAATATCATATTGGTCCATCCACTTATCAACAAGCATCTGTGAAAATACAGGTGTATGCACATCTGCTGCCTGTTTACCAACTGTCATTTTTGCAACAATTGGTGCAGGGGCACAGATATAGCCAACACGGATACCCGGTGCTAAAAGTTTTGAGAATGAACCCGCATAAATAACAATTCCGTCTTCGTCCATACTCTTAATTGATGGAACATCGTCGCCTGAAACTCTCAAGTCGCCGTAAGGGTTATCTTCAAGAATAAGAAGTCCGTATTTTTTAGCGAGTTCATAAACTGCTTTTCTCTTTTCAAGGCTCATTGTTGCGCCTGATGGGTTTTGAAAATTAGGGATTGTATAAATAAATCTTGGGTTATGTGCATTTTTAATAGCATTTTCAAGTTCTTCAATATTCATACCGTCCGATTCAACATTTACACCTGCAAGCTTGCAACCATAAGAACGGAAACAGTTGAGAGAACCAATAAATGATGGGCACTCGCAGATAACAGTATCGCCTAAATCACAAAGAGCTTTTGTAGCAAGGTCCATAACCTGTTGTGCGCCTGATGAGATAATGAGCGAGTCAAAATCTCTGCCAATATTGTATCTGTCTTTAATGAATTTTGTCAAACGATTGCGAAGTGGAGTATACCCTTCAGTAACACCATATTGCAACGCCGTAACAGGCTCGTTTGCAAAAATTTCTGCTGAAATTTTCTGAACTTCTTCCATTGGGAATGTTGCAACATCAGGGTTGCCCGCTGCAAAAGGAATGATGTCGGGATTCTGTGTTGCCTTTAATATTTCACGGATTGCAGAGGGTGCAAGTCCTGAAATTCTTTTTGAAAAATAATAATCCATTAGTATCACCTAGTTTTATTTGCATATATGAACATATTTTATCACAAGAAGAGAGTGTTTTCAACAAATAGATAATTATATTTATTATAAATAGCAGTTGTTAAATAGAAAAAAATATGGTAAAATATTACGATTAAACTTTTCTATGGTGAGAAGGGTAGATATGGCTGTTTTAAAAGACGTAAAAAGAATAGTTGTTAAGGTTGGCACATCAACACTTACATATTCAACGGGCAAGACAAATATCAGAAGAATGCACAAGTTGGTTTCGGTGCTTTCTGACATTGTGAATTCAGGTGTTGAAGTGGCTCTTGTAACAAGTGGTGCTATCGGTGTTGGTGTTGGTAAATTAGGTCTTAAAGAAAAGCCTGCCGATACAGCAGGCAAACAGGCGGCGGCAACTATCGGTCAATGTGAATTGATGTTTATGTATGACAAACTCTTTGGTGAATATGGCCACACAGTTGGTCAGTTGCTTATTACAAAGAGTGACGTTGAAAATGACGAGAGAAGAGAAAATCTCATAAACACATTCAATAAATTATTTGAATTTGGCGCAATTCCTGTTATCAATGAAAACGATAGCGTTGCAGTTGAAGAAATTGTTTATGGAGATAACGATTCACTCTCTGCAATTGTTGCAAAACTTGTCAATGCAGATGCGCTTATCATTCTCACAGACATTGATGGTCTTTATGATGCAAATCCAAACGAGAATGAAGATGCAAAGCTTATTCCAGTGGTAACTGAAATCGACGAGGATTTATATAAAATCGCAGGTGGCAAAGGCTCAACACTTGGCACAGGTGGAATGGTGACAAAGCTTCACGCTGCAGAAATCACAATGGGTGCGGGAATTGACACAATCGTTATGAATGGTGAAAATCCAACTGAGATTTATAAAGCGCTTGACGGCAAACAAGTTGGTACATTCTTTAAGGGGAAATAATTATGCTCACAGAAATCGGTAAAAGAGCAAAAGATGCGGCAGCAAAATTAGCAGTAGCATCAACAGAAGATAAAAATAGAATACTTCTTTCTATGGCAAATGCTTTAAGAGAAAATTGCGACAAAATTTTAGAAGCAAATGCCATTGATATTGAAAACGGACGCAAAAACAATATGTCAGAGTCTTTGATTGACAGGTTGATGCTAAACAAAGACCGAATTGAAGGTATGGCAAAGGGTATTGAAGATATTATAAAGCTCCCTGACCCTGTTGGCAGAATTCTTTGGGAAACAGAGCGTCCAAACGGTCTTAAAATTCAAAGAGTAAGTGTGCCTTTGGGTGTTGTGGGCATTATCTATGAAGCTCGTCCAAATGTTACAAGTGACGCTGCTGCTCTTGCGGTTAAAGCAGGCAACACAGCCATTCTTCGTGGTGGCAAAGAGGCATTCAACTCAAACTCTGCTATAATGGATAGTATGAGAAATGCCATTGAAAAAATAGGATTTAATCCTGATATTATTGAGCTTGTGCGCGACACTTCTCGTGACAGCGCAACGGCTTTAATGAAAATGAATAAATTTGTAGATGTGCTTATTCCTCGTGGAAGTGCATCTCTTATCAACGCAGTTGTTGAAAATTCAACAGTACCAGTAATCGAAACAGGTGTGGGTAATTGCCATATTTATGTTGACAGTGAAGCAGATATTGATATGGCAACTGAAATTATTTTCAATGCAAAAACACAGAGAATTTCAGTTTGTAACACAGCCGAAAGTTTGCTTATTCATAAAGATATTGCAGAATTTGCACTCATTGCAATCAAGGCTCGCCTTGATGAGAAAAATGTTACTCTCTATGGTGACGAATGTGCTCGAGAGATTTGCCCTGATATTGAAGTGGCAACCGAAGATGATTATTATCGTGAATATCTTGACTATAAAATGTCAGTTAAAATTGTTTCTTCACTTGAAGATGCAATTGAACATATCAGAAAATACTCATCAGGACACAGCGAAAGCATTATCACAAACAATAAAGACAATGCCGAAATATTCTTGAATAGTGTTGACTCATCAGCGGTTTATCACAATGCAAGCACTCGTTTCACTGATGGTGGCGAGTTTGGTTTCGGTGCAGAAATTGGTATTTCAACTCAAAAACTTCACGCAAGAGGTCCTTTGGGACTTCCACAGTTAAACTCATTCAAATATAAGATTTATGGCGATGGTCAAATCAGATAAAGAGGTGTTTTGAATGTCAGAAAACAGAAAGCACAAAGGTACTCATAAGCTTGCATTTCCAATAGGTATGCTTGTTACAATTCTTGCTGCAATCGGACTTGTAACTGTTGTTATTTCAGCAGTTAAGGGAATTGACGGTGCTATTGATAAGAGCAAAAAGTTTGAAGAATATGAAAAAATGCTTACTCCTGTAGTGCTCATATCTCCAGATACTTTTGATGACGTTACCAAAGCGGATATGAGTCAGCTTGTTGAAATTTCAATCTGGGCATTGCTTAAAAGCGATATTTCACCTGACACTTATGAATCAACAGGTGACGGGCTTTTAATTCCTAAAGAAGATGTTGAAGCACAGTTTGTTAAACTTTTCGGAACAGAAGTTACACCCGTCCACTCAACCATTGAGGGTTATGGTATGGACTTCACTTTTGATTCTGCAAAGGGAACATATACAGTGCCACTTACAGGTATTACACCTATTTACACACCGGATGTTATTGACAAGACAACGTTACCAAACTCAATCGTTTTGACTGTTGCTTGTCTTGCGGGTGACGGTTGGGAACAAGGTGAAAATGGCGAAATGAAAGCACCGATTCCTGATAAATATCTTAAAATTACTCTTCGTGAAAAAGATGACACTTATTATATCTCTGCAATTCAGAACACATCAACACCTGAAATTGCAACAACAGAAGAGAAAACAGAAACAACCACTCAAAACCTTGATTTGTTAGGTCAGGCAGAAGTAGTTGCAAGTGAGTCGTCAACAACTGTTGCCGAGTCAGAAACAGAATCAGCAACAGCTTAAATATATCATATCCGTCAAAAACAAAAGCTGTTAAAAAGCAAAGCTTACTTTTGCTCTCTATAAACGGTAGTCTTAATATCATTTTATGTTTTTATAACGGACAAGTGACAAATAATAAATAAATCAGCATATAAATTAAGCGAGGTAAAAATATGCTTCAATATGAAGAATTAAAATTGCGACTCAACTCTCATAGCGACGAACTCGAAAATCTTGCAGAGGCGTTGGGCCTTGAAAAAATGAAGAAAGAAATCGCAAATCTTGAAGAACAAGCTGCGCAAGATGGTTTCTGGGATGATATTCAGAATTCTCAAAAAGTTTTGCAGAGAACAAGCGGACTTAAAAATAAAGTTGCTTCTTATGAAAAACTCAAAGCAGATTTTGAAGATGCTCTTGTAATGATAGAACTCGCAGACGAAGAAGGGGACGAGTCTCTCGTAGATGAATGCACAGAAAGTGTTGAAAACTTTGAAAAAGAGCTTGATAGCCAGACTCTTGCAACACTTTTAACAGGTGAATATGACTCTAAAAATGCTATTCTTACATTCCATGCAGGTGCAGGTGGCACAGAGGCTCAAGACTGGGCAGAAATGCTTTTCAGAATGTATAACCGTTGGGGTGAACGTCACGGATATAAAGTTTCAACACTTGACTATCTTGATGGTGACGAAGCAGGACTTAAATCTGCTTGTATTCTTATTGAGGGTGAAAACGCTTACGGCTTTATGAAGAGCGAAGCAGGTATTCACCGTCTTGTCCGTGTTTCACCATTCGACTCATCAGGCAGACGTCACACATCCTTCGCATCTCTTGAAGTTATGCCTGAAATCGACGAAGACACAAATGTTGATATTAACCCAGATGATATTGAAATGGCTGTTTATCGCGCAAGTGGTGCGGGTGGACAGAAAGTTAACAAAACATCATCTGCAGTACGTCTTACTCACAAACCAACAGGAATTGTTGTTTCTTGTCAGGTTGAGAGAAGCCAACATCAGAACCGTGAAGTTGCAATGACAATGCTTAAATCAAAGCTTATTGAGATTAAAGAGCGCGAACATCTTGCAAAGATTGAAGATATTAAGGGTGACCACAAAGAAATCGCATGGGGTAGTCAGATTCGTTCTTATGTATTTATGCCATATACACTTGCAAAGGACCACAGAACATCTTTTGAAAATGGTAATATCAACGCAGTTATGGATGGCGACATTGACGGATTTATAAATGCATATCTTAAAATGCAGTCACAAAAGAATTTAGAAAACAACTAAAAGAAAAAGGCTCGGTAAAAACCGAGCCTTTAATTTTTGCATTTTATTGTCTTTGTCTTTCCGCTTTCTTCATTGCTTTTTCTTTTTCATCACTGATGTTTACAAGAAGCACAGAAACTGACCAAGCACAGATACCAAGCATTATGAACATCAATCCCCAGAATGCGCCATCAAGTGTGAATGATGCAACCTCACCTAAGAAGCCAACAATTAAAGATGAGATAATACCATCCATATTGAGAACTTCTGAAAGTGTAATTTCACCTGACATAAGTGGGTTTGCAAAGAAACTGAATGAAATATATGCTGCGATTGTACTTAAAAATCCTGCACCTGAAAGACCAATAATAACTTTGATTTTGTTTGAGAAAATTGCAAAGCCAAGAATTACAAGTCCTAAAACAAGTGCGATTATAATAAAAACAGCAGCTACAATAAGTGGTCTGTAAAGCTCGTTTTGAAGAATACTTGCTTTGAAATCAAAGTTCCCGTCTGTAAATCCTGAAAACAAATCAAGCCACTCTGGAAGTTCTGCAAGAGAAAGTGATTCTTCTGTTGCCTGAAGAGTATTTTCGCCGTTAAGTTTATTCAACAAGTCTGAAATATCAGTGTGAGTAATCAGAATGTGAATTAAATCAGCAAAATAAAACACAGGATAAATTGCAATACAAGCGATTGCAGTAACTACTCTGAAAACAATATCAAAGCCAGTTGTTTTTTGTTTGATTTTATTTGTTTTACTCATATTTATTTCCCCCAAGAAGAATTGAGTTGTACCGTACGGTTAAACACAATATTATCTTCAGTTGATGTAATATCTACGCAGAAATATCCCTGACGCATAAACTGGAATGTGTCGCCAGCTTTGAGACCGTCTCTAAGTCCACCTTCAATAAGGCAATCTTTAAGAACAACAAGTGATTCAGGATTAAGATTTTCTGTGAATGCACCTGCAGATTCGTCAGATGGATTTTCTTTATTGAAAAGTCTGTCATAAAGACGAACTTCTGCTTTGAATGAGTCTGCTTCGCTAACCCAATGAAGTGTACCTTTAACCTTTCTTCCGTCAGGTGAGTTACCGCCACGGCTTTCAGGGTCATATGTGCAATGAACACAAGTTACATTACCGTTTTCGTCTGTATCATAGCCGACACACTTAACAAAATATGCACTCTTAAGACGAACTTCATTGCCAGGGAAAAGTCTGAAATACTTTT
>CALEJD010000021.1 GCA_937898195.1 uncultured Clostridia bacterium | reverse complement strand
AGAAAAGCGGCAGCAATCACAGTTGCAGCGAACTGTGTTATAAGCTTTATCATATTTACATTAGGCGCAAAAATGTGTCTTAACCCATATGTTGTGGGCTTCTTCTGTGGTGCATTTGTTGGTAGTTATTATTCAACAAATGATGTGCTTATTATGATGGCAAGTGAATCTGCACCAACAAATCTCCGTTCATCTGCAACTTCGGCACAAACAGTTGTAGGGTTTGTTGGATATGCCATAGGTTTCATAATCAACACAATTCTTGCTCTTGTCTTTGGTGATGGTGTTATCGGTACAGTAGCTCTTTGTCTTCTTGTTCCAAGTTTCGTTATTACTCTTATTGCTCTTGTTAAGAAAACACACGATACAAAAGGCATCGACCTCGAAACTGTTACAGGTACTGAATGGGATTAATATAATGAAAAAAATTACACTTTATAGCGAATTTGTTTATGCTTTTGCAATTCTGATTTTATCATTTTCAGTTGCAATGGTTTCTGCTGCTGATTTGGGTCTTTCAATGATTGTTGCTCCCGCCTACATACTCAGTCAAAAGCTTCAATTTTTAACCTTTGGACAAAGTGAATATGTTGTGCAAGCAATACTCTTTATTGTGTTCTGCATATTACTTAGAAGAGTTAAACTTGTTTATTTTGCATCGTTTTTAAACTGTATTATATATGGTGCTGTGCTTGATATGTGGCGAGTTATAATTCCAATGTTTAACCCGTCAATTACCACCCCCGGCAGTATGAGTATGCCAATCCGTATTACATTTTTTGTGGCAAGTGCGTTGATTACAGCATTCTCTATCGCTCTGTTTTTCAGGGTTTATCTTTATCCACAGGTTTATGATTTCTTTGTTAAAGGCATTACCGAGCATTTTAAATTAAACCAAACGAAATTCAAAACGGCTTTTGATTTATCTTGCCTTGCAGTTTCTGTTATTATGACGCTTATATTCTTCAAAGGCTTTGTTGGAATCGGCATTGGCACAATAGTGTTAGCGATTGTTAATGGTAGTCTAATTGGTGGATTTGGTAAAATAATTGATAAGTTTTTTGAGATTAAACCCTTATTTCCAAATTTCGCGAAAAAATTTGATATATAAGTGAAAATCTCTTCACAAAATGTGAAGAGATTTTTATGTTGTAATATTTATTTAACGCTTGCGATAAATCTCTTAAACTGTGCTTTGCCTTCTTCTGTTCTGTCGAACACACCACATTGACCGAGAATTGCAGTGAATACAAGACCGATTTCGTCACGAAGAATTTTGTCACAATTCTCTGCGTTGATGTCACTGTATTTTGATTTTATTTTCTCTGCCCAGTCTGCGTGCTTTGCAATTCTCTCGTCTGCTTTAATATCTTTATTCTCAAGTATTGCATCACGAAGAATTGCCATTTCTGTTTTAAGTCGAGATGGAAGCACCGCAAGACCCATAACCTCAATAAGACCGATATTCTCTTTTTTGATGTTGTGATATTCAGGGTGTGGATGATAGAAACCATCAGGATATTCTTCTGTTGTGATATTGTTGCGAAGAACAAGGTCGATTTCATATTGACCGTCTTTGAAGCGAGCTATTGGTGTGATTGTATTATGAATTTCACCATCTGTGAGTGCATAGATAAATGCTTCTTCGTCGGTATAATCACGCCAAGTTGCAAGAATTTTACCTGCTAACTGACAAATTCTGTCTGTGTCGTCACCTCTTAAACGGATAACGCTCATAGGCCATTTAACGATACCCGCTTTAATGTCAGAATAGCCCTCAAAAGTGATTTCATCTTCAATAGGTGCAGTTTCCATTGCAAAAGTATAACTACCGCCTTGGAAGTGCTCGTGGGTAAGAATTGAGCCACCTGCGATTGGCAAGTCTGAGTTTGAGCCAATAAAATAATGTGGGAACTTTTTAACGAAATCAAAAAGTCTTCTGAATTTCTTTTCAGATATTTTCATTGGTGTGTGCGCATCATCAAACACGATGCAATGCTCGTTATAATAAACATATGGTGAATATTGTAAATATGCATCAACACCATCAAGGCAAATTGGAATAACTCTGTGATTTTGTCTTGCTGGATGATTCACACGACCAGCATACCCCTCGTTTTCTTTACAGAGCATACAAGTTGGATAAGAACTTTGCTCCATTTTTGTTGCTGCCGCGATTGCTTTCGGGTCTTTTTCAGGCTTTGCAAGATTGATTGTAATATCAATGTCACCATATTCTGTTTTTGTTATCCATTTTACATCATTCTTGATTCTGTATTCACGGATATAGTCAGATTTCTTTGAAAGGTTATAGTAGTAATCTGTTGCCTCTTTGGGTGAAATAGCATATTTTTCTTTAAATGTCTTGATTACTTCTGATGGTCTTGGTGTGAGCACACCCATAATTTTTGTGTCAAATAAATCTTTATAAACAACAGAATCTTCGCAAAGTCCTTTTTCAACTGCAAAGTCAAGAATAACCTTAAGAATTTCTTCAAGGTCAGCATCTGTATTTGCTTGCGCATCTATATCAATGCCATCAAGCGATAAGATTTCAAGCACGCGATTTGTTGCCCAGATTTTATCTTCTTTTTCGATTAAGTTTTCTCTTACACCATATTCGATAAGAGATTTTATAGCTTCATAGATATTCATTGAAATACCTCCTAAACATCTAATAATATTATAAAGATTTTTTCACAATTTTCAATAGTAAAATAGCAAAAAAAGACGATGCTTTTTAACATCGTCTATTTTTGTGGTTCATATTCAAATGTATAATTCTTAAATCCGTCAGAATAAACCTGTTCACCGTCATTCATAACCCACATTGCTTCAACATTCTCTGTCGCTTCAACAAGCTTTTTGCCTTCTTCATAATCCATAATAAATAATGCAGTTGACATTGCATCGCCGAGACCTGAATCATCTGTGAGAACTGATACTGAACGATATTTTGTGCCCGGCATTAAAGTTTCAGGGTCAATAATATGGTGATAATTCTCACCGTTGACAACATAAAATCTTTGATAAGAGCCACTTGTCACAACCGACTCACCAGACAACTTGAGATATTCGATAAATGGCTTATCTTTATTCTCTATGTCAGGGTTTTCAATGCCGACTTTCCATTTATCCCCATCTGCCATACCGATTGTACGCACATTGCCACCCACATTGAGAATATAGCCTGTTGTCCCCTTTTCTTCAAGGTGTTTCGCAATTTGCTCAACTGCATAGCCCTTTGCGATTGCACCAACATCAAGTGTCATTTGTGGGTCTGCAAGGAATACTGTGTTGTTTTCCACATCAATAATCAAATCTTCGATATTGGTATGTTTTGATGCTTCTTTGAGCTTATCCATTGGTGGCAATTCTGCATTAGCAGGGTCGTCAAGCCCATCATTACGATAAATATGCCAGATTTTAAGCACACTACCCATTGCAACATTCACTGCACCATTAGTTTTCTGATACATTTCTTTTGCAAATGTGAGCATATCAACAATCTTTTCATCAACTTTGACTACATTGTGTTTGCCGTCTTTTACATCGTTGATTGTAACAAGGTTATTAAGCCCATCATAACGATTATATATTGTGAAAAGTCGATGGTATTCGTTGAGAAGAGTTTTGATTTCTTCACAAGTTGCATCAAAATCTTCTTTTGTTTTTTCATAGCCAACTATTGTTGTTGCTGTGTCGAAATAGTCAAAATAATAATTGCTGAATTTTGTAAGTTCTGATTTTTTCTCGCAACCTGAAAAAGCCAACATCTGCACAAAGAGAATTGATGCGACTAAAAGTATTGAGACTATTTTTTTCATTGTATCACTTCCAATATAACGGGTCGTCGGAGACGCCGACCCCTACACAAAAATAAGCAAAATAAAATTTGATTTGAGAATTAAACTTTATTTCGATTATTTTTAAAAAAATGAGGATGTTGCGTTAACAACATCCCCGAATTTTTAATAGCTAAAATTATGCTTTTGCAGCAGCTTCAGCAGCTTTAACCATATCGCCAACTGACATTGTGCAACCTGCTGTTGCAAGGTCGCCTGTTGCATAAGAATCAGCACCAGCAAATGCTGCAAAATCAGCAGCTGTTTTGCCTACGAGAGCCTTGTCAAATGCATCAGCCTGAGCATACCATTCAAGTGGTTGGCCTTCGCTACCGTCATGCTTTTTGCCGTATTTAGCCATATTGTATTCATCGCCCTGTTCAAGCTTTGACTTAACAGCAACTGTTGCGTCATATGTAGCTTCGCCCTTAGCATTGAATGTAATCTTACCCTGTGTGCAGTCTGTCTTAGCAACTACAACTTTGCCTTCTGCGTCTGTTACAGCAGCAACGATTGTTGTGTCATACTGATTGAGACCGTCTGCATCTGCTGTAGCATCTTTGTTGTCATGAGATGCTGATGCCACAAGAGCAACTTTGAGTGTGTTTTCTGCTGTTGCAGCTGAATCAACTGCATTAGCAACTGCCTTTTCAAGAGCGCCAACGAATTCGCCAACATTGATTGTGCAACCCGCAGCTGCAAGGTCACCAATAGCATATTTGTCTTCGCCCATGAAAGCCTTAACTTCGTCAAGTGTCTTACCAACTGCAAGTTCCATGAACTTATCAGCCTGAACATTCCACTCTAAAGCTTTGCCGTCACTACCGTCGTGCTTCTTACCGAAAGCAGCCATATTGTAGTCTGTGCCTTTGTCATACTTTGTTCTAAGGTCTTCAACGTCAACTTTTTTGCCGTCTTCTGTCCAAGTTGGCTGAATTTGAGCTGTGTCAAGGTCAATCTTTACGATTTTGCCGTCAGCATCAAGAAGAACTGCAACTGCTGTTGTGTTGAATTCACCTTTTGTAGCCTTAGCTTCGCCATAGTTAGCAACTACGCCAAGACCGAACTTAAGAGTAGCTTCTTTTTTACCGCAACCTGCAAGAGCAACAACTGTGAAGAGCATTACTACTACAAGTGCTACACTAAGAATCTTTTTCATAAGTGTTTTCTCCTTTGAATTGTGTTTTAATATGTGTAGATTTTTCCACACGTTTACACGTAAATTATTGCATAAAAAAAAGTTTCTGTCAACATTTTCACACTAAAATTCATGACAGAAACTATTACAATTTTGTTATAATTTTATTTTTTCAAAGCGCTTTAAAATAACCGACGCTACTAACCCAACAAAAACGCCTGCAACTGTACCTGTAATAGACAAAATCAACATATAATATCCGATTTGACTAGTTTCAAAAAGTGCCATTGCAACGAGAATTTGTCCTAAGTTGTGAGCCACACCTCCAACGATACTGACACCTACCATTGAGAATAAATTCACCTTTTTACAAAGGGTCATCAATGCAAGACTTAATACTGCACCCGCAACACTATAAATAAGAGTCATAGCATTGCCAAACAACAATGCAACCAAGAAAAGTCTTATTGCAGAAACTGTTATGGCATCTTTAAGACCGGTTTTATAAAGTATGAAAATTATTATTATATTGGGAAGTCCGATTTTGATACCTGGTACTGCTGACCAGATAGGTGGCAAAATTGCTTCAACATAAGATAAAACAAGTGCCACAGCAGTAACAAGCCCCGACACCGCATATCTTCTTATATCTTTTTTCATATTTTACTCCTAAACGGCAACATCAATGCCACCGTCAGCGTTTTGATTTGTAATCTCAATTATAAGCTTGTGCGGAAGACAAACAACAGTTTCACCCACATAGGACACTGCTCTTGTTTCAACACAGATTTTATCGGGGCAATCGGCTTCACTGATTGATGCTTTACCGTCTTTTATCACAAGCACATTAATATGCTCATCATTATCCCCTGTTTTTATCGGTACTTCTCTGTCTTCAGCAAGTGGATATGACGCTATTTGTGTACCATCAACCTTAACTGAAACAGTTGAGCCTTGCTCACGATTAAAGACGAAAAGCAAAAGCCCCGCCGCCGCTATAAGAACTATAACGACGGCAAGGATTATATCGTTTCTTAATTTTTGATTTTTTTGAGAATTATTATTCTTCATAAAATCAACCAATTACTCCGTTTTTCATATCAACTATTTTTAAACGACCTGTTGGGCAAACTTTTGCACATTCGCCACAGTCTTCACACTTAGCGTAGTCGATAACTGCGAGATTGTCAACAACCTTAATTGCATCGTGTTGACAAGTCTTTTCACACTTTTTACAACCAAGACAAGCGTTCATACAGTTTTTACGAGCAACTGCGCCCTTTTCTTTATTGCTACAAGCAACTGCAACAACAACATCTTCTCCAACAAGAGAGATAACTCCCTTAGGACAAGTTTTAACACATTTGCCACAAGCTATACAAGTTTTAGGGTCAATTCTTGCAAGAGTATCTTTAACAGAAATTGCACCTACTGGGCATTCTGCTACACAGTCGCCTAGACCGATACAACCAAATTTACAAGAGAAAGGTCCGCCATAAACCATTGCTGCTGCTTTACAGCTTTGAAGTCCTTCATAGACAACCTTTTGTGCTACTGCTGAGCAGTCACCACTACAATTTACATAAGCAACCTTTGGAGCTTCAACGCTAATTTCAACGCCTAAAACTGCTGAAAGCTGACCTGCAACATCGGGACCACCGGGTATACAGAGATTTGCTTCTGCTTTTCCATTTGCTACTGCTTCAGCATAAGCGTCACAACCTGCAAATCCACAAGCGCCACAGTTTGCGCCCGGAAGACATTCACGAACTGCTTTAACTGTTTCGTTTTCTTCTACTTTAAAGAAGTGAGATGCCAACGCAAGCATAACACCTGCTAAAAGGCCAATTACAACTGCAACAAGAAGAGCTATTAAAATATTCATAACCTATTTGCCCTCCCTTATGCAAGAATATTTTCAACGATTCCGGCAAAGCCGAAGAATGCCATTGAAATAAAAGATGCTGCTACGAGTGTTACAGGAAGACCCTTGAAACTTTCAGGAACATCACTCTCTTCAATGCGTGAACGCATACCTGAGAAGAGTACCATTGCAAGCAAGAATCCAAGTCCGCAACCAAGTGAGCTTACCATTGATTCGATAAAGTTGTATCCATCTGTAATGTTATTGATTGTTACACCAAGAACTGCACAGTTTGTTGTGATAAGTGGAAGATATACGCCAAGGCTCTGGTGAAGAGCTGGAATAGTCTTCTTCAAGAAAATCTCAATAAACTGAACAAGTGAAGCAATAACAAGAATGAATACGATTGTCTGTAAATAGCCAAGTCCAAATTCATTAAGAATAAATGTCTGAATAGGCCATGTAACCGCTGTTGCTACAAGCATAACAAAGATAACTGCAATACCCATACCAACTGACTGATTAACTTTCTTTGATACGCCAAGGAATGGGCAAATACCAAGGAAACGGTTGAGAACATAGTTATCAACGAGAACTGATGACATCAAAATAATAATCAATGCTTTAACATCCATCTTATTCGCCCTCCTTTACTGATGCTTCGCAACCGCCGTTGCAAGATGCCGCTGATGGACAACCTTCGCAACCGAATTCTTTTTTCTTAATGAGCTTACCCTTAGTAATCTTATTAACAACTGCAATAAGAAGACCATAAACCAAAAGTCCACCCGGAGCTTTTGCAAGAACGCTGATTGTAAGACCATTTTCAACAAGGAATGGAATTTCATTACCTGCAAATGAACCTGCACCGAGAACTTCACGGATAATAGCCATAGTGAGGAGTGCTATTGTGAAACCGATACCCATTCCAATACCGTCAAGCGCTGATTTTCCAACTGAGTTTTTACCTGCAAACATTTCTGCACGGCCTAAGATAATGCAGTTAACAGTAATAAGTGCAAGGTAAACACCCAATGTTTCATATAAATCAGGAATAAATGCCTGAATGAGCATCTGAACAACAGTAACGAAACCTGCGATAACAACGATATAGCAAGGAATTCTTACTGTATCTGGGATAAATTTACGTAATAATGAAATAACAATGTTTGAGCAGATTAAAACTGCCATTGTTGCAAGGCCCATACCGAATGCACCGTCAACTGTTGTTGTAGTTGCAAGTGTTGGACAAGTGCCAAGAATGAGCACAAAAACTGGGTTTTCACGGAGAAGACCTTTTAAGAGAATTGACATATTATTGTTCTGTTTACTCATTATTAAGCCACTCCTTCCATAATTTTAACTGCTTCGATAGCTTTACCGATACCCTTCTGGTAACCATTAGTTGTGAGTGTTACACCTGCTACAGTATCGACATCTTTATATGTTGATTCGTTCTTACCAACATATTGTGCGCTGAATTCTTTATCTGCACAAATTGAACCTACGCCATCTGTTTCTGACTGTTTTGTTGTCTGACAAGCGATAATTTCGCCATCTTTTGTGATTGCAAGCTTAATGTAGATGTAATCTCCTGATGGATTGTAGTAGTGGTCACCATTGATACCGAAACCTGATGCGTGGATTTCAAGAACATAGTTGCCACTCTTTGTCTTGTATGCCTTATCTACATTTGATGGCATATCAGCATATTTTGTAATGTCAACTTCTTTAAGAGTTGATTTAAGCATAATCTTTGCAGCTGCTTCAACAGTTGCTTTAACATCATCTGTTGCTTCTGAAACTACTGCGCCATTAGCATCAACACCAACGAAGATTTCTTCTTCACCTTCTTTTGTTACATAAACAAAGCCTGCGCCGTTTTCTGCTTCATAAATTGAAGATACATTTTCAATTTTTTCACAGATGAATACTTCTGTAAACTTACCTTCACCTGTTGGAAGAGCTGTGTTGAGATTATCAGCAAGGATTTCTTCAGGTGAACGAATATCTGCGCTACCACCACCAAGGATAGTTGCAGTGTTAATCGCATCCTTAACTGCGTTTCTGTATGCACCTGTTGTCATTGTTGCACCTGAAACAGTTGCGATACCGTCAATAGTGTCAATAGTTGCGCCTTTTAATGTGTCGCCATAAGTCTTTTCAACACCGAGAGTTTCGTTACTTGAAAGACAAACAGCACCAGTTACATTACCGTCAGCGTCAACGCCACACATGATAATCATATCAGGGCCATAGCCTGTTGCTGTAAGTTTTACTACTGCACCACCGTTTGAAGCTGTATATGCTTCAAGTACTGATTCAGGAAGTGTATATTGAGTTAAGTCGGCAGCTGTAAATTCGCCACCATCTGGCATTACAACAAGTAATGCTTCGTTTGCTGCAGCACCTGCATTCTTTTCAATGATTGGTGCTGTTACAGTGTTTGTTGCTGCAAGAGCAACAACTACTACTGCGAAAATAACTGTAAGAGAGATAATACTTCTAATGTGTTGTTTCATTATTTCTTACCTCCAAACAATTTTCTTTGTGTTAATGAATCTATGTAAGGATTTACAATATTCATAAGAAGAATTGCGAAGGATACACCTTCTGGATATCCACCGAAGAAACGGATAAGCACTGTGATTACACCTGCACCGATACCGAAGATAAGCTTACCCTTTGCTGTGCTTGGTGATGTAACATAATCAGTTGCCATGAAGAAAGCACCAATCATAAGTCCACCTGAAAGCACCCAAGCAAGTGTTGTTTCAATGTTGCCACCTTCAAGTGCCAATGTGAAGAGAAATGTTGTGCCAATAAATGCAACTGGGATATGCCATGTGATAACCTTGCGCACGATAAGATAAATACCACCGATAAGAAGTGCTAATGCACAAGTTTCACCAAGAGCACCTCCACATTTGCCAAGGAACAAGTCCATAAGGTCAACTGCTTTGTCATTTGTAAGGTCTGAAAGTGGAGTTGCACCTGATACTGAGTCCATACCCTCTGGGAAAACCGCTGCAGTCATTGAGCCAAATGCGATAAGCATAAATACACGAGCTGCGATTGCAGGGTTTACAATATTTTTGCCAAGACCACCGAAGATTCCTTTTACAATAATGATTGCGAAAAGTGAACCAACTGCTGCTTGCCACAATGGAATATTTGATGGAAGATTAAGTGCTAAAATCAAACCAGTAACAACTGCACTTAAATCGCCAACTGTCTGTTCTTTCTTAACTGCTAAGTTAAAGAGTGCTTCACCTGCTACTGCAGAAATAACGCAAACTGCGATTACGAGCAATGCAGGAATTCCAAAAAGAATAACTGCTGCAATAGATGCAGGAACAAGAGCGATAATCACATCAAGCATTGTTCTCATTGTTGAGTTACTGCTTTTAATGTGTGGAGAAAATGAAGCATGAAGTTTGTTTTCCATTATGCATTACCCTCCTTTTTCTTTGCACGTTCTGCCATGAGCATATTCTTGGCTAAACTATTTGTTTCAACCAAAGGACGCTTTGCAGGACAGATAAATGCACAACAACCACAAAGCATACAAATATCTGCGCCAAGTTTTTCAAGTTTTTCTACATCCTTATCTTTATAAGCCTTTGCAATAGCAGCAGGATTGATGCCGAAAGGACAGTGGTTTGTGCACTTGCCACACTTAATACATGCAGTTGTTTTTGCTGTTTTTGTTTCTTTCTTATTGAATGCTATTAAAGCATTTGTCTGTTTAAGCACAGGCACTGCAAGGTCAGGCACTGCAACACCCATCATAGGACCACCATAAATTACTTTTTCAGGCTCCCCGTTAAAGCCACCACAGAAATCAAATACTTCACCGATTGGAGTACCGATTGCAACGATTACATTCTTTGGCTCTTTAACTGCACCGCCGTCAACAGTAACTGTTTTCTCTACAAGTGGCATACCTGTCTGTAAATATTTACCGATATTTGCCATTGTTGATGAGTTGCACACAATACAACCAACATCTGCCGGAAGCTGACCAACCGAAATTGTTCTGCCAACAGTGTGATAAACGAGAACTTTCTCGCCACCCTGTGGATAAATTGCAGGAAGAACTTTAACCTGAATTTTGCTATTCTTAGCTGAAAGCTCTTTCATTTTAGCAATAGCTGATGCCTTGTTCTTTTCAATACCGATTATAATCTTATCGAAATTGAAATATTTATCAGCAGTCTCGATTGCCAATAAAATATCATCTGCTCTGTCAACCATTGTTACAGAGTCACTTGTAATATATGGTTCGCACTCTGCACCATTAATTACAAGGGTGTCAACCTTTTTGTCTGTTGCAAATTTCACATAAACAGGGAAACCTGCACCACCCAAACCTACGATACCGCTCTTCTTAACAGCTTCAATAAAATCTTCTTTACTGTTAATCTGTGGCACTGCGATTGATTCGTCAGGTGTCATTTCTCCGTCTGACTCAATTGTGATTGCAGGAGCAGTTTTGCCGTTTGACAAGAGAGCATCTGCAACGCTCTTAACTGTACCTGAAACGCTTGAATAAACTGATGAAGAAATAAATCCATCTTGTTCGGCTACCAATGTTCCCACAAAGACTTGGTCACCTGCTTTAACAACTGGTTTTGCAGGTTTACCAATATGCATTGCTGTAAGAAGTGTAACTGTCTTTGGAGCAGGCATTCTTATAGCAGACATATCAGCTGTGTTTTTTCTGTGAGGCACATGGATACCTTTGAGAGAAAAAGCCATTTTTTTGACCTACCTTTCATTTTTCGTATCAAAACAAAGAATACATTTTTTGGTAATCAAAATACCAAAAGACATAATTCTGCATAATACATCATTATTACTTGTTATTATATATTTCTTATCGATTTCTGTCAATAAATTTAACGCTATTCTTTTGTTGGTAAATCTGTTAAAAATTTGCTTTTTGAGGTTTGATAAAATCGTCAAAATTGTGATTGACTTTATAGTTGCAAAGTAGTATCTTTTAACTGGTATTATATATACTTATTTATATGGCTTCTCAAAGGAGAATATTTTATGATAATTCTTTTGTTCTTATTATGGATTATATTAAACGGCCGTTTTTCTGCTGATGCGGGTATGATTCAGGTTTGTGTGGTAGGTGCAGCAGTTTCTGTCTTTGCATATTTCTTTGCACATAAAGCATTGGGATACACACTTAAATCTGAACTTCATTGGTGGAAAAAAGCGCCTGTTTTGTTGGCATATTTCTTCATTCTTATAAAAGAAATAATTATTGCAAATATTCAGATGATGAAAATCGTTACAAGTAAAAAAGTAGAAATTCATCCTGTTATGATAAAAGTTAAAATTCCGCTTAAAACAAATGTGACAAGAGTGCTTCTTGCAAACTCAATTACACTCACCCCCGGCACAATTACCGCTGAATTAGAAGATGACTATTTCACAATTCATTGTGTTGATGCTTCTTTCGCAGAGGGAATCGAAAACAGTTCATTTGTTAAAATTTTGGAAAGGTTGGAAAAATAAAATGCTTGAACAGGCTTATTCATATTTATATCTTGCTGTATTCGTAGGTCTTGCCGTTGCAATTATTGCAGCGCTTATTCGTTCAATCACAGCAAAAACAATTATCGGCAGATTTATTGGTGTGAACATTCTCACAACAATAGTTTTGATTGTCATTTGCATTCTCACACTTTTCCTTAAAGAGAGTTATTTAACTGATATTGCGCTCATTTATGCACTTCTTAGTTGCATTTCAGTTATTCTTCTCAGCAAAATCTATATCAACCTTTTCAAAAAAGATAACGGAGGTGAAAAATAATGCTCGAATGGATTCGTTTCGCACTTGTGGCATTGTTTTTTGCCGCAGGACTTATTGTTCTTTTTATTTCAATTTTCGGCACATATCGTTTCAAGTTTTCACTTAACCGTATGCATTCTGCTGCTATGTGCGACACACTTGTATTGATGCTTTTTATAACAGGTCTTATTATTGCATCAGGTATTAATATTATCTCACTTAAATTCTTGTTCATTGTTATTATTCAATGGTGTACAAGTCCTGTGGTTTCACATATCTTTGTTAAAACAAAATTACTCACAGATAAAAACATTTGTGAACATTGTGAAATGCGCATAGACGACGAAAAGGAGGAAAACGAATAATGGAAGATATTATTACCATATTTAGAATTTTACTTCTTATTTCTCTTGTGGTCTGTGCTATTGCAACAGCACTTTCAAAGAGAGTTATGACTGCTCTCATCATTTTCACATCTTATAGCATCGTTATGGCTGTGGTATGGTTACTCTTGCGCTCACCTGACTTGGCTATTACAGAAGCTGCTGTTGGTGCAGGTGTAAACGGTGTGCTTTTCTTTCTCACTCTTCGTAAACTCCATCTTATTGACAAGGACTTTGCAGATGACGAAGACGGTAAAATCGACGAAGGGGTGAATGTAAATGAAGAATAATAAATTTTCATCTCTTTTAAAAGAATGGTATGAGGGCAATATAAGTTTTGATGAACGAATGAACATTGAAACAGAGAAACCTGTCATTAAAAAAGAAGAAACAACAGAAAAACCAAAAATCCGTCTTGTTAAAGACGTTGAAAATGCAGAAGAAAAACTCACTTCAAAGGGTTATAAATTCTTTTCAATAATTTTCTGTGTTATTCTTGCAGTCGTTCTTATTGGCACAGTTAATTTTATGCCACTCTTTGCTGACGATAACACACCAACAACAAATGAAGTTTATGAGCATTATGTTGGTGAAGGTCGCGACCAGACAGGTGCAGTTAACACTGTTGCTGGTATGATTCTTGACTATCGTGCTTTCGACACATTGGGTGAATCTTTTGTTCTTTTCACCGCAACTTGTGCTGTTCTTCTTTTGCTTGAACAAAACAAGGACAAGCCAATTAAGAAAAGAGAAACTTTCACTTATTCAAACGACCCGATTGTTCGTCTTGTTGTAAAAATTCTCACACCAATTATTATCGTTTTCGGAATTTATGTTCTTTTCAATGGTCACTTATCCCCAGGTGGCGGATTCTCAGGCGGTTCAGTGCTTGGCGCAGGGTTTATTCTCTTTGCTATGGCTTATGGTGAAGACTTTGCAGCAAAAGTTATCACACCAAAAATTATTCGCGTTATTACAATTTGTTCATTGAGCTTCTATTGTCTTGCAAAGAGTTATTCTTTCTTCACAGGCAACGAATTCAATGGTATTCATTCGATTATTACACCGGGTACACCGGGTAACATTGTTTCAGGTGGTTTGATTTTGCCACTTAACATTGCCGTTGGCTTTGTTGTTTGCTGTACTATGTATAGTTTCTATATGATTTTCAAAAGGGGGCGTCTTGATTGAATCTACTCATAAACTATGAAGCAGTAACTTCAATGGTTTTGTTTGCTATTGGTTTTACAATGCTTGTTTTCTCTCGCAATATTATGAAAAAGATTCTCGGTCTTAATATTGTTGACACAGGCGTCTATCTTTTTCTCGCATCAATGGGTTATATCGAAGGCAAATTGACACCTATCGTCCCAGCAACAGGTGTAGTTGATGCCCTTGACTATATCAACCCTATCCCTCAGGGACTTGTTCTCACAGGTATTGTTGTTTCTGTCAGCTTTTCAGCTTTAATGCTTGCATTGACAGTTCGACTTTACAGAAAATATCGCACATTAAATCTTGATAAGATTTATGAAATGTGTCGCAAGGAGGATGAACAGGAATAATGGACTTCATTATGAATCTTCCTTTTGCCACTATTGTATTTTCACTTTTCAGCGCAGTTATCTGCTTCGCATTCAAAGATAACAAGGCTCGTTTTGTTTCTTATTTTCTTTTGATTGCATCAGGAATTATGTCTGTGTCGGTTATTTTCTATAACCTTTCATCTGAAACAGGATATTTCGTTTATCGAATGGGACATTATGATGCACCAATCGGCAACGAAATTTCAGCAGGTCTTTTAGAGCCTTCTTTCTTGCTCCTTTTTGAAGTAGTTATGCTTCTTTCTTTATCAGGTGGCTCACATCGCATTATGCGAGATGTCAGTGAATCAAAGCAGAAATATTTCTGCATTATGGTAAATTTAACTCACGCGGCTTTGGCAGCACTTTGCTATACAAACGACATTTTCACGGGATATGTATTCATCGAAATCTGCACAATAGCATCTTGCTCACTATTAATGCTCACAAAGAAAACAAGAGCATTGGTTGCTGCAACCCGTTATATGATTTTTAGCCTTATCGGTTCAAGTTTGGTGCTTGTGGGCATTATCTTGCTCTATGCAATTACAGGTCATCTTCTTTTCCCACAACTTTATTCAACAATTCAAGAGATTTGGGCAACGGGAGAGTACACATTCCCACTCACTATTGCGTTAGGTCTTATCGTTTCAGGTCTTGCAATCAAAAGCGGTATGTTCCCATTCCATTTTTGGATGCCCGACACATACGGTACGGCTACACCATCGGCATCAGGCATTTTGTCAGGTGTTATCTCAAAGGGATATATCTTCTTATTGCTTAAAATTATTTTCAGAGTTATCGGTTATGAAGTTTTTCTCCAGTCAAACATTCAATATGTGCTCTTCATATTCGGTATCTGTGGTATGATTGTGGGCTCGGTTTCAGCAATCAAGACAAACAATATAAACTTTATGATTGCTTATTCATCCGCTGCTCAAATTGGCTATATCTATATGGGCTTAGGTCTTGGCACAAAAGGTGCAATTATTGCAGCACTTTTCCAGATTGTTGCGCACTCTCTTACAAAGCCAATGCTCTTCCTTTCAGCATCAGGACTTTCTGACACTGTTGACAGACGACAGGATTTCGCATCTTTGCGCTCATCTGCTCACAATAACAAGATTGCCGCAATCTCTTATTCAGCAGGGGCACTTTCAATGGTCGGTATTCCGATTTTCGCAGGGTTTATTCCAAAACTTCTCTTCTCAACATCTGCTTTTGGTCACGGAATACGAACATATTTAATGCTCATTGCACTTGCAATCAGTACAATTCTTAATGTTCTTTATTTCCTTAGAACTCTCGTTAATATTTATAGCCCTGCAAAGGTTGAACTCACTCGTAAAACAATCACATTTAAAACTGCACCTGCATTTTCAATCATTGTGCTTGTAATGTCAGCAGTTAATATCGCAGTTGGTCTTCATTCTCAGCCCATTATTTCACTCTTTGAAAAAGGGCTTGAGTTGTTCATAAACATTCGATAAGGGGGATTTAAAATATGCTTTTGATAATTTTAACTTTATTCCCCGTAATCGGTGGTTTGATTTTACCAATGCTCAATAAAATCCAGAACCGAAACACTCGTTTAGGTGCAGTTGTACTTATTCAAGCAGTTGAAACCATTCTTGGTTTTATGGTAATTCTCGGTGACAAAATTTCAACGGGTACATTTACACTTGTTGACCAGATTTCTGTTGGATTTACCGCTGATACCCTTGCAAAATTCTTTGTTGCATTGGTTATTGTGGGTTGGACTTTGGTAACTCTCTATGCTTGTGTTTATATGAAACACGAAGAAAACGAAATGAGATTTTTCTTGTTTATGTTCCTTTCAGAAGGTGCAATGCTCGGCGCTGCTCTTTCACAGAATCTCGTTTCAATGTATGTTTTCTATGAAATGGTTACTCTTTTCTCAATGCCATTGGTTCTTCATTCTCTTTCAAAAGAATCAGTTGCGGCTGCGAAAAAATATCTCTATTATTCTGTTGCAGGCGCATTTTTAGCGCTCTTTGGAATCTTTGTTCTTGCAGCAAACAGTAGCACATTGTCTTTTGTTGCAGGTGGCGTAGATGTTACTGCTTCACCGCTTGTTCTTGCCGGTGTATTTACAATGCTTTTAGGCTTTGGTGCAAAAGCAGGTCTTTTCCCAATGCACGGTTGGTTGCCAACGGCTCACCCTGTTGCCCCTGCACCTGCAAGTGCATTGCTTTCAGGTCTTATTGCAAAAGCCGGTGTTCTCGCAATTATAAGAACAATATTCTATATTGTCGGCACAGATACTCTCACGGGCACTTGGGTGCAGACAGTTGCTTTGTCTTTTGCACTCTTAACTGTACTTATGGGCTCAATGATGGCTTATCTTGAAAAAGGATTTAAAAAGCGCCTTGCTTTTTCAACTGTCAGCCAGATTTCTTATGTGCTTACAGGACTTTTCCTTTTCACTGGTGACGGTTTTCAGGGTGCGCTCTGGCAAATTGTTTTCCACGCAGTTGTAAAAGTTGGCCTCTTCCTTTGTGCTGGTGCAGTAATCTTTATGTATGGTAAAACAGAAGTCAAAGACCTTAAAGGTCTTGGTAAGAAAATGCCAATTACATTCACTTGCTTTACTGTGCTTTCACTTTCACTTATCGGTATTCCACCAACAGGTGGTTTTTACAGCAAATGGTATATCGCAACTTCAGCACTCGATGCAGACTTAGGTGCGCTTTCTTATATTGCACCAATCATTCTTTTGGTTTCTGCAATTCTCACAGCAGCATATCTTCTTTCAATTTCAATCGATGCTTTCTTCGGTAAAGAAGAAACAGAGATAGAAAAAGTGCGTGAGCCATTGTTTATGGTTATTCCAATTATTATTCTCACAGTTATTGCTGTTGCAGGTGGAGTTTTTTCACTTACAACAAGCGATATTCTTGCATCAATTTTATAATGGGAGGTTATTGAGATGAACAGTTTATTTTTAATCGTCCCAATTTTTCTTCCTATAATCTTGGGCGCTTTATCATTTTTAATTCCCGCTGAAAAGAAAAAACAGAGAAATACATTTGTTATGTTCACAATTCTCTGTTCATCGATTTCTGTTTGGGCATTAGCACTTAACACTCCACAGGAGTCACTTACACTTTTAAATTTTACTGAAAATTTAAGTTTTGTGTTAAAGCTTGATGGTGCAGGCAAGATTTTCTCTTGTCTTTCGGCTACACTCTGGCCATTAACGGCACTTTATGCATTTGAATATATGAGCCACGAAAAGAACTTGCCTATGTTCTATGCTTTCTTTACAATGGCATTTGGCGCAACAATGGGCATCGCAATGGCGAGCAACATTCTCACAATGTATCTTTTCTATGAATTGCTCACACTTTTCACAATTCCACTTGTTATGCACGGATTCACAAAGAAGCACAACTATGCAGCAAGAAAATATATGAACTATTCAATCGGTGGTGCTGCTTTCGCTTTTGCTGGTGTTGCGTTTCTCATTGTAAATGACGCTAACGACTTCGTTTTCGGTGGACATATCACAAGCCCTGAAGACCCAACAATCGCACTTATTCTCTTTGTATTTGCATTTTTAGGCTTTGGTGTTAAAGCTGCTGTTTTTCCACTTCACAGTTGGTTGCCAACAGCGTCGGTTGCACCAACACCTGTTACTGCATTGCTTCACGCAGTTGCCGTTGTTAAAGCGGGTGCTTTTGCGATTATCCGCCTTATCTATTATTCATACGGCACAGAATTTATAAAAGGAACTTGGGCACAGAATCTTGTAATGGCTCTTGCAATGTTTACAATTTTCTATGGCTCAATGACCGCTTTAAGACAAAAGCATTTCAAGAGAAGACTTGCATATTCAACAATATCAAACCTTTCATATATTGTTTTTGCAGCAACTCTTATGACAGAAGCAGGACTTTTAGCAGCATTCTGTCACCTTCTCTTCCACTCTATTATTAAAATAGGCGCATTCTTCTCAGCGGGTGCTGTACTTCACAAGACAGAGCGTGAATATGTGCCAGAGCTTGAAGGCATCGGCAGAAAAATGCCTCTTACATTTATATTCTTTACTATCTCAGCATTGTCACTTACAGGTATTCCACCTTTCTGTGGATTTATCAGTAAATGGTACATCGCAACTGCTTCAATTGAGGCACAGAATCCATTTGCTATTGTGGGCGTAGTTATATTGCTTATCTCTGCATTCTTAACTGCAATGTATATGCTCTCACCTGCAATTAAAGCATTCTTCAAGCGTCGTGACAATGCAAATGATGTAACAGATGTTAAAGAAGCAAATGCGCTTATGCAAGTGCCTATGGGTATCTGCGCTGTACTTTGCATTGTAACAGGTCTTATGGCATCAAATGTTATTGAACTTATCAAGGGGGTATTGGCAATATGACAGCTTTAACTATGTATTGTATTTTCACTCCCTTTGTTGCAGCAATTATTTCTGCACTTTTAGGCAAATATGAAAAACTTCGTAATGCAGTTGTAATTCTTGCAACATTTATCAGTTTGGCTCTTTCAGTTTTAATTGCACAATCCTCTGCTAGAATTGTTTGCTTTGCATCTTTGAATTTTCAGATTGGTGGATTTAATTCAACCTATGCAATTATTGCTGCTTTTATGTGGTTTGCAGCAGCCTTGCTCTCGCCACAATATTTCAAAGACCACAACCACAAGCTTTCAAGATATTATTTCTTCTTTCTTGTAACAATGGGCGCTACATTGGGCGTTTTCCTTTCTGCTGATTTGATGACTACTTTCATATTCTTTGAAATTATGTCATTCACATCATACATGTGGGTTATTCAGGATGAAACCAAAGACGCAATGGATGCAGGTAAAACATATCTTGCTATCGCCGTGCTCGGTGGTATGGTCGCATTAATGGGACTTTTCGTGCTTTATAACATCACAGGCACATTGATGATTGCAGACCTTTATTCTGCTATCCAGTATGTCGGCAAATCAACTGAACTCTATGTTGCAGCGTTCTGCTTGCTCTTCGGCTTTGGTGCAAAAGCAGGTATGTTCCCATTACACATATGGCTTCCAAAGGCTCACCCCGTTGCTCCAGCTCCTGCAAGTGCACTTCTTTCAGGTGTACTCACAAAAACAGGTGTATTCGGTATTCTTGTTGTCACTGGTCAGGTTCTTCGTGATGACGAAATCTGGGGCTACACATTATTAGCACTTGCTACAATAACAATGGTATTGGGTGCAGTTATTGCCGTATTCTCAAACAACCTTAAACGCACTTTGGCTTGTTCTTCACTTTCACAAATCGGATTTATCCTTGTTGGTGTATCAATGATTACACTTTTAGGTGAAGAAAACGCATTGGCTGCAAACGGCACATTTCTCTATATGATTAACCATTCAATAGTTAAACTTGTGCTCTTCCTTTGTGCTGGTGCAATTTATCTTGGTGCTCATACTCTTGACATTAACAAGTTAAAGGGGTACGGCAGAAACAAGCCCGTTATTATGATTACATTCTTAATTGGTGCTTGTTCACTTGCGGGTATCCCAGGTTTTACTGGCTACCTTTCAAAGACTCTTGTTCACGAAGCAATCGTTGAATATGCGCATTTAAGTCATTTGCCAATCATAACTATTGTTGAGTGGTTATTCTTATTCTCAGGTGGTCTTACAGCGGCATATATGCTCAAGCTCTTTGTGGCAATCTTTATTGAAAAGCCAACAGAAGAAACCGAGAAGGGCAAAAAACTCTCACCACTTTCTGCCATTGCTCTTATTATTTCAGCAGTTGCTATTCCAATTATTGGCATTTATACACCATTGGTTGAGAAAATCACTTATCCAATGCTCTCACTT
This sequence comes from uncultured Clostridia bacterium, assembly GCA_937898195.1. Classification (GTDB taxonomy): domain Bacteria; phylum Bacillota; class Clostridia; order Oscillospirales; family Acutalibacteraceae; genus Fimenecus. The sequence continues at coordinate 9,738 of CALEJD010000021.1, read as the reverse complement.
GTGAATGGTCATCACTTTCACCACGAGATTGAATATTTCTCATTCACAAATCTTAAGGGTGTATTGATTTCACTTGCAATCGGTGTTCTTGTTTATCTTCTTTTTATAAGAAAAGTTCTTGTTAAAAATAAGACTTATGTGAACCCCATGGACGGCAAGATTTCACTTGAAAATCAGGTTTATATTCCTATGATTAAAATTCTCACAACCGTTTTCGGTGTTATTTGCAGAGTTTTTGCAGACTCAACTGATTTTCTTATTTTCCTTACTCGCAAGAGCGTGTTAACTGATGCAAAAGAGCACACAGAGCATCAGAGAAAATATGCTTATGCCTTGGGCGATGTTGTCGACCACTTCAAGCACGATAAGACACATAAAAACGCAAACTTATTTGTACGTGTTTCTGAAACAATTTCAAAAACAACACAGAGAATATCATCAAACTTCTCTTTTGCTTTGTTTATGACCTGTTTTGGTGTTTGCATTATTCTTGTTTTCCTTATTATTTCTTTTGTGTCTTGACAAAATAACATATTTTCATTAAAATTTAGTTTAGTATTTTTAAAGGCGTGATTTCAGATGAACAAAATCTATATTCCAGAAGGATATAGCCCAAAACTGAATAGATATGACACACAAAGAGCCATTGATATTATCAAACGACTCTTTCAGCAGAATTTCTGCAAGGCGCTTTCATTAAAGCGTGTTTCTGCTCCACTTTTTGTTGGTTGCAGTTCCGGTCTTAATGATAATCTTAATGGTACAGAACGTCCTGTAACCTTTGATGTGCCTGCAATAGAGAGTGATGCTGAAATCGTGCACTCACTTGCTAAATGGAAGCGTTTGGCTCTCAAGAGGTATGATTTCTGGATGCATGAAGGTCTTCTCACTGATATGAATGCTATCCGTCGTGACGAAGAGCTTGATAACATTCACTCAATATATGTTGACCAGTGGGACTGGGAAAAGGTTATTGAAGATAGTGACCGCAACCCCCAGTATCTTCATGATACAGTACAGAAAATTGTTGATACAATTTGTGATGTTAATGAGTTGCTTCAAGAGAAGTTCCCACAGCTTGACACTAAAATAGAGCGAAATGTGAAATTTATCACTTCACAGGAACTTGAAGATTTATATCCTGATTTAACTCCTGAAGAACGTGAATGTGAGTTTGCAAGAGAACACAAAACAATCTTTATTATGGGAATCGGTGGCAAACTTAAATCTGGCAACAAGCACGGCAACCGCGCTCCTGACTATGATGACTGGTCACTTAACGGCGACATCATTTTCTGGGATAATGTGAGAAATGCTCCAATAGAGATTTCTTCAATGGGTATTCGTGTAAATGCCGAAGTTCTTGACCGTCAATTAACCCTTGCAGGTTGTGATGACAGACGAGAGCTTTCATTCCACAAAATGCTTCTTAACGACGAATTACCCCTTACTATCGGTGGTGGCATTGGTCAATCAAGACTTTGTATGTTGCTTATGGGTTGTGCTCATGTGGGTGAAGTTCAATGCTCACTTTGGGATGAAGAAACTATCAGACTCTGCAAAGAAAATCATATCAGATTACTTTAATAAAAATAAAAAGCGTAGTAACCAAATGGCTACTACGCTTTATTTTTATATTCAATTAGAAATCACAGTTTTTAGGTGTTCTGCAATATGGGATAACGTCACGGATATTTTCCATACCTGTAACATAAATGAGAAGTCTTTCAAATCCCATACCGAAACCTGAGTGTGTGCATCCACCATATTTACGAAGATTGCAATACCAATCAAGTGATTCAGGTGCAATACCGAGCTCGTTCATACGGCCGATAAGACGGTCATATCTTGTTTCTCTCTGGCTACCACCCATCAATTCACCTGCATCCGGAACAAGCAAGTCAACTGCTGCAACTGTGCTGCCGTCGTCATTCTGATACATATAGAATGCTTTGAATTCTTTTGGCCAGTCATAAACGAAAACAGGAGCATTGAACTTTTTCTCTGTAAGATATTTTTCGTGCTCACGAGCAAGGTCTTCCGTATATTCAGGCTTGAATTTGAAGTTTTCTGTTGCATCTGCTTCTTTAAGAATTGTAATTGCATCTTTGAATGGAAGTCTAACGATTTCACTTTCAATAAGCTTTGTCATTCTCTCACGAAGGTTGATTCCGTTGAATTTTTCAAGGAATTCAAGCTCTGCAGGACAACGGTCCATAATTGTTTTGAGAATTGATTTCAAGAAATCTTCTTCAACATCCATAAGGTCAAACAAATCTGCAAATGCGATTTCAGGCTCAATCATCCAGAATTCTGCAGCGTGTGTTCTTGTGTTAGAATTTTCTGCTCTGAATGTTGGTCCGAATGTATAAATCTTGCTGAATGCAAGAGCAAAGGTTTCGCCCTCTAACTGACCTGTAACAGCAAGAGAAGAATGTTTGCCAAAGAAATCGTCAGCATAGTCTTTCTTGTCATTATCAAGTGGGTCATAAGTTGTAACTGTGAATGTGTTACCTGCACCCTCAGCGTCATTTGATGTTAAAAGTGGTGTGTGCACATAAACATATCCATTATTCTGGAAATATTCGTGAATAGCCATTGAAGCCACACTTCTAACCTTGAACACTGCTTGGAAAAGTCTTGTTCTTGGACGAAGATATGCATTTTCTCTCAAGAATTCAAGAGTATGTCGTTTTGGTTGAATTGGATAATCTTCATCACATTCACCTTTAATTACAACATTGATTGGTGAAATTTCAATTGAGCCGTTATTATCATTTACAACAACTTTGCCCTCAACTTCAATGCAGCAACCAACTTTAACTGTATTTACAAGACCTTGAAATTCAGGTGATGCGCTATCATAAACAACCTGTAAAACATTAAAAATTGTGCCATCATAAAAGTCAATAAAGCCCACATTCTTTTGCTTTCTGTGGTTTCTAACCCAACCGTTGAGCTTTACAACTTTGCCAATGTATTCTTCTTTGTTATTAAACAAATTGCAAATATACATTTTAACTCTCCTCAGATATATTTGTATTTACCGAATAATTATACTATTGTTTATTATAAAAATCAAGATAAAAAAGGCAGAGAAATAAATCTCTGCCTTTAAAATATTATGTTAAATTAAAGAGCAACAACTAAAATTCCAAGAACTGCTAATGTTGCAACAACAACTGCTAACCACAAGTTGAAGTTTCCGCCTTCAACTTCTACTGGTGTGCCAGTAGTTGGTTGACTATTATTGTTTGAATTGTTGTTCTGAACTGGAGCTTGTGGAGCTGGTTGTGTTGGAGCTTCTGTTGGAGCCTCTGTAGGAGCTTCTGTCTCTGGTTCTGTCTCAGGCTCTGTTTCTGGTTCTTCTGGAGTTTCTTCTCCGCCACCAACGAGACCACCGATAAGGCCACTGAGCATTCCGCCAATACCTGTAATTGTATCAACGATACCGCCAAGGTCCATTCCGCCACCGCCGTTGCCGCCAAGACCACCGAGAAGGCTATCAAGACCACCTTCCATTGCGCCTAAAAGTCCTTCTACGTCAACGCCAGGAATTTCTGGAATTGTGATTTCTGGAATATCAGGAAGTTCTACACCAGGAATTTCAGGAAGTTCGATGCCAGGAATTGTGATTCCGTCACCTGCTTCTTCATCCATTTCTGCTTTTTCTTCCCAAGTCATAAGCTCTGGAATTGATGCATCATAATACATGAACTGTGGATATTCTTCGTTTGACTCAACTGTGCACTTGTCAGCCTCTGTAAGAAGCCATACATAGAAATCACCTGTGCCATCGTCATAACCATATGCAATATGACCTAAGTTCTTGATGAACCATGTTTTTGAAGGGAAATCACATTTAGAAGCATCAACTACGAAATCAGGAGAAATTCTAGGATTATTTGCAAGGAATTCTTCTTTGTTTGCATCATAGTCTGCTTTTTTGTTAGCATAGTCTCCGCCATATGTAACATCTAATGTTTCACCAATATTTGCAACATTTGCGAAACTACTTGTGTTGATTGTTTCAATAACACCGTCACTGTTCCAGTTTGCTGATGGTGTTACAGGTGCAATATATCTGTTATAGTTTGAAACATTGTAATAATTAGCACCAAATGCTTGAGCTATAGCCATATTAGTTTTTGAATTAGCTACAACCATTTGATATCTAGCAACTGTAGTTTTAAGGTCTGAACCTGCATCTTTAAGCATATAACTTTCAGCAGCATCATACTTATCAGCTGGAATAAGACTCCAGAATGAAGGAATATAACCAAATACAGGAATAAGAATGTCTTTATAAATTCTACCATCTGTGTCTGCAGCGATAATATCGTCAGCCATTTCAGCAATTGTTGTCAAAAGGCCAAGAGATGGGATAAGGCTTGAAAGTTCTGGGTTACCAAGAATTTCTTGTTTGATGAGTTCGCCAAGTTTTTCACCATCGATATCTGTGTTACCTGTGAAAAGCTGACCCATCATTTCAAGACCATTGAAAGCAGAGTTAGACATAACAATAGTTTCAATAGATGCGAGTTTCTGCATATCCCAAAGTGGGCTTAATGATGAAATATATGTATTTACAACAGCACCGCCCATGCTTTCTGCACAAAGAGAAACTTTGTCTGAACCTGTTTTTTCTTTAACCATTTCGATATATGCATCAAGCTGTTCAGCAACTTCAAATGGGTCTGCTGTCCAGTCATATGTAAAGATATATGATTGGTCGTCACCAAGTTTTTCTGCAAGCATATATGCAAGAGTCTGTTCAGAAGATGGTGTAAAACCAAGGTCTGTGTCAGTATTGATAGGAGCTGTTGAATCAGCAACTTTAACCACATTTGTTCTGTTACCGTTGTTATCATACATAACAGGTGCAAAAATTGTTTTTACTGCTTTTTCCAAAGCATCAATAAGCACGTCAACATTATTTGTATCTGTAAGGTAAGTTGCAAGTTGTGGAAGAACAGGTAAAATACCGCTAACGATATTTCCTGCTGAGAAAATTTCATTTCCTGCGCCATCATAGAGTGTTTCACCGATACCGCGAACCTGAATTACAGGAACTTTGCTATCTGCTTTAGCGTCGCCCAATGCAGCAAATGCAGGAACAAGCATTGTTGTAAGCATAACTGCAACAAGGCAAATGCTGATAATTATGTTTCTTTTTTTCATAATATCCCTCCGTTATAATATAACTAGGCATATTTTAGCACATATTTTTGCTTTTTACAACAGATTTTTAACATTTTTTTAAAATATGGTGAATATATTTTTTTCAGCATTTTTTGGTGAATATTGCCAATCGCTTATATGAGTGCCATCGCAGTAATATTTAACGGGGTCAGGTTGGTTGTTGTTTGGAAAACTATCAACTATTGAAAGCTTAATTTTCATTTTTTCAGGATTAATACTTTTTATATAAACACTTGCCAAATCCCCTTCTTGAACATTACTTGTATATTCAGCAAGACCAGCAAGATTTGGCGCTAGTTCAATGAAAACTCCGTATTTTTCAATAGAACGGACAATACCGCCCACCGTTTGCCCTGCTTTAAAGTTCTGTGCATTTTCTTCCCAAGTACCCAGCAATTCTTTTAACGATAAAGTCACCCTGTTTTTCTCGTCTATGCTTTTTACAACTGCTTTAATAACAGTGTTCACAGATAATCTCACGCTTGGGTGTGGAATTCGGGACACCGAAATGCTATCAATGGGTAAAAGTGCAGAAATGCCACAACCAATATCACAAAACGAGCCGAAAGTTTCGTTATGAGTAACTCTTGCATTTATAATGTCACCGGGAGTCAGTTTTTTTATGAACTCTTCAATACATTCTTCCTGCACAGCTCTGCGACTTAATATTGCTGTGCGATTTCCAATCTCATCATCCATAAAATCAATGATTTTAAAGCAAACAGGTTTGTTTACTCTTGAAATTATTGCAATGTCTCGGACACTACCGTCAGAAATACCCATTGCACATTCTTCTCTTGGTATAACCCCTTTGATTGCGCCCAAATCAACATGAAGATTGTGGTCTCTGTCGCAAAGTGTTGCTTTTGCTTCAAGAATTCGGTCTTCTAAAAAACATTCTCGCAAATCAGATGTTGACTCCATTGACTTTTTGTTGTGCTTTTTCTCAATTAAAAACCCTTCAGGGTAATACTTTTTCATATTAATCACCTTTATTTTTCAAATTGGTATATAAATATGAGATAAATACTTAAATAAGAATTAAAATATTACGAAAAAAGTATCCAAAACAAAAATTGAGTTATTTTTTTGCAATACAATGTGACAGAGACGAAGCCGTATTATATATACTGCAAGTCGCTAGTCACGAAGTATTGCAGAAAAAGAACCAATTTTACAAATAGGTATTTTATTTTTATAATCTTTATGATATTATATAATGTAATATATTTTGAGGTAATTTTTATGGATGTTAGAGTTAATGATATTCTTGAAATGAAAAAGCCACATCCCTGTGGTTGCAAACAGTTTTTAGTGCTTCGTTCGGGTATGGATTTTCGTATCCGCTGCACAAACTGTGAGCGTGAGGTTATGGTGCCACGCGCAAAGATTGAAAAAAATATAAAGAAGATAATCCGGGAGAATGAAAATGTTTGATAAATTGTTAGGTATTGAAGCAAGATTTGAAAGTGTTAATGAGCAGTTATGCGACCCTGCAACTGTTGGCGACCAACAGCTCTATACAAAATTAATGAAAGAGTTAAAGCAACTTACTCCTGTTGTTGAAAAATTCCGTGAATATAAAGGTCATAAAGAAACTTTTGAAGAGTCAAAAATGCTTCTTGATGAGGGTGGAATGGACAAAGACTTCAAAGAAATGGTGCAGGAAGAATTTGAAACTGCAAAAGAAATGCTTGAAGTAACTTGGGAAGAACTTAAAATACTTCTTCTCCCACGTGACCCTAATGATGACAAAAACGTTATTATTGAAATCCGTGGCGGTGCAGGTGGTGAAGAGGCAGCCCTTTTTGCAAATTCACTTTTTAGAATGTACACAATGTATGCCGAGGCTCGTGGTTGGAAAATAGAAATTCTTTCTGAAAATCCAACTGAATTAGGCGGATATAAAGAAGTTATTTTCAGCGTTGATGGTGATGGTGCATATTCAAGATTTAAGTTTGAAAGTGGTGTTCACAGAGTTCAGCGCGTTCCTGAAACAGAAAGTCAGGGTAGAATTCAGACATCAACTGTTACTGTTGCTGTTCTTCCTGAAGCTGAAGATGTTGACTTTGAACTGAACCCTGCAGAGCTTCAAATTGATGTTTTCCGTTCAAGTGGTGCAGGTGGGCAAAAGGTTAACAAGACTTCATCTGCTATCCGTGTTACTCACTTGCCTACAGGTATGGTTGTTGAGTGTCAGGATGAAAGAAGTCAGCACAAAAATAAAGACAAAGCACTTAAAGTTCTCCGTTCACGACTTCTCGAAATTGAACAAGCAAAGCACGACGCTGAAATTGCAGGTCAAAGAAAGAGTCAGGTTGGTACCGGTGACCGTAGTGAGAGAATTAGAACATACAATTTCCCACAAGGTCGAGTTAGCGACCACAGAATTGGTCTTACACTTTACAAAATAGAACAGATTATGAATGGTGACATCGACGAAATTATCGATGCACTTATCACAGCAGATACTGCAGAAAAATTAAAGGCGAACGAGTAAAAATTTGTTTGAAAGGATATTTTTATGAAGAAATTTAAAATAAACAAACTTGAAATGTTTGCAATAACTAAGCCAACTGCATTTAAAATTATTTCTACGACATTCTACCTTATGCTTGCATTTCTTGTAATCATCACTTCTTTAAATTCTATTGATTTTGATGCAATCACTTGTTTTGTAGTTCTTATTCTTGCTGCCATTATGTTTTTGTTCTTTCCTAAATTAGTAGTGAATTCAAAAATAGTTTTGTCAGTTCAACCACAAGAAGAACTGCAAAATAGTGAAGCACTTAGAAGAACAGACTATCTTTTAAGCATAATAAATCCAGCATTCGAAAAAGAAAGACAACAACTTTGTGCTAACAGGATTTCTTATTTAATAAATTTAGGATATTTTCAACAAGCAAAAGAAGAAAACGAATTATTTCTTCAACATTTTGGCACAGAAACAAGTCCACTTATCTCTACAGCTTTTTTCTACAATAAATCTATTCTTAATCTCTATGAAGAAAATTTTGAAGAATACAAAATCAACATAAAGAAAGCGTATGAATTCAAAGATTCAGCTAAAGGTTTAGCAAAAATCAATCTTATTAATTTATTTGATAATCATAATTATTTTGTTAACTCTTTTTTTACTGATGACCCTAATTTTGAAACAGTTGTTTTGAATGATATGAAATTGGCTGAACGCGTTGGAAAAAGTGCTGTATTTTCACGATATTTTGCTATTTTCAACTATTATAAAAGACATGAAAACAAAGAAAAAGCAATACAATACGCAAACACGTTAATTCAAGTATCAAACGGAAGTCTTGAATTATATGATTGCAGAGTAGCAAAGGAATACATAGAAAATGAAAACAGTAGTAATTAACATCACAACTGAATATGAAAAGGCATTAGAAGAATCTTCAAAGTTTCTTAAAAATGGTGAAGTTGTGGGTATCCCAACCGAAACTGTTTATGGACTTGCTGCAAATGCATTAGACGAAGATGCCGTTAAGAAAATCTTCGTTGCAAAAGGACGACCAAGTGACAACCCACTTATTGTGCATATTGCAAAGCTTGAAGATTTAGAGCCACTTGTAGCTGAAATTCCTGAAAAGGTTAAAATTATGGCTGAAAAGTTTTGGCCTGCCGCTCTTACTATGATTATGAAAAAGAGCGACAAAATTTCAAATGTGGTTTCAGGAAATCTCGACACAGTTGCTATTCGTATGCCAAAAAGCGACTATGCAAGAGCAATTATTGAAGCTTGTGGCTTGCCACTTGCTGCCCCGTCGGCAAACCTTTCAGGTAGTCCAAGTCCCACAAATGCAAAATATGTTTTTGATGATATGAACGGCAGAATCCCACTTATTATCGACGGCGGAAACTGTGAAATTGGTGTTGAATCAACTGTTATTACATTTGCCGAAGACCCGCCAAGACTTCTTCGTCCCGGTGGTGTTACACTTGAAGAAATGACAGAGTTAATTGGTGAAATCGTAGTTGACGATGCTGTGCTCAACAAGTTACAAGATGGTGCTGTGGCATCTTCACCGGGTATGAAATACAAGCATTATGCTCCAACTGCCGACATAACGATTATAAAAAGTGATTTTGAAACTTTTAAAAATCTTTGTGAGAAAGAAGACAATATTACTGCATTGTGTTTTGACGGTGAAAACGAGAAACTTAACTGTCCATCTGTTACATACGGCGACGAAAATGATGGATACAGTCAAAGTGCAAGACTTTTTGACGCCTTACGAGAACTTGATGAAATGGGTGCAAAGAAAGTTTATGCCCGTTGCCCTGACACAAAGGGTATGGGATTAGCGGTGTATAATCGTTTAATCCGTGCAAGTGGATTTAAAATCAAGGTGATATAATGAAAATTATCGGTCTTACGGGACTTACTGGTGCTGGCAAAAGCACCGTGGCGCAAAAATTGATGGCTTATGGTTGCTATCACATTGACGCTGACAAAGTTGCCCGTGAAGTTATAAACAACAACGAAAATGTCAAAAATAAATTAAAAGAGCGTTTTGG
>CALEJD010000020.1 GCA_937898195.1 uncultured Clostridia bacterium | reverse complement strand
AGGATTCGCAACACTTTTACACATCGGTATCTGGCATCTTTATAATGCGTCGCAGACCCGAAACTTGCCACTTTCAACTTGCAACTATTATGTACCACCCACCGCTGACGCGGTCCCACCCTCCTTTTTGCTAAAGCAAAAAAGAGGGATAGCTAAGGTAAAAGATTTAATTTTATTAGGAGTGAATAAATCAATGGAATGGACAGGCCTTAACGAATTAAGAGAAAAATATCTTAAATTCTTTGAATCAAAAGACCATTTAAGACTTCCCAGCTTCCCTCTTGTACCTCAGGGAGATAAGAGTATTCTTCTTATTAACGCAGGTATGACACCTATGAAAAAATACTTTACAGGCGAGGAAACTCCCCCGAGAAAGAGAGTTACAACCTGCCAGAAATGTATTCGTACACCCGATATCGAAAGAGTTGGTATCACCGCTCGTCACGGAACATATTTCGAAATGCTCGGCAACTTCTCTTTTGGTGACTATTTCAAAAAAGAGGTTATTCCGTGGGCTTGGGAATTCTGTACCGAGGTTATGGAAATGGACCCCGATAAAATCTACTGCAGCGTTTATCTTGAAGATGACGAAGCTTACGACATCTGGACAAAAGATGTTGGCGTAAAGCCCGACCATATGGTTCGCTTCGGTAAAGAAGATAACTTCTGGGAGCACGGTGCAGGTCCTTGCGGTCCTTGTTCAGAAATCTATTTTGACCGTGGTGTTGATAAGGGTTGCGGTAGCCTTGACTGTAAAGTAGGTTGCGATTGTGACCGCTTTATTGAAGTCTGGAACCTTGTTTTCACACAGTTTGAAAATGACGGTAACAATAACTATACCCGTCTTGCAAATCCTAACATTGATACAGGTATGGGACTTGAGCGTCTTGCTTGTATTATGCAGGATGTTGACAATCTCTTTGAAGTTGACACAGTACAGAATATTATGAAGCATATTATTGACATTTCAGGTATTGAATATCATAAAGATGCTAAAAAAGATATTTCACTTCGTGTTATTACTGACCATATCCGTAGCACAACATTTATGGTTTCGGACGGTGTTCTTCCATCAAACTCTGGTCGTGGTTATGTTCTTCGTCGTCTTCTTCGTCGTGCAGCACGTCACGGTAGACTTATCGGCATTGACAGACCATTCCTTGCAGAAGTTTGTGAAACAGTAATTAAAGAAAATGCAAATGCATATCCTAATCTTGTTGAAAAGCAGGATTATATTAAGAAAGTTATTGCTATGGAAGAAGAAAGCTTCTATAAGACAATTGACTCAGGTCTTGGTTTGCTTAACGAAATGATGGCAAATTCAAAAGACAATGTTCTTTCAGGTGAAGATGCTTTCAAACTTCAGGATACTTTCGGTTTCCCAATTGACCTTACAAAAGAAATCGTCGCTGAAAATAATATGACAGTTGACGAAGACTCATTTAAAAAGTTTGTTGAAGAAGCAAGAATGAAAGCAAAGAGTGTTAAGCGTGACGGTGCTGAAACTGACTGGAGAAACTCTGGCGTTTCATTTAAGGATATCGCAAAAACAGAGTTTACAGGATACACAGAAAACAATACAGATGCAACAATTATGGCTCTTGTTTCAAATGGTGAAAGAGTGGACTTTGTAGAGTCTGGTGACGCTATTCTCGTTCTTGACAAAACATCTTTCTATGCTGAAAGTGGTGGACAAGCAGGGGATAAGGGTGTAATCACAATCGGTGAAAGCACATTCGAAGTTGTTAACACAACAAAGGATGCTGACGGTGTTGTTCTTCATCACGGTACACTCACAGGTGATGCTATCAAGGTTGGAGATAATGCAGTTTCTTCATACAACGAAGAAAACAGAAAAGCAACAATGAGAAACCATACATCTGCTCACCTTCTTCAAGCAGCACTTCGTACTGTACTCGGTACTCACGTTGAACAAGCAGGTCAGCTTGTAGATGCTAACGAGGTTCGTTTTGACTTTACTCATTTTACAGGTATGACAGGGGACGAACTTAAAAAAGTTGAAGACCTTGTTAATGAAGAAATTCTTAATGCAACAGAAATGTTAATCCGTGAAATGCCGATTGACGAGGCGAAGGCTATGGGTGCTATGGCATTGTTCGGTGAAAAATACGGAGATGTTGTAAGGGTAGTAAAAGCAGGTGACTTCTCAACTGAACTTTGTGGCGGTACTCACGTTGATAATACAGGCAAAATCGGTCTTTTCAAGATTGTTTCTGAATCATCAGTTGCAGCGGGTGTTCGCAGAATTCAGGCTGTAACAGGTAAGAATGTTCTTAAATATATTGACGAAAAGAATAATCTTCTCTTTGCAACAGCCGAAAGCTTTAAAGTAGGTAATGTGTCTGCACTTCCAACAAAGGCGGTTGCGGTATCAAACGACCTTAAGGCAAAAGAAAAGGAAATCGAAAAGCTTAAAGCAGAAATCAACTCATTTAAAACTGCAGGTATTATGGCAGGTGCAGTTGATGTTAACGGCGTTCAGCTTGTAGTATATTACGCAGGTGAACTTGACGCTAACTCACTTCGTTCTATGGCTGAAACAGCAAGAGATTCTGCACCTAATACAGTTGCAGTTATTGCAGGCTCAAATGCAGAAAAGGGTACTTGCTCATTTGCTTGTGCTTGTGGTAAAGAAGCAATCGCAAGTGGCGCTCACGCAGGTAACATTGTCCGTGAAGTTGCAAAGGTTGCTGGTGGCTCAGGCGGTGGCAAACCGGATATGGCTATGGCTGGTGGTAAAGAAATCGCAAAGATTGACGACGCTTTAATGTCAGCAAAAGAAATTCTTAGTTCAATGCTTAAATAAGGAGAATTAATTATGGATTGTCTTTTTTGTAAAATAGCAAATGGTGAAATTCTATCAAATAAGGTTTATGAGGACGAAAAAATTCTCGCATTCCGTGATATTGCTCCTCAGGCTGAAACTCACGTGCTTGTAATTCCAAAGGACCACATTGCAAGCAGTGCAAACGATATAAACGCAGAAAACTGCGAAGCAATCGGTTATCTCTTTGCGAAAATTCCTGAAATCGCAAAACTCGCTGGTGTTGACAGTTACAGAATCATCAATAACTGTGGCGAAAAAGCAGGCCAAACTGTAAAACACATCCATTTCCATATTTTAAGTGGTGATAACCTTTCAGAAAAGCTTATATAAAATTAAAGTCCCGAGAAAATCGGGACTTTTTTATTGTATAATCTTAATTTATGATATATAATGAAGAAAAAGGGGAGTGGAATATGAACATAGAAAAGATTAAATCAAGAGAGAATAATCAGTTGACACGGCTCAATAAAACAAAGGCAAAAGGTAATTATAAAGGCTATTTTTTCGTGCTTTTAATATTGATTGCTATTGTTAATATTCTTGACGAAGTTACAAGTAATTTGACGGTCACAGTTCAGTCATCATTCGTCACAGAATTTTTCGTTAACAATCCATTCTTGGGCAAATTTTACACATTCCAAGAGGGGTTGGCACTTCATTCAACTGTTGGCGTTTTTACCTATGTTTTAGGGCTTATAACCCCATTCTATAAGGCTCTTGCAGATAAATGGGGACGCAAACCGTTGTTTGTGCTTTCAACTTTGGGTATGGCAGCAGGACTTTTGGTAATCCACCTGTCAACAAGCTACATAATGTTCCTTGTAGGCTTTGCTATAATCAGTTTCTTTATGGGACACGACATTCAGATTATCTATATACTTGAAGAAGCACCACATAAACATCGTGCAAAGATTTATAGTTTCTTAAAAAGCTTTGGTATTTTAGGAGTTATTCTCATTCCAACGCTTCGTGATATGTTGATGGGTGATGATGCTACCCGTTGGCGCGAAATCTTTTTAGTACCCGCAATTTTAGGCTTTATCGCGGTTCTTTTGGTCATTCTCTTTGCAAAGGACACAAAGGTATTCATAAGTGAAAGAATTGCATATCTTAGTCGTCCATATGCAGAAAGACAAGCCGAAAAAGAGTTGCAGAAACAACAAAAACAGGCCCAACGAAACCAGTCAGGCGTGTTTAACGGAATTAAATATATCTTCTCTAACAAAGATACAAAAATGCTCATTATTTCACACATCGTTTTTGACTCGGCAATGCCTGCTATTGCGCTTTATTTTGAGTCATCAATGCACAAGGTGGGAATGAGCACATCTGACATCACAAAGGCTCTCTTTATGGTGCCTGTTGTTTATGCCACAATCACATTCCTTTCAGGATTTATTGCAGACAAACTCGGTCGAAAGGTGACAGTTACAGGCTTTTCAACAACCTGCGTAATCGGATATTCACTCTTTGTTGCAGGTATTCTCTTAGGTTGGAATCCATATTTAATCGGTGCATTTGCAGGTCTTTATCAAGGCTCATATTGGATTGGCCGAGATTATATGAATGTTATGATGACCGAAAAAGTGCCAACAGATATACGCGCTTCTGTTGTTGGTGGCGAAGGACTTTTGGTTATCATCGGTCTTGTAGTTGGCTATGCACTTGCAGTTGTGGGTATGATTTTCTTCCCAATCTGGTGGGTATGTCTTGCAATTTCAGTTGTTGCAGTATCAGTCGCAGCAGTAATGTTCACATTAAAAGTCAAAGAAACAAAAGGCGTAAACCTTGATGAAATAAAATAAATAACAAAAGAATTAGCCACCCAACAGGGTGGCTTTTCTTATGTCTATTTATGGTCTTCATTTAATACTTGCATTGTAACTTCTTCTCGTGCGTCGTGTGCATATTTATCCTGATAATAGTTTTCGTGTTTAATACCAAAGCTGCTATCGGGCTTTACTGTAATTATTGTGCAACCACGCTGAGAGCCCAAGGTGTGAATATCCTTATATGCAAGGTAGTCAATACTATATCCATAAGTAAGAAGAATTCCTTTGTAGTCAATAATAAAATTGTTTACATGGTCATGACCACAGAAAACACCGTGCTTGCCACCAAGAGCCTGCATTGTTTCAAATAATTGGTCAGGAATATTACTGTTATATACAACTCGGTCTTCTTCACCAGCAGTACCATAAATGAGTTTAACATTTTCAGTATCCTTGTAATCATTTTCGACATATTCAAACCAAGCATCACGATATTCAGCAATTGGAATATGGAAGAATAGCAAGGTGTTTAATTTGCCGTGTTTTTCGAGCAATTCATCTTTGTTATCCAAACTTGCAATAAGATTGCTATTGTATTTATTATTCTTTTCAACTCTGTTTTTGTACCAATCAACCTGGCTTTGCTTAATGTTGTCATAATCCATTGCCAAAATACTTGATAAGCCAGTGCCGGCATAGGCGTGAGAGTCGATTGTGAAAATTGATTGAGTGATGATTCCCTTTGAGTTTTTAACATTGATAACGCTATTACCATAACCATCAATGCTTTCGTCACCTTCTTGATATAAACAGTATTTAAAACCGGCATTGGTATAGTATTCTGAGATTTCTTCTCTTGAATAGAAACTGTAAAACTCAGTATCGTGGTTTCCAAAGGTTGGAATCCAATAAACCCCAAGGGTTTCCATTAAAGCTGCAAAAGTTTTGTGTGGTGGAAGATTATTGAATGCAGCTGCTTCGTAGGGAACAGGATACACAATATCTCCTGTTACAACAACTAAGTCAGGTTTTTCGGCTTTAACCATTGCTGCAACAGCATTGATTGCCATTGAGTCGTTTTTTGCAGAAAGCCAACCGCCACCAATGTGTATGTCTGTGAGTTGCATAATTTTAAGTTCTTTGTCAGTTGAGAAAGTCCAGTTGCCGTCACTATCTTTTTCTGGTACTAACTGGCTTTCAAATTTAATAGGTTCGAAGGCTGTCACATATTTAATGCAGTTTTTGTTATAAATTATATTTGCAAGCATATTGATGCAAATAGCAACTATAATTATGCCAAGAATTATTGCAAAAACTCGAAGCCCTTTTTTACTTTTTTCATAACTTAATCTTCCTTTATTACTTATTATTTGGGCTTGTTAATACTTTCCCAGTCAACGAGAATATTGTTATTATAGAAATTACTTCTGTCTTTTAACTCTTTATTAACTTCTTGCACACCATCTCTTTCGAATAGAGTTTTTTCACCTGAGAACATATTTGTGCCGATACCAAGATGATTTCCTTCAATCTCAACACCAATACTTGCAAGAAGTGTTGGGAACATATCGAAAAGTGCCCAACTTCTGTTAACAAGATATTCCTGTGGAATCTCACCAAGGCTTGGGGCAGGGTTGAGAATAAGGTTATAGCAAGTGCGTTGGTAATTTGTAATATTTACAAAGAACTCTTTTGCCATACTTAAATGGTCACCAATAATAACTATGGTTGTGTTTTCATAGAATGGCTGTTGTTGAATCCAACGAATAAATTCAACTGCTTGAGACTGACTGTAATGAATAGCATTAGAATATTGGTCGTCATATGGTGTAGGGGCTTTTGGACTGAGATACCCATGTGGTGCGTGTGTATCGGCTGTTTCCATAACAAAATGGAAGGGCTTATCTAATTGGGAAAGACGAGTGAGTTCGTTTTTAGCAAATTCATAGAGCTTATCGTCTTCATAACCCCAGAAAACTTTATAATCTTCAGGAATCCAACCTTTTTCTTTAACTGCTTTATAGTCAAGAATGTTGAAGTCTCCATGAGATTCAAAATAGAAATCAAGTCCACCAAAAGCTGCTTCAGCACCAAACATAACAGTTTGCTCATAACCTTGCTCTGCAAGAATATCGCCAAGTGCAGTAGCGCCAGGTAAGAAGTTGCCAGGTTTACCATAAGAGTTACCGTCAACCGGAACTTTCATAGGAAGTCCAATTCCCATATTAACCATTGATGCAACTGACCAACTAGAACCTGTTGATTGAATTGGACCACCAAATCCTGTGCTTGTGTGTGAAAAACTGTAACCTTCTTTTGAAAGTTTTGCTAAATCAGGCATAAGGTTTTCATCCATTGCGCCACCCAATTCTTTTGAAAAATAGGTGTTTTCCATTGACTCAAGGTAAATGTGTATAAGATTACGCTTGGTTTCGGGAAAAACAATATTAGCAGTATCCGGGTCAACAAAATTATCTTCAATATAAGATGAGTCTGACATATATGCGTTATAAAGGTCAAACAACTGGAATCTGTTTATTCCAAAAGCACAACCACCAACTAATATTGCAATTGCAATAATAAGGCTAATTATTCTGATTGCAATAAGTGGAAGAATGGTAAAAGTTTTTTCGTTCTTTTTATATGTAAATTTTCTGTTTGCAAAAACTAAAAGAGAAAAGAGTGCAGTTGCAAATACAGTTGTGAGCACAGGACCTTCAAAGAGAGAAATATATACACCAACATCAGTACCTTCTGTAGGTGAGTTAAGATTAATAAGAATCTGGTCAGGTGACAAATCACCAAATGCTTCTTTACCCCAGAATGTACCTGTTATAGCCGCAATGCCAAGTGCAAAACAAACAATAGCAACAATTTTTATTGCTAAATGACTCTTTTGGTGTTTTGGAACATATTTTTCAAAAGCAAAAGAATTTCTGAGAATTCCTGTAACGAACAATAATGCAACACTAATTGCGAGTGATAATCCAACATATTTAAGAATATAAATTGGACCGTGAGTGGAAGTATCAAAAATATTGATTACGTTCAACACTTGTTTCATAACAAAAAACGTGGTTGAATTTACAACAACTAAGTTGCGCAAAATAGAATTAATAAAAGTTGCCACCTTTTTATTATCGGCAAACAAAAATACATCTGCTATACCAACAACAATACCAATACCGAAAACAGCTAACCAAAGCATATTTTTCAAACCCCTTTATATTTTTTATAATATAATTTTAACATATAAAACTTATTATTTCAATGAATTTATACCAACGAAATTACCCACAAAACTATAAACCAAACAGGTGGAATAATCAAAGCAGGTAACATATTAAGTGTCTTAAGATTTTTTATTTCGAGAATTGCAAGTCCTGAAGATGCTATAAGGAAACCACCAACAACGCTGATTTCACACATAAGTTCAGGGCTCATAAATTCACCTAAAACAGTAGCGAGCAAATAAATTGAGCCTTGCCAACAGAACAAAACAGGCGCCGCAAGGGCTATGCCAATGCCATAAGTAGAAGCTAAAACCATACTTGTTACAAGGTCGAGAGTTGCATTTGTGAAAAGGTATGTATGGTCGTTATAAAGTGCGGAGTTTATAGGACCTAAAATCGACAGACTGCCGATACAGAAAAGAAGAATTGCAGTTGAAAGGCCTTTGCCCAACTCACTTTTGCCTTTTTTCTCTGTGAGTGCATTGAAACGCTTGTCAAGGTCAATCATATTGCCAAAGAGTGAACCGAGAGCAAGAGAAACAATAAATAAAACTGGATATTTGCTATTTGGCATATTCTGAACAACAGAGTTTATACCGATACCTGCCGCTGCAAGTCCCATTGCATTCATAAGGCATTTTGTGTATTTCTCTTTAATTCCTTTTTTGAGCAAACTACCAACAACACTACCAATGAGTATGGTTGAAGTATTCACGATTGTACCAATCATTTTAATCACCTTTTCTTGATGCGTTTATACTTTCGATTGCTTCAAAAATCTCTTTGAGTGTGTCAAGAGAATTCTGATTATCGAGTTTTTTAACATTTATGCTCTTTTTACCTTTTTGAGTAACACTAATTCTTCCACGAAGAATTGATGACAAATCAAGCACCAACGATGCGTCAATGTCTTCGCAATAAAGAGCAATTATATCCCCACGCTGACCAATTTCAAAAATACCCGTTGATGCCGCAGTATTTCTGCAAAGGGAAACTTCAATAAGTCCTTCAACTGATGGTGGAATATCACCAAAACGGTCACGAAGTTCATCTCTCACATCTTCTGCATCTTGGAATGTGCGGATATCTGCAATTCTTCGATAAACTGTAAGTCTTTGAGAGAGTGCAGAGATATACTGGTCAGGGATATGCGCATTGATTTGAAGGTCGATAAGACATTCTTTTTGCCTTGGCTTTTCGCCTTTTTCCTGACTTATTGCTTCGCTTAACAGTTTCATATACATATCATAGCCAACTGATGCCAAGTGCCCGTGCTGTTGTGCGCCTAAAAGGTTGCCAGCCCCACGAATTTCAAGGTCACGCATAGCAATTTTAAAGCCTGAACCGAATTCTGTGTATTCACGAATTGCCTGTAATCGTTTATAGGCTACTTCTGATAAGTTTTTATCACGTTTATATGTGAGATATGCACTTGCCCTTCTTGCACTTCTTCCCACACGACCACGCAACTGATGAAGCTGTGCAAGACCTAATTTGTCAGCATCTTCAATAATCAATGTGTTAGCATTGGGCACATCAACACCTGTTTCAATAATGGTTGTGCAGACTAAGATGTCAATTTCACCATTCATAAGGTCGCGCCAGATTTCGCTGAGTTCTTCTTCATTCATTTTGCCGTGAGCAGTTTTAATGCGTGCATCGGGCAAAAATTCTTGAATAGAGAGTGCAACACCGTCAATGGTTTCAACACGGTTGTGTAAGAAATAAACCTGACCACCACGGCGAAGCTCTTTTTCCATAGCCTCGCAAAGCAGTGCCATATTGTGTTCAACAACATAGGTCTGCACAGGAAAACGGTCGGATGGTGCTTCTTCAATAACTGACATATCACGAATGCCCGACATTGCCATATTAAGCGTTCGGGGGATTGGTGTCGCAGAGAGCGTGAGCACATCAACACCCGGGAACATCTCTTTAAGTTTTTCTTTTTGTGCAACGCCGAAACGTTGTTCTTCGTCAACAATTAAAAGTCCTAAATCTTTGAATTTAACATTCTTTGAAATAAGAGAATGAGTACCAACGATAATGTCAATAAACCCTGCATTTATACTCTTGATTATTTTTGCTCGTTGAGTTGGTGTCCTGAATCGAGAAAGCATTTCTGCTTCAATGGGGAACCCTTCAAAACGCTTTAAAATAGTCTGATAATGTTGAAGTGCAAGAATAGTTGTTGGCACTAAAATCGCACATTGTTTGCCATCTGCAATACATTTGAAAACAGCTCTCAGTGCCACTTCTGTTTTACCAAATCCAACGTCACCGCAAAGAAGACGGTCCATTGGATATGGTTTTTCCATATCATTCTTGATTTCGTCAATACTGCGCAACTGGTCGCCTGTTTCTTCAAACTCGAAACGGCGCTCAAAGTCCAATTGCATATCAATGTCAGGTGAGAATGCATAACCCTCACTGTGCAAACGCTGTGAATAAAGTTTAATCAGTTGGTCTGCCATATCTTTGACGGCAGAACGGACACGGCTTCGTGTCTTTTCCCATTCACCACCGCCAAGACGGTTAAGCTTTAATACCTTGCCGTCGTCTTCGTGTGGACCAATATATTTTGATACCAAATCAAGCTGAGTGACGGGTACATAGAGCACATCACTCTTTGCATATTTGATTTTGATATAGTCTTTTATAATTTTATTTGCTTCAAGTTGAGTAACACCGTCAAAAATACCAATACCGTGAATTGAATGGACGATATAATCACCCTTGCGGAGTTCGTCAAGAGAGTGAATTGTGTCCCTTGCCTTAAAGCCTGTATTTCGTCTTTTTGTCTTAGTTTGATAAACCTTTGAATATGTGAAAACATAGAGTTTTTCTCGTGGGAATGAAAAGCCTGATGTGAGTGACCCCGCAAGTACACAAACTGCACCCTTTGGAAATTTTGCAGGAATGTGTGAAAAATAAACTGATGTAAAATCTTCGTCAGTTAAAGTTTCAGCAAGATTTTTAGCGCTTTTTTCAGTACCCGCAAAGACAATAACTGTGCTGTCTTTTGACAAAACGGGTTTAAGGTCTTCCATAAGCACATCAAGTTTGCCGTTCCAGATAGGCAAAGTGCCACCATTGAATGTGGTGAGTGATTTTACAGGTGTATCAAAGCTACCACGAGCAAAATTATCAACATAAGTTGCGCCGAATTGCTCATATTTCTCAACTAACTCATTAAATGTAAGAGTGAATTTGTCAAGTCCTTTGCAAAGTGTACCATCATCAACACAAGCCTTGATGTCTTCATATAAAAGTTTTTGTGATGATGAAACTTTTTCTTTGATTCCAGCCGTTTCAAAGCAGAAGAGAAGATAATCCTTTGCATAGTCGAAAATAGTGGCAGGGGAATAGATAAGTGGTAGATATTTGTCAGCAGAGCCAACGGATAAACCACCTTTAAGACGGTCAATATCAGAATAGAGCTTTTCACGGATAATATCAGTTTTCTTGCCTCTTATTGAGTTGCCAAGTTTCTCGATTTTCTCTATTAATTCTTGTGGATTATCAATAATAATCTCTTTTGATGGTGCAATTAAAATCTCGTCAATATTAACTGTTCGTCTTTGCGACACTATGTCAAAACGGCACATTGTGTCAACTGTGTCACCCCAGAGTTCAATACGCACAGGCTCTTCATCGTCAGGGGAGAAGAAGTCAACAATACCACCACGGACAGAAAACTGCCCAACGCCCTCAACTGCGTCAACTCGGGTATATCCCGCACAGTTTAAAGACATAATTATATTTTCAAGAGTTGTTTCTTCGTTTTTCTTTAAAAGGACACTCTTTTGTCTTAATATTTCGGGTGGCACGGTATATGAAACTGATGCCTCTGCACTTGCTACCACAATATCGCAACGGTTATCGAGCATTCGGCGAAGAACTTTTATTCTTTTTTGTTCATATTCATAGCTCTGTGAGTCGGTTGTATAAAAAGAAAAACTGCGTGACGGATATTGCAAAGCAGACACGCCGAAAGCGGTCAAATCTTCACAAAGTCGCACAGCAGTTGCATCATCGGGCACGACAACAAGGGCCTTTTTTTCAAGACCCCCCACTAACGCAGAAATTGTATGTGCCTTTTGAACGGGTGTTAATCCCAAGATACCTTGCGGAAGAAATCCTTTTTTTAAGCTGTTCAGCACACCTTGAAATTCTGCAGAATTTTTAATTGCATTTGTAAATGCGGACATAGTTTTTGCCTCAACTATTATATAAGTTCATTGCCTTTTCTATGTTATTATCAAGCATAAGCTCGAGAGCCTTGCAAGCATTACTGAGTGCAGGCTCAAGCGCTTTTAACTCGTCTTTTTTGAATTCTGAAATTACCCAATCAATAAGGTCATAGTCAGGGTGTGGCTTTTTACCACATCCTAATTTAATTCTTGGAAATTGGTCAGAATTTAAGTGATAAATAATACTCTTTATTCCGTTGTGACCGCCATCAGTACCTTTTCTTCTAATTCGAAGTTTACCCACATCAAGAGAAATGTCATCATAGATTACAATAACCTTTTCTGCGGGAATTTTATAAAATGCTGCACATTCTCTAACGGCTTCACCACTATTGTTCATAAAGGTCTGTGGCTTCATCACAATACATCTGTGACCGTTGATAGTGGTGTCACAGATAAGAGATTTGAATTTGAGTCTGTCAATTCTTATATTTAATTTATCTGAAAGCATATCCAAGCACAAAAAACCTGAGTTGTGTCGTGTATAAGTATATTTGTTGCCGGGGTTTCCAAGTCCCACAACAAGATACTCAGGCGTACCCGTAGGCGCTGTGCTTGTCTGTCTTCTGAATCTGTTGAACATATCTTATTTCCTTTATTTTGAGTATTTGTCTTTATTTGCAATGCGCCAACCAATTTTGTTGACCTGTTTTGCTCTTGCGATTCCAAGTGAATCTTCAGGCACATCTTCTGTGATTGTTGAGCCTGCAGCAGTATAAGCGCCGTCACCGATTTCTACAGGTGCAATAAGATTTGTGTTGCATCCGATAAACACATCGTCACCAATAACTGTGCGGTGCTTGTTTCGTCCGTCATAGTTTACTGTAACTGTGCCACAACCAAAGTTTACGCGCTTGCCAACATCTGCGTCACCAACATAGGTAAGGTGAGAAACCTTTGTGCCTTCGTCGATTTTTGAGTTTTTAACTTCAACAAAGTTGCCAAGATGAACATTGTCACCCACAACTGAATTAGGTCTGATATGCACAAAAGGACCAATATCAGCACCACTTTTAACAGTTGACTGATAGCATTGAACATTGTTGAGTTTTGCGTTATCTTCAATAACACTATCGCTGATAATTGAGTTAGGACCAATTACGCAATTTTTGCCGATTTTTGTGTTACCCTTGATAATTGTATTAGGCAAAATCTGAGTATCAATACCGATTTCAACACCAGGCTCAATAATAACGCCGTCAGCATAAGGAATATTAACACCTGCAGAAAGGTGGAACTCAATTTCTTGCATTTTAGCATAGGTGTTAAGTTCCATAAGTTGCAATCTGTTGTTTGCACCCAAGATAATATCAGAGCGAGGGGCGAAGAATGTGTCTGCTTTTGCGCCAAGTTCAATGAGAATTGAAACTGCATCAACAAGGTTATAATGTCCGTTTGCTCTTGGTGGAAGCTGATTTAAAATATCTCTAAGTTTTGATGCTTTGAACCAGAAAGTACCTGATGAAATTTCATTTATTCTCTTAACATCGCTGTCTGCATCTTGTTCTTCAATAATGCCGACAAAATCCCTTGAAGTGTTGCGGATAATTCTGCCGTAGCCAAAAGGTTTACCCACAATTGCAGTAATAACTGTAATGTCATTATGTGATGCAAGGTGATGAGTGAACGCACCGTGAATTGTGTTAGCATCAAGGAAAGGAGTGTCACCGTTTAAGATGAGCACATGACCATCTTCTTTTGCGATTTCTTCAATATATGGGAGTGCTTGCATAACAGCGTGAGCAGTACCAAGTGGAGTTTCTTGCTCAACTGTATCAATATAATTTTCAGGAAAAGTCTTTGCAAGATAATTCTTGATATAACTGTCTTTCGCTGGAATAACTGTCACAATTTTTTTAATTCCTGAACTTATAACAGATGACGCAACACAACCAACAAGCGGTTTGCCCATAACTTCAGCCATAACTGATGGCATTCCTGATTTTAGAAGTGTGCCGGTAGCACCTGCCATAATAATTGCCAAGCCGTTTCTGTTCATAAATATACCCCCAATATAAAGTATATATAATTAAATAAATATTATCATAAAACTAAAGCAATTTCAACACTTTTTTGACTGTGGGTTTCATTGACAAAACAAGGTTTCAATGATATATTTAAATAGTTATCAATATTTTGGAGTGAAGTGTTAGTGCTTTCAGTAATTATTCCGTCATATAACGAAGAATTGAATATTGAACTTGCAACAGAAACTGTCACAAAACTTCTCAAAGATGAAAATATTCCTTGTGAATTGATTTTTGTTGACGATGGCTCAAAAGATAAAACTTTTGAGAAAATCTGTGAATGTAGCGAGAAATATAGCGAAGTCAAAGGGCTTACATTCAGTCGTAATTTCGGCAAAGAAGCAGCAATTTATGCAGGTCTTAAAGAGGCAAAGGGCGATTGTGCAGTTATTCTCGACTGTGATTTGCAATTTCCACCCGAAAAGATTATCGAGATGTATTCTCTTTGGCAAGAGGGATTTGAAATCGTTGAGGGTGTGAAATCAGACCGTGGCAACGAATCTGTTTTCTATAAACTTTTCGCAAAGAGCTTTTATAAACTTATGAGTTATTTTATCGGCGTTGATATGCAGTCAACATCTGACTTTAAACTCATTGACAGAAAAGTTATTGACACATTACTCGCTTTGCCTGAAAGAAATACATTTTTCAGAGCACTTTCATTCTGGTCTGGCTTTAAATCAACCCAAGTGGAATTTGAAGTTCGTGACCGAGAAAACGGAAAGAGCAAATGGAGTCTTAAAGGGCTTACAAAATATGCAATTTCAAATGTAACATCATTTACAACTGCGCCGTTGCAACTGATAACTGTATTCGGTAGCATTCTGCTTATTTTCTTGGCAGGTATGTCAATTCAGACACTTGTGCGCTTCTTGTTAGGACAATCAGCAGAAGGCTTTACAACGGTTATTTTGCTTTTGCTTTTAATCGGCGGAAGTCTTATGATGGCACTTGGAATAATCGGTTATTATATCGCAAGAATTTATGAAGAAGTCAAAGGCAGACCCCGATATATAATTTCAAAAAAGACAAAAGAAGAAAAGAATGAAAAATAACTCAAAGCATCTCACAATTTGTGGGGTGCTTTTTATGCTAAACCACATCGATAAATTAAATTTTTCTTTATTTTTTGTCGATATGCAATCTTTGATTGCTCGATATTTTTACTTTGTAAAATCGATATGTTTTCGTTAACACTCAAACTCGATATGATATAAATCTTGTTCACGAAGTGAACATATCGAGTGCGTAGCACATATCGAATGTGATAACATATATCGAAAATCTCGAAGAGATTTATATCGATGACAATTGTGCCTGCAATTGTCACGTAAACCCTTGAAATATAGACATTTTAATGATATAATTTTAATTTAGAAAAATATTGAGTTTTTAGGAAAGGAGCAAGACTTATGAGCCGTAAAAAATGGTTAACAGCGCATATTGATAAAGACCTTGCAGCACAGGTTGCTGAGAGTCATAGTCTTGACCCCTTTGTGTCTTTGATTTTAGCATCCCGTGGCATTACTGACTATGAAGATGTTGAAGAATTTTTTGAGCCCGATTTCTGCTTCTGTGACCCATATCTTATTACTGATATGGACAAAGCAGTTGAGAGAATAGAAAAGGCAATTGAAAATAGTGAGAAAATCTGTGTTTTTGGTGACTATGATGCCGATGGTGTAACATCAACAACACTTATGTATTCATATCTTAAATCCCGTGGTGCAGATGTAATGTATTATATCCCTGACCGAGTGTCAGAGGGTTATGGAATGAACTGCTCTGCTATTGAAAAGCTCTCTAATCAGGGCGTTAAATTGATTGTTACTGTTGATAACGGAATTTCTGCAATTGAAGAAATAGAATATGCAAAAACTCTCGCCATAGACTGCGTTGTAACTGACCACCATAAAGTAGGGGATACCTTGCCAGATGCTGTCGCGGTTGTTGACCCACACAGAGAAGATTGCAATCTCCACTTTAAAGACTGGGCAGGTGTTGGCGTCGCATTCAAGGTTGTCTGCGCATTAGAAAAAGGTGACTATTCTGAAATATTGAATGATTATGCAGATATAATAGCAATAGGCACAGTTGCTGATGTTGTTGATTTAAAAGACGAAAACCGAGCAATCGTGAAATATGGTGTTTCAAAAATTAATACAAATCCTTGCAACGGTGTCAATGCGCTTCGTCAGATTGCAGGGGTCAGCGAAAAGCCACTTAATGCAGTTGGCGTAACATATTCATTAGCACCTAGGATTAATGCAGCAGGGCGAATTGAGTCCGCTGAAACTGCTCTTAAACTTTTGCTTTGTGAAGATTTAAAAATGGCTCTCGATGTTGCCGAGCAGGTTGATATTTGTAATCGCAAACGACACGATTTTGAAAATGAGATTATGGAAGCAGCCGTTAAACACATTGAGTCAAACGAGATGCTTAAACATTCAAAAGTAATCGTTGTTTGTGGTGAAGGTTGGCATCACGGTGTTATCGGTATTGTTGCTGCGAGAATTACTGAAAAATATGGCAAACCTACAATCGTAATCACTTTTGATGGTGATGAGGGCACGGGCTCTGCTCGAAGCATTGACGGATTTTCGGTTTATGATGCTATTAAGTCTTGCGAAGATATGCTCACTCATTTTGGTGGGCACACTATGGCTGCGGGACTTGGCATAAAGAGAGAAAATGTTGAGAACTTCTTCATTTCAATCAACGAATATGCAAAGACTATTGAAGATGCTGTGCCAACTTTAATGTTGGACTGCAAATTAAATCCAGCATATATCAACGCTTCACTTGTTGAATCATTAGAAACACTTGAACCCTTTGGTGCAGGTAATCCACAACCACTTTTCGGTATATTTGGTGTGCGCCTGTCTTCTATTCAACCTGTTGGTGAGGGCAAGCATTTAAGACTTGGTTTCACAAAGGCAAACACACAGTTTACTGCAATGAAATTTGGGGCCGGTCTCAATGATTTCCCATTCCGTGAGGGTGATATTGTTGACCTTGCCGTGAGAATTGAAAAAAATGAGTTCCGTGGTGAAATAAAAGCCAGTGTGCAAATTCGTGACATTCGTTTTTCTGGTGTTGACGAAGAAAATCTCTTTAAATCTATGGAGCTTTATGAAAAATATAAAAGACGCGCAAAGTTAAACCCACAAGAAGCAAAATTCTTAACACCGACAAGAGAATTTTTACTTGGCGTATTTAACTTTTTGAAATCATATAATATCTGGAGTTTCGATATTGAAACTATGCTTATCCGTGCGAAATGTCCTACTCAAAAATATTGCACAATGCAAGTGTCTGTTGATGTGCTTGTTGAATTAGGGCTTATCCGCAAAGAAAATGAAACATTTATTTTTGACGGCAACGGCAAAAAAGCCGACTTGTCAAGTTCAAAAATATTGAAAGAATTAAATGAGATGCAGAGGGGGTGTGAATATGGCAACTGATGTAAACAAGATTTATAGTGACTTGCGCGAGAAAATTGCGTCAATTCATAACAAAGATGAACTTGTAGTCATTGATAAAGCATTTAAAATTGCAAATGAATATCACGGCGAGCAACTTCGTCGTTCAGGTGAGCCATATATTATTCACCCACTTGCAGTTTGTAATATTCTCGTGGATTTAGGTATGGATTGGCAATCTCTTGTTGCAGCACTCTTGCATGATGTTGTCGAAGATACCAGTTACACAATCGAGCAACTTACAGAAGACTTTGGTGAAGAAGTTGCAACTTTGGTTGACGGTGTTACAAAACTCGGTAAAGTGCATATCAACTCATACGAATCAAAAGAAGAACAACAAGCAGAAAATGTTCGAAAAATGCTTCTTGCAATGTCAAAAGACATTCGTGTTATTATCGTTAAACTTGCTGACCGTCTTCACAATATGAGAACACTTGAATATCTTGGTGAGCAAAAACAAAGGGATAAAGCACTTGAAACTCTTGAGATTTTTGCACCAATTTCTCACAGACTGGGTATCCGTTCAGTTAAAGAAGAATTAGAAGACAGAGCAATCCGTTTTCTTGACCCAGTTGCATATAAGTCCATTGAAGACCGTATCAACGACCCTGACAAAACGGGTGAACACTTCCTTAACGAAACAAAAGAAGAAATAGCAGAAAGAATAAAAGAAATTGTTCCAAATGCAAAAATCAGCGGAAGAATTAAATCTGTTCACGGCATTTACAGAAAAATGTATATGCAGGGCAAACAATTTGACGCGATTTATGATATCTATGCAGTTAGAATTATCGTTGACAGCGTTATAGATTGCTATAACTGTCTTGGTATAATTCACGATATGTATAAGCCACTCCCTGGCAGATTTAAAGACTATATTTCAACACCGAAACCCAATATGTATCAGTCACTTCATACAACGGTTATCGGTCGAAAAGCAGTGCCTTTTGAAGTGCAAATCAGAACTTGGGATATGCACAAAACTGCCGAATACGGTATCGCAGCCCACTGGAAATATAAACTCGGTGTTTCGGGTGGTAAAAAGAGCTTTGACGAGCGACTTCAATGGATTCGTGAAGTGCTTGAATCACAACAGGAGTCTGGCAATGCTCGAGAAATCGTGTCATCAATCAAAACTGACCTTATCCCTGACGAAGTATTTGTTTATACACCAAAGGGTGATGTTATTAATATTCCACAGGGCTCAACTGTAATCGACTTTGCCTATGCAATTCACTCTGCTGTTGGTCACAGAATGACGGGCGCAAAGGTTGACGGTAGAATTGTACCTTTGGAATATGAAGTAAAAACAGGTGAAATTGTTGAAATTCTCACCACATCTCAACAGGGCAAGGGTCCAAGCCGTGACTGGCTTCAAATTGCAAAATCCAGTCAGGCGAGAAGCAAAATCCGTGCTTGGTTTAAGAAAGAAAAACGCGAAGAAAATATCATAGAAGGTAAAGCAGAAGTCGAGCGTGAATTCAGACGCAACTATATCCGTCTTGACGAAGAAGATTATAACAAGTTTATCAAAAAACTTGCCGAGCGTCAGAAGATGGATAATGTTGACGATTTCTATGCGGCCTTGGGTTATGGCGGACTTTCAATTATTCGAATGATGCCATATATCAAAGACGAATATCAGAAGAATTATGACAAGAGCCGTCAAGAAATCAAGGTTGTACCAGTTAAAAACAATAACAAGAAAAATAATGACGGTGTTACAGTTGAGGGTATTGACAACTGTCTTATCAAATTCTCACAATGCTGTAATCCATTGCCTGGTGACCAAATTATCGGCTTTATCACCCGTGGTCACGGTGTTTCAATTCATAAACGTGATTGCACAAATGTGCCAAAAGATGTGACTAATTGTGCCGAGCCTGCCCGTTGGGTTAACGCATATTGGAATAAGAATGTGAAAGAAGATTACAAAGCAACACTTCAACTCACTTGTCTTTCTCGTATCGGTCTTATGGCAGAAGTTGCAATGCAAGTTGCAAATATGCGTGTTAATATTACAAATATCAGCACCCACGATATGAAAGACGGCAGAACAATTATTGAACTCACCGTCAATGTTGCAAGTATTGAACATCTTAAAAATCTTATCGCAAAAATAGATAAAATTGATGGTATCTTATCAGTGGAGAGATAAAATGAAAGCAGTAATTCAAAGAGTATCAAGAGCAAGTGTAACCGTAGATGGTGAGCTTGTTTCCCAAATCAAAAAAGGATATATGATTTTGTTGGGCGTAATGGATGATGACACTCGCGAAGATGCCGAAATCCTTGCAAAGAAAACTAGCACCTTGCGTGTTTTTGAAGATGATGAGGGCAAAATGAATTTAGACATCAAGCAGGTTGACGGTGAAATTCTTGCAATTTCTCAATTCACTCTCTGTGCAGATGTGAAAAAGGGCAACAGACCGTCATTTATCCGCTCCGCACCACCAACTGACGCAAATGAGCTTTATGAATATTTTTGCGATAAGCTTTTAGAAAACGGAGTCAAAAATGTTTATAAAGGTATTTTCGGTGCAGATATGAAAGTGGATTTGTTAAACGACGGTCCTGTTACAATTTTATACGACTCAGAACTTTGGAGAAAGAAGTAAAAATATGATTTCAGTAAAATTACATTTAGCAATAGACGACGATAATTTCGCAACCAACACATATATAGTCACCGACGAAGAAACAGGCGAAACTGCAGTCATTGACCCATCTTTGAGCGAAGATAGTCTTATCGAGAAAATAGAAGACAAAAATGTTAAATATATTCTCATCACTCACGGGCATTATGACCATATCGGTGGCGCAAATCTTGTTAAAGAGAAAACAGGCGCAAAGATTGTTGTTCATAAAGAAGATGAAGAAATGCTTCTTGACAGTAAAAAGAATTATGGCGAAAACACCGAGCCTGTGTATGCCGATATTTTAGTGGAAGATGGCACAGAAATTATGCTCGGCAATGCAAAAATCAAAGTTTTGCATACACCGGGGCACACAAAGGGTGGCGTTTGCTATATCTTCGAAGACGACAGAATAATTTTTTCTGGGGATACCTTGTTCCGTCTCACAGCAGGAAGAACTGACCTTTATGGTGGCAATGCAAGAACAGAACTTATGTCACTTGCAAAAATCGGTGAGTTAGAGGGTGACTATAAGGTTTATCCGGGTCACGATGACTCAACAACCCTTGATTTTGAAAGACAATATAATCGCTATATGCGAACACGATTTAGAAGAAAATGAAACTTTTAGTTATAAATCATAAATTCCATTATGAAATGGAAAAACTCGTCCGTATTTTTATGCCCGATGTTAAAATTCAGGTGATTCGTGACGAGAAAACAGACGATTTCAATTTGCTTACAGAGATAAGTGATGAAATAATTGTCACAATAAAATTTAATGATTTCTGTAAAACTCTAAAAGCCCCACGATGTAGCGATGACGAAATGCAAATGGGCAGAATGGTATATGCACTTTTTAGCGAATACACAGGCTTTGAGCCAAAATGGGGAGTGCTCACAGGGGTGCGCCCATCAAAACTGCTTATTAATACTGAAAAGAAACTGGGCAGAGAGAAAACCGAAGAATATTTCAAAAATGAATTGTTAGTCAAAAAAGATAAGTTCGATTTGGCAAGAACAGTTGCCGATTATGAAGAAAGAATAATCAGCACATCAAAAGACAATTCTTTCAGTTTATATGTTTCAATTCCGTTTTGTCCGTCAAGGTGCAGTTATTGCTCATTTGTTTCTCATTCTATCGAGAATGACAAAGCAAGAAATCTCTTGCCACAATATGTGGAATATCTTACAAAAGAGTTGGAGATAACGGGCAAAATCGCAAAGGATATCGGTCTTAACCTTGAAAGCATCTATATTGGTGGTGGCACACCAACAACGCTTTCTGCCCAGCAAATTGATACGGTAATCGGTGCAATAGATAAGAATTTCGATTTGACAAATTGCCGTGAATTTACAGTTGAAGCAGGGCGTCCTGACACCATCACCGAAGAAAAGCTTCGTGTAATAAAAAATAGTCCAGTTGACAGAATAAGCATTAATCCACAGACTTTTAATAATAGCGTGTTAGAAGCTGTCGGCAGACGACACACGGCAGAAGATACAATCAAGGTTTTTGAACTTGCTCGAAAAATTGGGCTTAATAATATCAATATGGATTTGATTGCAGGGCTTCCAACTGATACTGTGCAAGGATTTTGCTATTCGCTTGATACTGCAATGAGCCTTGACCCTGAAAATATCACCGTGCACACTCTTGCGGTTAAACGCTCATCAACAATCGGTCAGAATACACCGAAAATCGCAACAGAAAATGCAAATAATGCATCTAAAATGCTTGATTATACCTATGAAAAGTTAAACGGTGTTTATCACCCATACTATATGTATCGTCAGTCAAAATCTGCAGGTGCATTGGAAAATGTGGGTTGGAGTAAAGAAAACTTTGAATGTATTTACAATATATTTATGATGGAAGAATGTCACACAATTTTGTCCTGTGGCGGTGGCGCTGTTACAAAACTTAAAGCACCAAAAGGTGACGAAATTGAGAGAATCTTCAATTTTAAATACCCGTTTGAATATATTTCGGGTTTTGACCAGTTGGTTGAAAGAAAGAATAGAATAAGCGAATTTTACATTACATATCCTTAAGGAGTGGTAAAATGGCTAATATCAATAATAATCTAGAATATATCAATGAACACGCATTGAAAAATCCCACGGATTTTGTGCTTAAATGCGAACAGAGATATAACAACATAATCGAAGATATTGCAAAACGCATTGTTGAAGAAACAGGACGCGAGATAGTTATGCTTGCAGGTCCGTCATCAGCGGGCAAAACTACAACTGCGAGAAAGCTTTGCGAAAATCTCAATAAAAAGGGCGTTAAAACCTATGTTTTAAGTCTTGATGATTTCTATCTCAACCGTGAAGATATTCCTTATCTTCCCGATGGCACTCAGGACTATGAAACCGTTTATGCTCTTGACCTTCAGTTGTTCACAGAATGTGTAAATCGTCTTTTAATGGGTGAAACTGTTAAAAATCCCGTCTTTGATTTCACAACGGGCAAGAGAAGTGATAAAGAGTTTAATGAAATCACTCTTGGCAAAGAAGATGTTGTAATCATTGAAGGTTTGCACGCGTTAAACCCTGTGATAACCGAGAAAATAGAAGGAAAACTTTTGAAAATATATATCAATGTGTCATCACGAATTTATGATAACAAGGGTAACATCATTCTCAATAAGAGAAATATGCGATTTGTTCGCAGAATGGTGAGAGACTATAAATTCCGTGACAGTACAGTTGATAACACATATAAACTCTGGCGTAATGTGACAGCGGGCGAAGATAAATATCTCTTCCCATTCCGTGATAATGCAGATATAAAAGTCAACACAATTCATCTTTATGAAAGTTGTGTGCTCAAAAGTCAGGCGTTGCCATTACTCTATGAAAGTGAGATTTCAGATGAGTATAAAGACGACGCAAAAAAACTTTGCAAAGCATTAGAAAAATTTGAAGATATAAATATCTCATCAGTACCCGAAGATTCACTTCTTCGAGAATTTTTAGGAAAGTAGGTGCTACTCTCTTGGCAGAAAAGAAAAGAAAAAGTCAAAGTCTTTTAAACGGCGCGTTAGTTTTAAGCCTTGCAACACTCATAGTTAAAGTAATCGGCGTTATTTATAAAATCCCACTTTCCAATATGATTGGTACAGTTGGACGCGGTTATTTTGACTCGGCTTATAACCTTTATATCCCCATTTATACAATTTCAATGGCAGGTCTTCCTGTTGCCATCTCAAAAATGGTTTCACAGCAACTTGCAATGGGTAATTTCAGAGATGTTAAACTCATTCACAGAGTTGCAAAGAGATTATTCTTGATTATGGGTATTCTCGGCACTTTGGCAATGCTGATTTTAGCATATCCTTATGCATTGTCTGCAAAGAATATGGATGGTCTCCCTGCAATTTTTGTTATTACACCATCAATTTTCTTCTGTTGTGTAATGTCAAGTTATCGTGGCTATTATAACGGTCTTCGCAATATGACACCAACGGCTATTTCACAGGTTTTTGAAGCAGTTGGCAAATTGGCATTTGGCCTTGTTTGTGCAAAATTCGTTATCAATTATGGTTATTCTCGTTTTGAAGCAGGTCTTTCTGTTTTCGGCAGAACAGTTGCAAATGAAACAGAAGCATTAAGCGCAATCTATCCTTATGCCGCAGCCGCCGCAGCCGCAGGTGTAACACTCGGCACAGTTGTGGGTATGATTTATCTCTTTATTCTTTATAAAGTTAAAGGGGATAATATCACAAAATCAGAATTGGCAGCAGCACCAAAACCACAAAAATCAAATGTTGTTGCAAAGAAACTTATTACATTTGCAATTCCTGTTGTTGCAAGTTCATTGGTGTTCAGTATTACTAACTTAATCGACGCAATCACAATTCAGAACAGACTTGAACATATGATTGTGAACAATATGGATTATATAAGAAATCTCTATTCAGTTGAGCTTGCAAATGTGCTTGATGCCGACGTGAAAAACTTCTTGTATGGTGCATATTCATTGTCACTTGACTTCAAGAATTTAATTCCGTCAATTACAATGCCGTTAGGTATCAGCGCAATTCCTGCTCTTTCAGCAGCATGGGCGATAAAGAATAAAAAACAGATTAAAGTTTCAATTGAATCGGTGCTTCGTGTAACAATGATTATCGCAATGCCTTGCGGAATCGGTATGGGTGTGCTCGCTCAACCAATTCTCGCAGCATTCTATGGCAGCGGTAATTCAGCAGCAGGTATCTCAATCGCAGCGCCTGTTATGGCAGTTTATGGCTATTCAATTTTCTTGATGGCTTTGTCACAACCAATGACAAATATGCTTCAGGCACTTGACCGTGCAAAAATCCCACTCATCTCATTATCATTGGGTGCAATAGCAAAGCTTGTTGCAAACTATATTCTTGTTGCCATTCCAAGTATCAATGTAAACGGCGCAGTAATCGGCACAATAATCTGCTATGCAATTATTGTAATCATCAATTTGGGCGCTCTCATATTCACAGCAAAGATTAAACTCAATTTCATATCTGTGTTCATAAAACCTGCATTCTGCGGTGTGCTTTGCGGACTTGCCGCTTATACATCTTTCGGTCTTTGCAACCGATTTATCCCAGAATTCCAACTTGCAGGTCACTCACTTAAAACTATTCTTTGTTTAGGCGTGGGAATCGGTTTTGGTGGTCTTGTTTACTTAATTTCCATGCTTTTAATCAAAGGAATAGCAAAAGATGATGTAAATATGCTTCCAAAGGGAGAAAAAATTGCAAAAATACTTGCAAAATATGGATTTATAGAGTAAAATAATGAAGTGTAAAGGGTGACAGAAATGATTGATAACTTTCAGTTTAAAGAGAATTATGACATTAACGATTTAGTCGATATTGTCGAAATTCTCCGTTCACCTGATGGTTGCCCTTGGGATAGAGAGCAAGACCACAAATCAATTCGTCGTGATTTTCTCGAAGAAACTTATGAAGTAATCGAGGCTATCAATAAAGACGACCGTGATGGGCTTTTAGAAGAACTTGGTGACGTTTTGTTGCAGGTTGTTTTTCACACTCAGATTGAGCGTGAAAAAGGCTCGTTTGAATTATCAGATGTTGCTGACGGAATCTGCAAGAAAATGATTGAACGTCATCCACATGTTTTCGGCGACGTTAATGCCGAAACAAGTGAACAGGTCCTTGAAAATTGGGATGTTATTAAAAAACAGACCAAACAACAAAAGAGCCAGACAGACTCAATGCTTTCAATTCCACGTGAATTCCCAGCACTTATGAGAGCCGATAAGGTTCAGAAAAAAGCCGCAAAGGTCGGTTTTGATTGGGATTCTGTTGACGGTGCATTTGAAAAAGTCAGCGAAGAACTCCAAGAACTTAAAGAAGCAGTTTTAATGGGTGTAGTGGATAATGCCCGTGAAGAACTTGGTGATTTGCTCTTCTCGGTTGTGAATGTTTCAAGGTTTATAAAAGTTGATAGCGAAGAAGCATTAACAGGCGCAACTGATAAATTCATTGACCGATTCTCGAAGGTTGAAGAAATGGCAAAAGAGCAAGGGCTCGATATAAAAGAAACAAGTCTTGAAGAACTTGACAAACTTTGGGACAAGGCTAAACAGGTATCAAAAAAGGATTAAATCCTTTTTAGGATAAATAAAGAGAAAAATTTATTTGGAGGAATTACAAATGAATAAGACAGAACTCGTAGCAGCAGTTGCTGCAAAAGCAGGCATTTCAAAG